>CALZIZ010000267.1 GCA_945787465.1 uncultured Desulfuromonadales bacterium
CAAATCCCGCGACCATGTCAAGCTCCATCATCTGCCGCTGACCGTAGGCGAGGCGCGGCGGGAGATCCTGCGCCTGCTCTCGGTGCAGGACGTGATCTCAAGGGTCTGAGATGGACGACGACACTTTGCGCTACGGATACACTACCGGGGCCTGTGCCGCTGCCGCCAGCCTCGGCGCGGCGCGTATGCTCAAGGAGCAGCACCGCCTCGAGGCGGTGGAACTGGCGCTGCCTGCCGGATTCTCGGCGACCTTCGCCCTCGAAGGCCAGGCCTTTGGCACCGAGCAGGCGAGTTGTTTTGTCATCAAGGACGCCGGAGACGACCCCGACGTGACCAACGGCGTCGAGGTCCACGCCCGGCTTTGCTGGGCCGAACGGCAGCCAGGCGAATCGGCGCTGGTCATTGCCGCCGGCCAGGGGGTGGGGCGGGTCACCAAACCGGGCCTGGCGGTTGCGGTGGGCGAGCCGGCCATCAATCCGGTGCCCCGAAGGATGATCGGCGAGGCGATTACCTCGGTCTTCTCGAAGCTTCCTGAGGATCGGCAGCTGGTGGTAAGCATCTCGATCCCCGACGGCGAGCAGCGCGCCCAGCGGACCCTCAACGAGCGCCTGGGGATTGTCGGCGGGTTGTCGATTCTGGGGACCACGGGAGTGGTCAAGCCGATTTCCCACAAGGCCTGGACCGACACCCTGGAGGTGGCCCTGGACGTGGCGCTTGCCGCCGGCCTTGAGACCGCGGTCCTTTCCACCGGGCGCACCAGCGAGATGGCTGCTCAGCAGGCGCTGGGCCTGGCCGAAGAGGGCTTCGTGATGATGGGCGATCATGTGGGCTACGCCCTGCAGGCCTGCCACCGCAAGGGGGTGCCCAACCTGGTTCTGGCGGTGCAATTCGCCAAGCTGGTCAAGATCGCCTGCGGTCATGCCCATACCCACGTCAGCGCCTCAAGCCTCGATTTACGCTACCTGGCCCACTGGGCCGAAGCGGTCGGTCTTGACGCAGCGGCGGTGAAAAAGATAGAGTGTGCCAACACGGCCCGCGAGGTGCTGCAATTTCTCGGCGCGGATTCAACCCTGGTCGCCGAGGTCGCCCGGCGGGCGCTGGACGAGTGCCGGCAGCGGGCACCTGGGGCGGAGATCGGTATTTTACTTATTGGTTATGACGGCCAGGTCATCGCCCGCTTCGGAGACTGGCCAAAGGAAGGTACAGCATGAAACGAATCTATGTGATCGGGGCCGGGGTCGAAGGGCAGGAAGGTTTCAGCCAGCGGGCTTTGGACCTGATTGGCGAAGCCGGCCTGCTCATGGGCGGACAGCGCCAGCTCGATCTTTTCCCTCAGTTTGCCGGAGAGAAAATGGTCATCGGCAGCAATTTGGGGCAGGTTGTCGAACGTTTGAAAAAGCCCGACGGCAAGATGGTGGTGCTGGCCTCGGGCGATCCGCTGTTTTTCGGCATCGGTCGTTACCTGTTGCGCAACCTGCCCGAGGCGGATTTCGAGTTCGTGCCCAACGTTACCTCGGTGCAGTACGCTTTCGCCAAGATTCGTGAGCCCTGGGATGACGCGGTCTTCATCTCGGCCCACGGCCGGGGGTTCAAGGGGGCGGTCGACCGGATTGTCGCCAACGACAAGGCGGCGGTGCTGACCGACGATGTCAATACCCCAGCCGCCATTGCCACCGAACTTATTGAACGGGGCCGGGGCGGCTATGCGGCTTACCTGTGCGAAAATCTCGGCACCGAAGAGGAAAAAATCATCGCCACCGACGTCAAGGGGCTGCAGCAGATCGAGGCCGCGCCCCTCAACGTGCTGATCCTGATCAAGGAATATGAGACCGAAGGGGACGAATACGTGCCGACCCTCGGCATTCCCGACGAGGAGTTTGCCACCGTCAAGAAGCTGATCACCAAGGAAGAGGTGCGGGTGGTGACCCTGGCCAAGCTCAAGCTGCGCCATGATATGTGCCTGTGGGATATCGGCGCCGGTTCGGGTTCGGTAAGCATCGAGGCCGACCACCTGCTGCCCAACGGGCATATCTTCGCCATCGAGCGCAACGAGCAGTGCATCGGTTTCATCAAGGAAAACCTCAACAAGTTCAATGCCCGCAACGTCACCCTGGTCGAAGGCATGGCGCCCGACTGCCTTGAAACCCTGCCCGACCCCGACCGGGTCTTTATCGGCGGCTCCGGGGGCAACCTCTACGAGATCCTCGAAACCGTCGATCAGCGCCTGGCCGCCGACGGGCGGGTGGTGCTCAACGCGGTGACCCTCGACACCCTGACCGCCGCCAACGAGTTTTTCGACAACGCAGGCTACGGAGTCGAAGTCACCGTGGTCAACATCGCCCGCACCCGGCCGCTGACCGATTACAAGATGTTCGAAGCCTTTAATCCGGTCTATGTGGTTGTTGCGGTCAAAGAATAACCATAAAATAAGGCTAAAGGCGTAATGAGTGATAGGTGATAGGTGATGGGTTGAATCCAATGATCTCAATGCTTTTGACCCGTTACATATCACTTATTACGCTTTCCAGCCCTTGGCAAAGGTATTTTCTATGCAACCTCGCGTTATCGCAGTCGGGGTCGGTCCCGGTGATCCGGAGCTGCTGACCCTCAAAGGGGCGCGACTGATCCGGGAGGCCGACGTGGTGGTCACACCGGTCAGCGACCCGAAGAAGTCCTCCATCGCCCAGTCCATCGTCAAGCAGCTGCTCGATCCGGTGCGCCAGCAGCTGGTGACCCATGTCTT
Organism: uncultured Desulfuromonadales bacterium; assembly: GCA_945787465.1. Taxonomy (GTDB): domain Bacteria; phylum Desulfobacterota; class Desulfuromonadia; order Desulfuromonadales; family Trichloromonadaceae; genus CALZIZ01. The sequence continues at coordinate 2,744 of CALZIZ010000267.1, forward strand.
TCCCATGAAGAAGGATCAGTCCGGCCTCGAGGAGGACTGGGCGGCTTCGGCCCGCGAAGTGGCCGAATATGTGCTGCAGGGTAAGACCGTGGCTTTTATCACCATCGGCGATCCCTTTCTCTACAGCACCTTTTTGTACATGTACCATCAGCTGCAGAAACTCCACCCCGAAATCCCCGTTGAAATCGTCTCAGGGGTTTCCTCCATCAACACTGCGGCGGCCCTGGCCGGGCTGCCCCTGGGCCTTTCCGACGAGCGGCTGGCGATTCTGCCGGCCACTTACGAGGAGGGGGACCTGGCCAGGACCCTCGAAGAGTTCGACACCATCGTGCTGATGAAGGTGCACCGGGTCTTCGGCCGCATCCGTCTCCTGCTCGAAAAGCTCGGTCTTAAGGACAAGGCGGTTTATGTGCGACGGGTCGGTTTGCCGGGCGAAGCGGTGTTTCACGACCTCGACCTGGTTACCGAAGACGATCTCAATTACCTTTCAATGATTATTGTCAAGAAGTGAGGCGACGGGCATGAAGAATGAGGCGTCCGTATTATTTGTCGGCGCCGGTCCCGGCGACCCCGAGCTGATTACCCTCAAGGGGCTCAAGGCCCTGCAGCGGGCCGATGTGGTGGTCTATGCCGGGTCGCTGGTCAACCGCGCGCTGCTCGAGGAACTCAAGAGCGGGGCCGAGGCTTATGACAGCGCTCCGCTGAACCTCGACCAGGTGCTGCAGATCATGACCGAGGCGGTGGCCGCGGGACGCCATGTGGTGCGGCTGCACACCGGCGACCCCTCGGTGTACGGCGCGATCCAGGAGCAGATGGAAGCCCTCGATGCCCTGGGCATCGATTATGCGGTGATCCCCGGGGTGACCGCCGCCTTTGCCAGCGCGGCCACCCTCAGGCAGGAGCTGACCCTGCCGGGGGTCTCCCAGACCGTGGTGCTGACCCGCATCGAGGGGCGCACCCCGGTGCCGGAAAAAGAGCAGTTGCGGCGCATCGCTGCTCTTGGCGCGACGGTCTGCCTTTATCTGTCGGTGTCGATGATGGACGAAGTGGTGGAAGAGCTTCTGGCCGGCGGGGTTTATACTCCCAATACCCCGGTGGCCGTGGTCAGCAAGGCGAGCTGGCCCGATGAGCAGATGGTTGAGGGGACCCTGGCCGACATCGCCGAGAAGGTGGCCGATTCCGGGATCAGGCGTCAGGCGCTGATCCTCGTCGGCGAGGTGCTTTCTGCCCGTAAGGACGGCGTGCCGGAAAAGTCCAAGCTGTACGACCGGGACTTTTTTCATGGATTCAGGGTGAAGAGCTAGTGACAAGTAACGGGTGACGAGTGACGAGTGACGAGTGACGAGTGACGAATGACAATCCCATGAATCTAGCTATCGTTGCCATTACATCCGGTGGAGCTCAACTGGCCCGGCGTCTCGGCGCAGAAGCTGACGAGGCTGAGGTCTTTCTTCCCGAGCGCTATCGCCAGGAGGATGACTGCCGCTATTTTGCCGAACCGGTCGCCGAACTGCTCCCTGAGCTGTTTCGCCGCTACCGGGGCCTGGTCTGCATCATGGCCACCGGCATCGTCGTACGCACCCTGGCGCCGCACCTGCAGGGCAAGGACGTCGATCCTGCGGTGGTGGTGATGGACGAAGCGGGCCAGTTCGCCATCAGCCTGCTCTCGGGGCATCTGGGCGGGGCCAATGACCTGGCACGGGAGCTGGCCGAGCTGACCGGCGCCCGGGCGGTCATCACCACCGCCACCGATGTCAACGGACTGCCCGCCTGGGACGACCTGGCTCGCCGCGAGGGACTGGCGCTCGAACCCTTGGCCAACGTGCGGCAGCTCAACAGCCTGCTGCTTGAAGGCGAACCGATCGCCCTGGTCGATCGGGGGGGCCGCGTCTGGCGCCACTACGTCGATGTTCCCCAGGTGATCCGCTGCGCAACCTTCGCCGAAGCCATGCAGGCCGAGGTGGCCGGGAGGGTTTTTGTCAGTCACCGGCTCTTTAACGGGCTTACCGAGCAGGAGAACCTGCTGGTGTTGCGGCCCCGGGACCTGGTGGTCGGCATCGGCTGCAACCGGGGGACCGATGCCGAGGAGATCGAGGCTGCGGTGCGCCAGGTTCTGG
>CALZIZ010000268.1 GCA_945787465.1 uncultured Desulfuromonadales bacterium
GGCAACCCACTCCTTGCCGGTGATGCCCCGGGCAAAGACGGCCGGGTTGAAGGATGGCCTGCTGACCATCGCCAGCATCTCCCCGCTATGCACATCGATGACGACCACTGAACCTGCATGGTCACCGAAAGCCTTTTCGGCAGCCAGCTGCAAATCACGATCCAGGGTCAGAAAAACCTTGCGTCCAGGAACGGGTTCGCGGGTCTTCAGAACCCGCAGCTCCTTGCCCTTGACATCCACCTCAACCAGGCGTTCGCCGGCTTCGCCCCGAATCCAGTCCTCGAGCTTTCGTTCCAGCCCGCTCTTGCCGACATATTCGCCGGGGCGATAGCCCCTGGCCTCTGCCTGCTGCAGCTCCCGCTCGGTGATCTCACCGAGATAGCCGAAGAGGTGCGCCGCCATCTCCCCAAAGGGGTAAGAGCGCATGGGCCGCACTTCGGTAAGGACCCCCGGCAAGTCGACGGAATTCTCCTGAACCACCTCGAGGACGTCGCGGCTGATATCATCAGCCAGCGGCACCGGCCGATACCTCGGAAAACGCCGCCCGACCTGCCAGCGTTTTTCAAGGTCCTCCGAATCCTGCCCCAGGTAGTTCGACAGACGCTCCAGCAGCTGGTCTTTGTCCTCGACCTCCTGGCGCAACACCGAAACGCCAAAAGCAGGCCGGTTGTCCACCAGCAATTGCCCATGGCGGTCGTAAATCGGCCCGCGTGGAGCGGCAATAGGCACATAGCGGATGCGGTTTTTCTCGGACAGGGCAAGGTAGCGGTCGCCACTGATAATCTGCAGATACCACAGGCGCAGTACCAGAAGCAGAAAAACGACAATGGCCGCAAGCGACAACAGCAGGAAGCGGTTTTTCAAAGCGGGAATATCGGGCCAGCCCGACTTAAGACTCATGACGCGGCTATCCAAGTGTTGCAACCCGGGGATGACCAGGTGGGGCAAAAAGCGCTTCTGCAGCAGGACCGAAAGCTTGAACAACACCAGAGCAGAAGCGAGGTTGAGGAACAATTGAGGGAGCAGCCCCCGAAGGACTATCGGCCAGATAGGCCCGGAATCGGCAAAAAACCCGACCGAAAAGATCACCAGTGCAGCCTCGACAACCGTCCCCCAGAGCACCAGAAACATCAGCAATACAGAGCTTTCGGCGTTAAGCCGACTGACCGCAGCCCGGCCGACCAGAAAGACAACCAGCAGGACAAAGCCGTAAAGGCCTAAAAAGCTGCCGCTGAAGACGTCCTGTAAAACCCCGAGGGTTGCGGCGATGATGCCGCCAGGGAGCAACCGCTCATTAAGCGCAACGTAGATGATCAGCACCAGCATCAAATCAGGCTTGAGATCGAGAGGCAGCACCCTGGCAAAGCAGGTGGACTGCAGCAACATGAAGCAGAACCCAAGCACAAAGTAGGTGAACACCTGCTTCATCGGCCGTCCTTGAGCAGCACAAGGACCTCTTCGAGGCGCGAAAAATCAACCGAAGGAGCGACATCGACGGTCTGAAACAGGCCATATTCTTCCCGGGTCACCCTGGTCACCGTCCCGAGCACCAGCCCCTTGGGAAAAACCCCGCCTGTTCCAGAGGTCACAATCTGATCGCCAACCTCGATATCCTCCTGGCGCAGGGCGAAATCCATGGTCAAGCTGTCTCCGCGACCTCGACAGACCCCGCGAGTTCGGTTGCGCTGTACCAGCGAAGCGATGGCCGAAGATGCGTCAGTCACCAGCAACACCCTCGACTCATGGGCCGAGCTGCGGATGACCCGGCCGACGGCCCCCTCGGCCACCACCACCGGCATCCCGTCGTGAACCCCTGCTTGGTGCCCCTTGTTGATGACCACGGTGCGAAACCAGCTGGTAGCGTCTTCGGCTATAACCTGAGCAGGCATGGCCGGCAAGGCGGTCTGATCACGAAAATCAAGGAGCCGCCGCAGCCTTTCATTAGCCAGGCGCACCTCCTGAAGGCTCGCCAACTCGCCGTGAAGCCGGCGATTTTCTTTAAGCAGCTGCTCGTTGCGGCGTTCGGTTTCCATCAGCCAGAGATAACGGTTCCAGCCGCCACTGACCGTATCCCAAACGGCATCGACAACCATCTGAAAGGGGGCTGTAACCTGGAGTACGGTTCGCTCAAACAGGGTGGTCTTCTCCTGCTGCCGCAGATGGGCCGAATAGAACAACAGGGCCGTCAACACCAGGCAGCCTGCCAGAAGCTGGGGGCGATTTCGAAACAATGCATCGCCAATCGGGCCACTAACTCAGGAGGTTACGGTCACCCGCTTCAACAGGTCCAGCTCATCGAGGACCTTGCCCGAGCCGAGCACCACGCAGGACAGGGGGTCTTCAGCTATAACTACCGGCAGACCGGTCTCTTCGCGCAGCAGAATATCAAGGTTTCGCAGATAAGCCCCGCCGCCGGCGAGGATAATCCCCTTGTCGACGATATCCGCGGCCAGCTCCGGCGGGGTGCGCTCGAGGGCGATGCGCACCGCCTCGACGATGGCATTAACCGTCTCGGACATGGCTTCGCGGATCTCTTCGGAATTGATCTCGAGGGTTTTGGGGATGCCGCTGACCAGGTCCCGCCCCTTGACTTCCAAGGTCCGCACTTCCTCATCGGGGTAAGCGCTGCCGATCTCGATCTTGATCTGCTCTGCGGTCCGTTCGCCGATCAGCAGATTATACTTGCGCTTCATGTACTGCACCAGGGCCTCGTCGAGCTTATCTCCGCCGACCCGCACGCTCTTGGCGTAAACCACCCCGGCCAGGGAGATAACGGCCACCTCGGTGGTCCCCCCGCCGATATCGACGATCATGTTCCCCGAAGCTTCTGTGATCGGCAGCCCGGCACCGATGGCAGCTGCCATCGGCTCCTCGATGAGGTAGACCTCGCGGGCGCCGGCCGATTCGGCCGACTCCTTGACGGCGCGTTTTTCGACCTGGGTAATTCCCGAGGGCACACAGATAACGATGCGCGGCCGAACCAGGGTCTTGCGATTATGCACCTTCTGAATAAAGTAGCGCAGCATCTCTTCGGTAATGTCAAAGTCAGCAATAACCCCGTCCCTCATGGGGCGGATGGCGACAATGCTGCCCGGCGTACGACCAAGCATCTTCTTGGCCTCCATGCCGACAGCGAGCACCTTTTTCTGGCCCATGCTGTCACTCTGCACCGCCACTACCGAGGGCTCGCTGACAACAATACCTTTGCCTTTTAAATAAACAAGGGTGTTCGCCGTGCCCAGGTCAATTGCCAGGTCATTGGAAAACATACCCCAGATTGCGTCAAAGAGGTTAAACATCTCCGGCCGATCTCCTTTCAAGCCTGCGAAAAAAGAGGCTTTTTGCCTCTTCACAAAAATGCCGTCCACAGTAACAAAAAGCCCATGGTTTTTCAAGCGAGAAAAGGAAAAAGTTATTGCATTTCAAGCCCTGATTGTCTAACATTCGTCGCTGTTTCTGAACCTCTAGCGACACCCAAAAGGAGACATCCATCAATGCTGGATCTGATTCGTAGAAAACAGAAAACGGCCGTCGTTAAGCTTGTCTTCTGGACGATCATCGCCGCTTTCGTTGGCACCATTTTTCTCGTCTGGGGCAAGGGCCGCGACAGCGACGGTCAGCCCGGTTCGGTCGCGGTAACGGTCAACGGCTCCGATATCGCTTACCAGGACTACCAGAGAGCCTACAGCAACCTTTACCAACTGTACCAGAACATCTACCGTGACCAGTTCAATCCTGCCCTCGAAAGGCAACTGGGGCTGAAGGAACAGGCAATCAACCAGCTGATAGAGCAGACCCTGCTGATCCAGGAGGCTAAGAGCCAGGGGATGAAGGTCTCGAAAAAAGAGCTGGTCGACTCCATTGCCGAAATTCCCTCCTTTCAGGAAAACGGGGCGTTCAGCAAAAACCGCTACCTGGAGGTCCTCGCCTACCAGCGCATTAGCGTTGAAGAATTCGAGGCACTGCAAAAGCAGCAACTGCTGGCCGGCAAGGTTCAAGATCAACTGCAACAAGGCACAGCAGTGAGCGACCAGGACATCGAGGCCGAATACGTCAACCAGAACGAAAAGGTTAACCTGGCCTTCCTGAGCCTGGCCCCGGCCCTGTACGAAACCCGGGTCAAGATCGACGAAGAAGCCCTCAAAAGCTATTTCGAACAAAACCGCGAAGCATTCAGGCAGCCCGAATCGATTGCCCTGAGCTACCTGGTTTTCGAGCCTGCAAAATACCGCGATCAGATCACTCTGAGCGAAGAGGAGTTGGAGAAGTACCACCGCCGCCACCTCGACCAGTTCGACATCCAGGAGCAGGCCAAGGCATCTCATGTCCTGATCAAGGTCCCCGCCGATGCCAGCGAGGAGACCCGCACTAAGAAGCGCGAACTGGCCCAGAAGGTGCTGGACGAGGCCCGCGCCGGCAAAGATTTTGCCGAACTGGCCCGAAAGTATTCCGACGACACCGGCAGCGCCGCCAAGGGCGGGGAACTCGGTTACTTCAATCGCGGAACCATGGTCGGCCCCTTCGAGCAGTCGGCCTTCAACCTGAAACCGGGTGACATAAGCGAGATCGTCGAAACCAACTTCGGCCTGCACATTATCAAGGGTGAAGGGTACATCGAGGCCGGTGTCAAACCGCTGGCCGAGGTTCTCGATCAGGTCAAGCAAGGGCTGCGCGAGGAAAAAGCCCAGAGGCTCGCTTTTGAAAAAGCCATGGACGCCTACAACATCAACCGCAAAGCCGGTGATCTGGCAGCAGCTGCCAAGGCCAATGAGCTGGGGCTGAAGGAAACCGGGCTCTTTACCCGCGGCGAACCTGTCGAGGGGCTGGGCGCCGCTCCGGAAATCACCGATCTCGCCTTCACCCTCCAGCAAGATGAACTCTCCCGGCCGATCAAGCATGCCGGCGGGGTGGTGTTATTCGCGGTAAAAGAACGACGCGAAAGCCGCCTGCCCGAGTTGCAGGAAGTGCGCGTTAAGGTTGAAGAAGCCTACCGCCAGGCCAAGGGTAAAGAGTTTGCCGGGGAGACTGCCGAAAAGATTCTTGCAGCTCTCAAAGATGGGGCATCCCTGCAGGAACTGGCCGACAAGCATAAAGAGAAGGTTGAGGAAACCGACTTTTTCACCCGCTCCTACGGAGCATTTATTCCTCGACTGGGCAGCTCCGAGGAGGTCAGCAAAGTTGCATTCGACCTGACCGCCGAGGCCCCTGTTGCGCCCCAGGTTTTTGAGATTGACGGACGCTTTGTCCTGGTTACCCTCAAAGAGCGCCAGCAGGCCGACCTGGCCCAGTTGGACGACACCCTCAAAGGCCAGCTTCGTGACTCATTGCTGGCGCGAAAAAAGGATGAAGCAGTTTCGGCTAAACTTGACGAACTGCGTAAAAACGCCGAAATCACCATCGCACCCGCACTGATCAGTGCGCTTGAAGGGAACGGACGCAAATGACCTCGATTGTAACCAAAACCCAATTTTCCGATATCAAGATGGTCAACCAGGGCAAGGTCCGCGACATCTACGACCTTGGCGAACACCTGTTGCTCGTCACAACCGACCGCATCAGCGCCTTTGACGTGATCATGGACCAGGGCATCCCCAATAAGGGGTACGTGCTGACCCAGATTTCAAAATTCTGGTTCGAGCAGATGCATGATGTCATCCCCAATCACATTGTCGCTACCGAGGTCGATGATTTCCCCAAGGTGACCCACCAGTACCGCGAACAGCTCGAAGGACGCAGCATGCTGGTCAAAAAAGCCAAGCCGCTGCCCGTCGAATGCATCGTGCGCGGCTACGTCTCGGGCTCGGGCTGGAAGGACTACCAGAAGACGGGGGGCATCTGCGGCATCCCCCTGCCCTCAGGCCTTGTCGAGAGCGACAAGCTCGCCGAACCGATCTTCACCCCTTCGACCAAGGCGGAACTGGGCGAGCACGACGAGAACATCACCTTTGAGAAGGCCGTCGAGCTTTGCGGCAAGGACCTCGCCGAGCAGGCACGGGATGCGACCCTGACCATCTACAAAAAGGCCAGGGACCTTGCGGCCACCAGAGGTATCATCATCGCCGACACCAAATTCGAATTCGGCGTCTTTGAAAACCAGCTGATCTGGATTGACGAGGCCCTGACCCCTGACTCATCAAGGTTCTGGCCCAAAGACCAGTATCGCCCCGGCGGCCCTCAACCGAGCTTCGACAAGCAGTTCCTGCGCGATTACCTCGAAACCCTCGACTGGAACAAGGTTGCGCCGCCCCCGCTGTTACCAGAAGAAATCGTCCGCAAGACCTCGGAAAAGTACATGGAGGCACTGACCCAGCTTACCGGCAAGCAGCTTTAGGCAGGTAGCGATAAACCTAAGGCCGGAGAGGATTCTCCGGCCTTTGCTTTTTTTATTGAGGATCCATGAAAATCTTTTTTCGGATATCGATTTTGATTGTGCTGCTGCAGGTCAGCCTGGCCTGCACGCCCCTTGCGCCCGGCGGTGAACAACTCTCCGCTGCGCAACACCGGGCCCAAGGCGTCAACAGTATTGCCGCAAAAGACTATTCGAGTGCCGCCCGCTCCTTCGAAAAGGCCATCATTCAAAGCCCCCAAAGCTCAGAACTCTACCTGCTTCGAGCCGAGCTTCTTGAGGCCCTCGAACGCTACAAGGCTGCCCGCAAGAACTACCGCAGCGCCCTGGCCAATCTTGCCCCCACCGACGAGGCCCGCGAGCAGTTACATTACCGGTTTGCACTGCTGGAGGCCCTTAAATTTGCGGATACCGAAATGGTCGTGAATGCACTTGTCGTCCTGCCCGACTCCAGCCCCGAACGCCTTGACCTCGAGGGGGTTCTGGCCTACCAGGAAAAACAGTACACTGAAGCCCTGAGCTTTTTCAACCAAGCCCA
>CALZIZ010000269.1 GCA_945787465.1 uncultured Desulfuromonadales bacterium
CACCGTGCTGCCCTCTAATTCGCTGGCCAGGGTGTCGCGGATCACATCCTGGGTCAGAGAGCATTCCCCACACGGCACCTTGATCTGAAACGGCCCCCAAGATCCAGCCCATCGGTACATCGTCACTTTCACCCCAGAGTCGTTAGCCATGAAGTTCACCTCTTTGGTAGCATCCTGCGCTCAATTCTAGCAGATCCTGGAAGGGAAAAATGATCTTGTGACGGGGCTCGGGGGCCTGATAAGTGCTGGACCGCATAGGGCAATGAGAAGCCGCCGCTTTTGGGATAAGGCGGTTTTGCCATTTTAGAAAATATTTCTAAGATGGCACTTGCTGGCTGAATTTGACTGGTCCGTTTTCCCCGGAGTTGGGAACATGAAAAGTGGAGTTCCCATTAATGCAGCCCGGGTCTTCCCTCTCGCCACAATTCGCTTTTTCCTACTTCACCGGACCGGTAAAGATCCAGTCGTTGTTAATAGCGGCGGTATGGCACCCGATGCAGCCCGCCACTTTCCCCTCTTTCTCGATGCTGCCGTCGGCACCGTACTTGGCCCAGAACCAGTCACCGGCCTCAGGATCGAACCCTTTGACTCGGTACATGACTGTCACGGCGCCGAGTATCTTGTCGGTTATGTAATTCTCTTTGACGATGATAGCGCCGTCGGCCAGGGTACCGATCCTGGCTTTGAACCCGGCCAGGGCCAGGTCATTGACGTAGGTGGTCAGGAATGCGCCGTGGGGATGTTTCCCTTCATAGAGTTTTTCCTTGCCGTGAAACAGAGGCCACTGCTGATAAGGGCTGGTCTTGGTAATGTACTCGTAAACCGCTGAGCCGTCCGCTTTTGGCAGCAAGCCTCCGCCCGCGAGGGCGACAACCAAACTCACCGCCAGAAAGGTACACACCATCATGGAGACCACCAGCGTTCTTTTCCTGTTCATTCCAGTTGCTCCTTTCTTCGGTTTTGGTTTCAGGCTGCTCCGGAAGCCTCTAAAAAATGTCTAGTGCAGTAGCCGCCAAGCGGGCGGCACCTCTGCGGCAATTGTGTCGTTCAGTTAAACCACCGGTTCTGCCGGTGTGACTAAAAGAGGCTCTGTTGTTTCTGCGTCAATTCAGATGTTTTTGTCTGTCTGGGAACAAAGGCGGAAAAAAACAGGGAATCCACCCCTGACGACGCCTTCGGCTCCCCTGCACTGCACGGATGTTTTGAGATCGTGCAAAAACCTCCCTTCGCTCAACTATTTGCCAGCTTTTTTCAAAACTTCCACTTCGTATTGGCTGCACCACAGGGGAAAGGTGGAGCGCTACTAGCCCCTTTTAGGGGCCTTCTTCAAGCCACCTCCTCTGCTGGTGGTTAGTTTCCAGATCATTGTAATTGCAAGATGGGGTTTCAAAATATAAGCGGGATTACAATTCCTTGAAAATTCTGGAGAGCGACTGACTGAGCGGAAAACACAACTCCTGCCTAGTACAATGTAACAGCTATAAATTCGGATAAAGACGCTTCAGTTTGATTCTGGCGTCTGTAGTTGTGAACTGCCAATCGATTTTTCTCGTGCTGTTGTTTCGGTCTCTTTCCCATGCCGCGACTTCAGCTTGCATTGTTGACATATCGGGGATCCGGCGGTTTAAGGACTGTCCTTTCAATACGCTGAGTTCGATCTCCGCCATATTCAGCCAGCTGCCATGCTTGGGCGTGTGATGGATATCCAGTCGTTCCGCCAGGCGTCTGGCCTCCTGAGGCTCGAAGGTTTCGTAGAGCGAAGCGATATTGTGAGTATTCAGATTATCCATAACAAGTCTTACCTGAATGGCGTCAGGATAGCGTTCGTCAAGCATTTGTTTGATCTGCTGCGCCCAATCCTTTCGGGTACGGCGTTCAGTGATTGCGACATGGCGCCTGCCAGCCAAGGGCTCCACTTCCATGAAGATTTCGGCCACACCGTTTCTGACGTATTCGTCGTCCATACGCAGCGGTTGTCCCGGTTTGCAGGGTATCGGTGCGTGGACTTCGCCGATCATTTGCTTGCTGGACTCGTCCATGCATACCACCGGATAATCGGGATCATACGGCAGGTGATAGACCTCCAGAACATCCTCCATCGCTGCTACAAAGGCTGCGCTCCCTTTCGGCGGGATTTTCCAGTATTTGCTGAGGTGAGGCTTAAGTTCGTTTTTTTTAGAATCCGCTGCACGGTCATGTGCGATACGGAAGATGCAAAGTTAAGTTCAACAGCTTTATCAGCAAGCAACCTGACCGTCCAGCGCTGGTACCCCTCTGGGGCCTCCGAACACGCCAGGGCAATCAGTCGTGCTTCAAAGGCTCCATCAAAAATGACATCTCTTGGCGGTTTGTCTCTGGGCTTGCGCTCCAGTGCGGCCTCAAGTCCTTCCTCAACAAACCGTTTCTTCAGATGCTCAATCGTTCGAGACGTAACTCCAAGGGCTTCTGCCGTAGCGGCAACGGTCCACGCTGGCCCGTCAGGGCCTGCATCGCATAACAACAACGCACGAGCATGGATAAATTTCTTGGCTCCGGTCTTCCCGCATCGTGTTAATGCCTCAAGATCCTTACGCTCTTGCTCCGTCAAGGTGATTCGATATCTTGGCGGCATGGCAACCTCCTTTGGTTGCCATGAGTATAGCGCATATTGTAAATTTACGAAAATTTATATGTTACATGGTACTAGGAGGCTGTCGGGCTTAACATGAACCTACTGCGAAATCGGCCGATCGGCCCTCTCGACAATTTCCGACAAATAGCCCTCTATTCGCTTTCAAATTCTCGAAACTCTCTGGCTTCGAACCTCCAATTTCTCGTTACGGTCCGTCAAGTCCGTCTCCTAGAGCGATCGTCTTCATCTCCTGGGCGGGCCGCGATTGCCACCGCCTCCCCCAATTCTCTCTTCTTCCTGCCCCGATCTCACGAATTTTCGACTTTTCTTTTTTTCAAAATCCGTAAGCGATCTGTAATTGCGTCTGTAGTAAAAAAGAAAGCAAATCCAGAAGGAGCTAAGTCCTTTGGCAATCTATGTCATTCGCATTGACTGGGGTGAAAGGACAATCTTCAGAGGTTTGTCGAGTTTGTCGCCGAGAGCGAAAAACAAATCTTCCACAGCTTAGACAAACTCTAGGGGGGTGTCCGATAATAGGGCCGAAGCGAAAATCCAGAAGCTTGAGAACAGATTTTGGCTCGTTTGAGAGCTCATAGCCGTAGCTATGGGCCGAAAAGGAGCCGAGATATGGGCCAAGCAGCTGGGTTTGTAGCCGGTCATGGATTGTCGGACAGCCTCCTAGGAAATCCCCAAGGGATCCGAAAACGCCCTGCACGGTGCAGCTGTCAAAGGCCGACCGGGTCAAGTTCCGTCAAGGACTCATTGGTCACCCAGATCCAAACCGAAAAAAGCCCCAGGCCCACGCGAAAAAGAACTTGCAACTTCTTAACCGGACAATGCTGACAAAATCCGTCAAAAATAAGATCAAATCGGTGAAGAAAGATTTTTTCTTTATGGTTGAATAGTTCTAAAGGCTAGCGGAAAGGTGGGGAGGATTAGGTCTACCTACTTCACTAGACCCACTTATTGGTCATAATTCTCGTTGCGCCACCAGTGACATTCCGTCGGATAATTAGCGAGAAAAATTTTTAGGATAACAAACACTGGAGGAGATACAGTCTTTTTCTAAGTATTAAAATCGAGTTGTTATTAAAAGGTCATTTCAGTAATTCAAAATAGCTACATAAAATGAAGGCTTTTCTTAAGGTGTGCCATGGAAGTATGAGCGGACCAAGTCCCAAAAAACGGCTCAATTGGATGTTAGGCAATTTTTTTTACTTGCTATAAACGAACCGCAAGGCGCCCAATATTTTTTGCATTAACCGGTGATATCCAGTGGCATTAAATGTTGTTTGTGTTTTGGGGAAGTCTTTTAATGTCATTGAATGGCGTTGTTAAAAAATCAAAACAATTTAAACCTTAATTGGGAAGGGAGCCAATAACGATGGCAAAAATAACAATTAATGGTGTTACGATCGATCCGCAGTCACAAGGTAGAGCTCTCGCTGCGGCAAATCTACATTCAACCGATGCAACCGACTCGGACTACATCCTGATTCAGACCAATCAACCGCTCGACAAGGATATGAAGAGTGAGTTGAAGAACATGGGCGTCGTGATTTTGGAATATGTCCCGGATGATACCTATCTGTGTAACTATACGGATACGGATCTCAACCAGATTCGCTCGCTGACTTATGTCACGTGGGCCAACATCTACCTGGAGGGATTCAAGGTCGCCCCGTCATTGACCGCCGGGCCTGCCGCAGCACCTGCTGGGGCGCGAAATCTTCTTGAATTAGCGGCAGCCCCCGCCAGCACTCTGAGTACGACCCCCAAGGTGGTCGATGTCGTGTTCCACTCGAACGTCGATCCGCAATCCATTCGGGACAAGCTGGCAGCGGCAGCTCATCTTGATGCATCGGATCTGAAACTGATGCGCCATAAGATACGCCTCAACGCAGAGGAAAAGCACTTCCAAGACCTGGCCGGCATCGACGAGGTCCGGCATTTGGAAGAGGTGTTGCCAATGAAACTCCATAATGACATTGCGCGTCAGATCCTCAACGTTGAGCCCCCACCGAATCCCGGTACAGTTTTCGAAGGAGAAGGACAGACGGTGGCTGTCTGCGATACGGGATTCGATACCGGCTCAACCACGAACGTACATGATGCGTTCACTGGACGCGTGGAAAGCTTGTACGCACTCGGGCGCCCCGCCAACCCCAATGATCCACACGGACATGGCACCCATGTGGCCGGATCGGTTCTCGCTGACGGTGACTCTACG
>CALZIZ010000270.1 GCA_945787465.1 uncultured Desulfuromonadales bacterium
ATGAGCACCTGATGCAATGCCTGGCGTATATCGATCTGAACATGGTGAGAGCCGGAGTGGTAGACCACCCCTCGGAATGGGAAATGAGCGGCTACAATGAAATACAGAATCCCCGCATGCGTTATTCGGTGATCGACCAGGAAGGGCTAAGGGGGCTCTGCGGATTTTCAGACGCCGAGAAATTCAAAGAAAGCCACTTCCATTTGATTGAGGACTTGCTTGGTAACGGCAGCAACCACCGGAAGAGTTGCTAGGCTGAAAGCGTAGCCGTTGGAGGCCCTGCCTTTGTAGAAGAGTTCAAAGCCAAGATGGGCTTTGCTGCAAGGGGTAGAAAAGTTGAGGAGCGGGAAGGCCAGTTTGTGTTAAGAGAGGACGCAACTCCTTACAGGCCTGAATTTGACCCTGAAAAGGGGGTTCTAAGCCCTGAAAACGCCTATTTGAGGGCCGGTTTTCCATGAAAAACAGTGGGTTAGCGTGGTCCGACCCCAGCGCCCCTTTCAGATGGCTCCATGGCAAACCCCTTCCGTCATAGTGGCGCCCGTCATTGGGCGACGTAATGGAGTTATGCCTTGAGTTTGCAAATAGCAAGGATCGATTATTTTGGCTTTGTTTTTTCCGCCGCGATAGCGGCTTCGCTCAACACTTGATTTTAAAATAATGGCTCGTCAGCAGATCCTGAATATCTTCACAGGTTCTGCTGACGAGCCTTAAAGATAGGCGGAAAAAGTCTGTTGACAATTAAGGAAAGAGCGATATGTAATGTATGTATGGAATAAGGGGGAAGAGGGGATAAAAGGAGACCTGAAAATGAAACGGATCGGCATGTTGACGATGGCTATTGTGGCAAGCCTTGTTTTTGTCGTTGCATCGTTTGCCGGATACGAGAAGTCTTCCGCCGAAACGGCCGCCGCCGGTGAAGAGCATGGCATGAAAGCGGCCGAATCAGCCTCATCCGAGCACTACATCGGCATGGAGGTGGTCAATCAGCAAGGTGAGCGGATTGGTATAATCAAAGAGTTGATCAAGAACCAGGAAACCGGTCAGATTGATCTTGTGGTGTTGTCGAAGGGCGGCTTTATGGGGATTGCTGATTCAAAGCATACCGTCCCCTTTAGCGCCTTCTCTTTCGAGGGCGAAGAGAATGCTCTGCTTCTGACCGTTGACGAGGGGCTGCTTGCCAATGCCCCGGAGCGTGAGTCGGGCATGAGCGACGCAGAGTTTGGCCGTCGGCTCCACGAGCACTACGGCCTGGCTCCGGCATGGGAAGAGGGCGAAATGCCCGAGGAAACCCCAGCTGAACCAGAGAAGAAGATGATGGAGGAATAAATTGGGTCAAAAGTGCAAGTGAGCAACAGAAGGTGATTCTGCGCTGTATCCAGATGGTAAATAATTTCAACCCCCTCTTTCGCTTATCGTAAAGCCGCCCCCACCACGGGGGCGGCTTTACAGTGTCTGCAACTCGGTCAGCCGAAGCAGTTCTTTGTTTTGGGCCAAGCTTCGGGGAAGAATCACCGTTACCCCGTATCCCGCCTCGAGCCGCTCAAGCCCCGTAAGGTTGTTCTCGCTGGCCAGCAGTTCAGTCTCAGCCGACGGGTTGTTGGGCGAGCCTTTTTTTAGAAAATCGATGATTTCCCTTAAATGGGCCAGGCCGATGGTGAAGATCGCCTGGGGGCTGCAGATGTTTCCGTCCTCCAATGCCTTTTCGACCGCTTGGGGGATGTTGGAGAGCATGGCCGCGGTTCGTCTCTCCTGGGTGGAGACGAGCTGGGGATAGACCGAATCGTTAGGCTCATCGCTGGCCTGAGAAAGCAGATGGCGAACCTCCTCGTACAGCCGTTCGTTTTCAACCTGGCCAAGGCGAAGGTTGCAGTGGAGGTTGAGCAACATGTCGGCATTGACAAAGCGCCGGGTATTGCTCAATTGGGCCACCAGCGCTTCGTTGTCGATCCGCTCGGCCAGGGGCTGCGGGGGGCCCAAAGGTACTGCCCCCGGCGAGGTTTTGCGAAAATATCCTTCGGGCAGCAGCAGTTCGACCTTCGCCTTGCGGGCCAGCCACTCGCCGATGCGGTAAATTTCTGTTTGAACCCTGACCGTATCGCCGGCGTCCTGGCCGCTTGCGGCGCTGCGGTGACTCTGGCCGATGATGTAAATCTGCCTGGGGTGGCGCGCATTTTTTTGAAAGATGATCTCGCCGTATTCGCTGGGAAGCCCGTTCAGTCCCCAAAAGTCCGTTTCGACAGCGGTGTTTGGGGAAGTCTCTGTTGCACAAACGGTTGGGGCATAAAACAGGCAGATGATCACGCTCAGCTTAATTAGGCGCCAGAACGGTGACATTTGGGGCAGAAAAGACATCATGCAATAACACACTCCGGGGCTTTTTGTCGGGGTTGTGCCCGAGGAGAAAAACGTGCAGATGTCTTCTGCTCTCGGGTCTCCTCCTTTGTGTGTGCATCGTTCATGCCGATTGGGCTTGGCAATCCACAATGCCGGATAAGACTTTGAAACGTCGAAGAAATTGGACCCATGGGTAGGAGGGGCTTTAATCCTTCTTACCGCAAAGTTGGAGCGGTTGTAAACCACAAAAATTAAACAGTTTTTTAATTTGAGTGGCCATACGTGATTTTTGCGGGGGAGACGAAAGGGCCCCGGCGGAGGTGTTCCCCAAGGGGGTCGTTTAATCTGTTGCAAAATTGATTTGCCATCTCATGACTTTTTTCGAGTGCATCAATGTTAAGGAGGTGAGATTTTTCCTGGATCAGGACTCTGGAGTACGAGCGGCGTGCCTGTCGGCGTTCAAGGATGAAGTTCTTGGGGCACCTGCGATGCGTTCATTGTTCATATCAACAAGGACCTTAACATCCACCAAAAACTGAAGCCCTGCGCTGATTGCAAAAAGAAACTGGAAGAAGCCCAGGAGAAGGACCCAGACCTTTCAGAACGTTTTATTCAGGATGGCTTAGGCGAAGAACACCGCCCCGAATTTCAGAGAGGAGAAATCGACTCGAGAATCCTCGGTGACGACAGATTTGTTGACATGAGCCTTGGCGGCGCCGAAGCAAGGATGCCCTTGCGATTGGCTGTACAGGAGATTGCCGATCAGGTGTTTATTGCATACAATATTGATGAGGCGACGCTAAGGAGTCCGTCTCAGCAGGTTGCCTTGGAGTCTCGCGAGCTGGTGGGATGGTTGGTTCGGGAATTGGGTTGCGTTAACATCTCGGAGGTGGGCAAGCATGTCAACCTTGATGTGGGAAGTATCAGTTCATCCGTGCGCTGCCTGTCAGATCTCATGCGGGCTGTTGAGGCTCTGGCCAACAGAGTGCACTTATTGAAAAATGCTTTTGTGGAGCAGACTTGATATCTTGGAAGCCTGACCCGAAGCCTGACCCGAATTCCCAAACTCATCGGATAGATCGTGGTAACCTCTACTGAAAATGGCCGATACCAAGGCAACCTTAAGGAGGCCACATGAAAGGAGTAGTCTACACAAAATACGGGTCGCCGGATGTTCTTGAATTAAAGGAGGTAGAAAAACCTACTCCCAAGGATAATGAACTCTTGATAAAAGTTCATGCGGCATCCGTTAATTCATGGGACTGGGATCTCCTGAGAGGTACGCCGTTCGTGAACCGCCTAGGGGGACTTCTAAAACCAAAATACAAGATACTCGGGTGTGACATAGCGGGGCGGGTTGAAGAGGTTGGTAGAGACGTAAGGCAATTTAAGCCAGGTGATGAGGTGTTCGGGGACATATCCGGGGCTGGTTGGGGCGGTTTTGCCGAGTTTGTATGTGCTCGTGAAATTGCATTAGCGCTGAAACCGGCCAGTCTGACATTCGAGGAAGCCGCGGTCGTACCTCAAGCGGCAGCCCTCGCCTTGCAGGGTCTTCGCGATAAAGGACAGATTCAGGCAGGACAAAAGGTTTTGATTAATGGTGCGGGCGGTGGTGTGGGTACCTTCGCGGTGCAGATTGCCAAATCATTTGGGGCTGAAGTGACTGGCGTGGACAGCACGAGAAAATTGGCCATGGTGCTCTCCATTGGTGCAGACCAGGTCATTGATTACACTGGGGAAGACTTCACCAAAAATGGACAGCATTATGACCTGATTCTTGATGTTGCTGGATATCGTTCTATTTTCGATTACAAACGTGCATTAAGTCCCAATGGAATTTATGTCATGGTCGGAGGTTCCATGGCTAGAGTCTTTCAGCTCATGTTTTTAGGGCCATGGGTTTCAATGATCGGGAGTAAGAAAATGGGTATCCTGATGCATAAACCAAACAAGGGTTTGGACTTTATGACAGGGCTTTTGGAGGCAGGCAAGGTCGTACCTGTTATAGATAGTCGTTACCCTTTATGTGAGGTTCCTGAAGCTCTCCGGTATTTTGGAGAAGGGCACGCCCAAGGAAAAGTCGTAATAACTTTGGAACATAACAACAAAACCTGACACTTATCAGGTCTCCTCGTTTCAAGGGCAACAGCTTCGGCGCACGAAAAGTTTTTTACTCTTCGAGTAGCGACTGTCATTATAAAACCGGCTGTCTCTTACTTTGGTTTTGCTCAGGTACTGACAGAATTCTGCACCAGGCACGTTTCAATTTCAAGGGTTCCAAAATGCGAGACATGAATAAGGCTCAAAAAAAGCATCTTCGCGAATTAGCTCAAAAGGCTTATGAAAAAGAACTTTCTCTCGCACTCGAAGAGCTTTTTGAGAAATTCAACAAATGGAAAAAAGATGAAATGACCCCATGGGACCTAAACAACGAAATCCATCAACACCATAATGGTATCTCCAGGGAGCTTTTCAAGTTTTATACAATGGTCGATGACCCACGAAAACGACCTGTAAGAGGCCGATGTGTAAAGAATTTCTGCACTCTGACATCCACCCTTGTCCCGCGGATCTGGGTTAAATCGAAAGAAGTTGATGAAAGAATCCAAAGTGGTTATCGGCTTAACCGACCCCAAAAGCCCGTCAAATGTAGGTGCAGTGATGCGTGCTGCTGGCTGCTTTCGAGCCGACTCGGTTTTTTATACAGGGAATCGTTACGTCCGGGCGGCACGGTTTCATACCGACACAAAAGATGTCATCCGAAATATTCCTTTGACCGGAGTCGCATGTCTTCTGGAAAGCGTGCCCGAACAGACGAAGATCGTGTGTGTTGAGTTGGTCGAGGGGGCAATACCCCTGCCGGCGTATCAACACCCGGACCAGGCCTTTTATATTTTTGGCCCCGAAGACGGCACCATTAACCAGGAGGTTATCGACAGGGCCGATGCCGTTGTCTATGTACCAACCGTTGGTTGTATGAATTTGGCCGCTACAGTCAATGTCGTTCTTTACGACAGAATAGCCAAGTCAGCCCACACCATTGCAAATAACGAATTGATT
>CALZIZ010000271.1 GCA_945787465.1 uncultured Desulfuromonadales bacterium
TCGAGCAGGCGCACCCCCAGGCTCTCCTCAAGCTGGGAGATCTTGCGGCTGACGGTGGATTTGGGCAGCCCCAGCAGCTTGGCCGCCCCGGTGAAACTGCCCGCTTCGACCACCCTGGTAAAGACCGCCATGTCGTTGAGGTTAAGCATTGTCCAGCTCTCCTTGGGAGGAACATTGGGACAATGGTAACATTGTGCCGTTATTTGGCATATTTTTCGAGTAAATTACGGAAAAACATTCACTTTGCCGGGTGAAAAAAATCGGCAACCTGTGCTAGGCTAATCGTTTATTTCCCAAAAGCGCCATTTCGTTTTATTGCAATGATCGTTTGGCGCAAACTTTGCGTTTAATAGGCGTTTTGTATAATCGCCGCACATTTTTTAGGCTCTTAAAGAGGTTACCCATGTCCCTTGCAGCCAGGGCAGAAAACGACCGTCAACCGCTCAAAGGAGCGGCCCCCGTCGGGGAGGAGATTGACCCCCTTTTGGAGTGCCTGCTGGTCGTCGTCGGTCTTCACGGGACGGTTTTGGGCCGCGAAGCGGCCCTTGCAGGACTTCCTCTGGAAGGCGGCCGGCTGAGCCCCAGCCTTGCCCTTCGCGCGGCAAAACGCGCCAGCCTGGCAAGCCGCATTGTTCGACAGCCGCTCGGCCGCCTGAATGAAAAGCTTTTCCCGACGGTGCTGCTGCTCCACAATCAGCAGGCCTGCGTACTGCTCGGTTGGGACAAAGAGAAGCAGATTGCCGAGGTGGTTTTTCCCGAACTTGGCGACTCGAAGATCGAGCTCTCTTTTTCCGAACTGGGCGAGCGGTATGCCGGGCGGGCCATCTATCTGCAGCCGAAGTTTCGCTTCGACGCCCGCTCTCCCGAGGTCGGCAAGGTTCGCAAGCGCCACTGGTTCTGGAGCGTGATGGGCGAAAACCTGGGCCTCTACCGGGATGTACTGCTCGCCGCGTTTTTCATCAGCCTGTTCGCCCTGGCCATGCCGCTATTTATCCGCAACGTCTACGACCGGGTCGTCCCCAACCAGGCGGTCCACACCCTCTGGGTTCTGGCGAGCGGGGTCGGCATTATCCTGGTGGGAGATTTGATTCTGCGCATTATGCGCAGCTACTTTCTCGACCTGGCCGGCAAGCGGATCGACGTCAAACTCTCCGCCTACATCATGGAGCGGGTTCTGGGCACGCGCCTCGAATACCGTCCCCTGTCGGCAGGCTCTTTCGCTTCGAACCTGCGCGCCTTTGAAACGGTGCGGGACTTTATCACTTCGACGACGGTGACGGCCTTTATCGATCTGCCCTTTGCCCTGCTCTTCATGGGGGTCATCGGACTGATCGCCTGGCAGCTGACCATCCCCATTGCCGTGGGCATGCTGGTGGTCATCGTAGGAGGGCTGATCGTCCAGGGCAAGATGCATGAACTGTCCGAAATGACCTACCGTGCTTCGGCCCAGCGCAATGCCACCCTCATCGAAAGCCTGGTGGGGCTCGAAACCGTCAAGGCGCTGGGGGCCGAGGGCAAGATGCAGAGCCGTTGGGAGTCAAGTGTCGGCTTTTTGGCGCAAATATCCACCCGCCTGCGCCTGCTTTCGGCCTCGACCCTTAACATGGCCCTGTGGGTCTCCCAATCGGTGAATGTGGTGATTGTCGTTATCGGCGTCTACCTGATCATGGAAAACCAGCTCACCATGGGGGGCCTGATTGCCTGCTCGCTCCTTTCCTCCCGGGCCCTGGCCCCCATCAGCCAGGTCGCGGGCCTGCTGACCCAGTACCACCATGCAACAACTGCCTTTTCATCCCTGAACAAGATCCTGGCCAATCCCGTGGAGCGCCCCGAGGACACCACGTTTTTGACCCGCCCGTCGCTGCGGGGGAACATCGAGTTCAAGGATATCAGCTTCAACTATCCGGGCCAGGACATCCCGGTCTTGAAAAACGTCTCCTTCCGCATCGCCGAGGGGGAAAAGGTGGCGATCCTGGGGAGGATCGGTTCGGGAAAAACCACCCTGCTGAAATTGATGCTTGGCCTCTACCAGCCTTCGGCAGGCGCGATCTGCATGGACGGTGTCGATCTCAGGCAGCTAGACCCGGCCCAGGTCCGGCAATTTACCGGTTATGTCTGCCAGGACGCCACCCTGTTTTACGGCACCCTGCGGGACAACCTGACCGTAGCCATGCCGACTGCCGACGACTCGGCGGTGGTCGCGGCGGCCCGGGCGGGAGCATTGCTGGATTACGTCAATGCCCACCCACAGGGCTTTGACATGGTCATCGGCGAACGGGGGGAGTCGCTTTCGGGCGGACAACGCCAGGGGGTGGCTATTGCCAGGGCGGTGGTCAAGGATCCTTCGATTCTGCTGCTCGATGAGCCGACCGGTTCGATGGACCATACCAGCGAAGAGATGGTAAAGCGGGAACTGCAGGAACTTGCCCAGGGTAAAAGCGTGGTGCTGGTCACCCATCGGACCTCGCTGCTGGACATTGTCGACCGGATCATCGTACTCGACAACGGCAGGGTCGTTGCCGACGGCCCGAAAAAACAGGTGATCGACGCCCTGCGCCAGGGACAAATCGGGAGGGCGTCATGATCTCCAAGATGATCGAGGGGCTGCTGAACGCCCTTCTTCCGATCCGCTCCGCGAAGCAGCAAAACTGGGAAATGGACGCCGACTGGGCCCGGCTCGACCAAGAGCCGCTCCGGGCACGGTCTTTGCTTTACTGGGGAGGTATTCTCGTTGTCGGGCTTCTGGTCTGGTCTGCTTACGCCGAACTGGAGGAAGTCACCCGCGGCGAAGGGCGGGTCATTCCTTCGCGGCAGGTCCAGATCATCCAGGCCGTCGATGGGGGCGTGGTCTCGGAAATCCGGGTCCAAGAAGGGCAGACCGTTGATATCGGCCAGCTTTTGCTGAGCATCGATCCGACCCGATTTGTCTCATCGTTTCGGGAAAACCGCTCTCAATACCTCTCCCTTCTGGCCAAGGCTGAGAGGTTGAAGGCCCTTTCGGAGAAACGTGCCTTTTCTCCCCCGGCCGAAGTGGTGGACCAAGACCTGGATATCCTCAAGCAGGAGCGCAGGCTTTACGATTTCAGCAAGCAGGAACTCAGCGCCCAGCTGGGCATTGCCGGCCAGCAGCTGCAGCAGCGCAACGAGGAGCTAAAAGAAGCCAGGGCCAACCATGAGCAATTGGGCCATCGCTACGAGCTTCTCAAACAAGAGCTGGACGTGACTCGGCCACTGATCAAATCAGGGGCGGTCTCGGAGGTTGAACTGCTTCGTCTCGAGCGGGACGTGATCCAGACACGCGGCGAGCGGGATCAGGTTGAAGCCCAGATCGACCGGGTTCAGGCGGCCGTTGCCGAGGCCAGTCGCAAGATTCAGGAAGTCGAGTTGAGCTTCGACAACCAGATCCGCCGCGAGCTTTCCGAAACCCTGACCAAATTGAGCAGCCTGACCGAGGAGAAAACCGCGCTGGCCGACCGGGTCAAACACGCCGATGTCAAGTCACCGGTTCGAGGGACCGTCAAGCGCCTCTTCTACAATACCGTCGGTGGCGTGGTCCAGCAGGGTAAAGAGGTCGCCGAGATCGTTCCCCTGGACGACACCCTGGTGCTCGAAGTCAAGGTCAGCCCCAGGGACATCGCCTTTCTGCGCCCTGAGCAAAAGGCGCAGGTTCGCTTCACGGCCTACGATTTTTCGATTTACGGAGGCCTCGAAGCGGCTGTTGAGAACATCGGCGCCGACACGGTGATCGATGAGCAGGGAAATGCCTTTTACATGGTTCGGGTACGCACGCATAAACCGGAGCTGGGAGACAACCTGCCGATCATTCCGGGGATGGTCGCCCAGGTCGACATTATCACCGGCCAGAAAACGTTGCTGACCTATCTGCTTAAACCTATACTGCGGGCCAAAGACAATGCCCTGAGAGAACGATGACCTGGACAGAACTCTGCCTTTCCAGTCGTGCCAACCAGCTGCTCCGGTGGCAGCAGGCGTTTGCCGACGGAAAAATATTCAGCTCTCTGCAACAGATGACGCCCTGTCTTCGAAACGACGCGTTGGTCTGGCTGCATGCCGATGCCCTTCCCGGAGGACATTTGGGGGAGGCGGTGGGGGCCATCCGCCAGGTCTGCCCTGCTCTCAAACTGGTGGTCATCTCCTGTATGCCCAGTCAGGGGGGGGCCATGGCCGCCTTTCAGGCCGGTGCGGCAGGATATTGCCATGCTCTGGCCACTCCCGAAATGCTGCAGCAGGTCGCCTTGGTGGTTCGCAACGGCGGAATGTGGATCGGCCCCGACCTTCTTCCGCTCCTGGTCGGGGCTATAGGACAGGCGTTATCCCCTGCAGCCCTCTCACAAGAGCCCTCGACTCTAGAAAAACTCACCCTGCGCGAACAGGAGGTTGCCCGGCAGGTCTGCTCCGGTGCGTCAAACAAGGAGATTGCCCAGGTCCTCGGAATTACCGAACGGACGGTGAAAGCCCACATGGGGGCGATTTTCGAAAAGCTGGGGATCCGCGACCGTCTTCAGCTTGCACTTCTTATCACCCAGGATGATTCCGCCGAGCTTCAGCAGATATCCGTTTAATTCCCCTGCCCCCAAGCACCTTTCGGTTAGAACTTTGCAGTCGCTCCGTTTCCCCCTCAAGGGCAAAAACCTTTGCCGCAGAGGTGCAGAGACACAGAGTATTCAACAAGCCAATCTACCAAAAACAGGGTTTTCTCTGAGCCTCTGTGTCTCTAGTACAGACGGGCGAAAGTCCGTTGCTGGATTCGGTCGCCGCTGCATCCCGACCCGCTGCGTTGCTCGGCGGTTGAATATGGCTCAATATTCGCCCT
>CALZIZ010000272.1 GCA_945787465.1 uncultured Desulfuromonadales bacterium
CGCGTACCGCCAGACGCCTTCCTTTTTGTCCAAGCGGCAACAAAAAGGAAGCAAAAAATGCCTTCGCCTGGCGGCGGACACTTCTGTTGCGGGTCGTCTGTGTTCTTAACGACGATAGGGCCTGCAAACGACGCTGGTTCTTCTTGGCCAAGAGAGGCGGGGCCAATTCTCTTTCGGCCCCCAACTAATGAGGGGGCATTCTTGATGGCGTCGCAAAAAGTCCGCCCTACTGCGTTACAGCGTTTTTTCAGGACCTCGACATACAACATGTATGCCTTCGCCCCTGAAAAACCACTAAGCCTTGTAGGACGAAATTTTTGCTTAGCCATCTCAGGAGTTTTTGCGAGAGCATCATTCTTGATTTCTTGACTTTAGAGACAGTTAGCGGCTTGGGAAGTGGGTAGGGCAAGGTTCGAGGTTCCACACGTTCCATGTTCGGGGTTCAGTGCCCATCACTCATCACTGCGAAGGGTTCCCCCGGTAAACATCCTTTCGCTGTGCAACGCGCAAGATTAATACAAGTATTTCCGTTTCATTGATTTCGTAAATGACCCTGTAGGAACCGATCCGTATCCGGCGCAGGCCGGAGAATTCGCCTTTGAGCAGTTTTCCGACATGCGGGTTGTCTGCCAGCTGGTCGATGGCTGTAACCAGGCGCTCCCGGGTCGGCTTGTCCAGGCGCTGAAGTTCTTTGAGAGCGCTCTTTTTAATCTTCAGAGAGTAGGGCACGCCGCGCCTCCTGCCAGTCGATGGTTTCGTCTGCCGGATCGCGCAATCGTTCGATGGCAAGGGTGATGTCGCTAAAGTCTTCGAGGTAGGCTTCGATGGCCTGGCGAATGACATCGGCTCGAGTGCGGTGTAAGGAGCTTGCTGCATTGTCAAGGGCTTTTATCATTTCCTCCGGAAGGCGAGCAGTGATCTGAGACATGGGCATTCCTTTCTGATGTCATTGACTTCTTTTGACATTATAGGGGGTGTGTGTGTTGTCTGCAAGGGGGAAGGGTACGGTGCGAGGTAGGGGGACATTCTTAACAAATTAACTAAAGAGCCTATTGCAAAAACACATACAGCTTTTTGAATATACTGACGAAGCTGCATAAAAGTTGAGCCCCAAAGAGAAAACGTCCTTGAATTTTTGACTATTGATGAAGCAAGGCATGGGCAATGTTCGATGTTCTGGGGTTCGAGGTGGAAAGGCTGGAATCTTGGGGTTTGACTTGTTGCCGGAGAAGGGTTTTTAAAGGGTTAAGCAAGGAGTATTTGCAAGAGGTACTTTTGAGCTCTATGCTGAGTTTGGCTTATTTGATGGCGTCTCGGATGATCTGGCGGGTTTGTTCGGCGATGTCGATCGCCCGTTGAGCCTCATCTGCGGTGACCGGTTCATCCTCACCGGGGTAGCGGGTGGTGATGGCATAGGGCGTTAACTCTTCAGCTTCCAGTAGTGCCTCCGGCCAGCCTCTGGTGTTCTGGGCAAGCTCGATAAGACGGCCCAAATTGTGGGTGTATGGAAAATCCAGGCGGCTAAGGACAAGGTACGCTTTCAGGTGTTTTTCGGCGCACTGTTGGGCGTGGTAGGCAATCAATCGATAGGGCACCCTGGATTTGAGGGTCATCCCGTGTTTGGCGAGCAGGAGATCTTCATCACCGTACTGTAGCCACTGCTCGACCTTGTGCCGGATTTCGTTGTCAGTGGCGGGCATACAGGGTTATCCCTTCCTTCCAGGCGGGCCGGGCCACGGTTCCCGGTATATCTTTGTCCCGGTCGAATTCTTCAGAGGTGAGGATTACTATATCTCGCGCAAAACCGGCGCCGCGAAGCTCCCGGTCCATAGCGACCATCATGGCACGCCGACTTCCTTTAATGGGTGCGATAACAAGAAGGTCAACATCGCTGTGAGCATCGGCTTCTCCCCGGGCCTGTGAACCGAAGAGGATTATCTGTTCCGGATGGAAGGCCTCGGCAATCTTCTGAACCGCTGCTTGTAGAGCAATCTGATCCACCATGGTTCTTCTCCTGGGTTGTTGACCTTACGTAACTATAAGATGAAAACTACCTCCCTGCAAGGTCTTGAAAAAGAAGGCGGAGGGGCCCTTCTTAAAAATTTAACTGGGATAAGGGATGGTGCGCATCGCCGATTGCTGGGACAAGGGACAAGGGGACATTCTGAAAGCGCCGGTAAAAGTCGGCATGGTCGGGAGGTGTAAGTCCTCCACATGGTAAAGGCTAGCGACCAGCCGTGACCCCGAGTCATGCGTCGGCTTCCCGTAAGGGGGCGGCGAAGCGTTGACAGGGGGCGTGCAGGCCGGGCTATTGAGCTCCGAAATCACCCCTTTGGGTTGCCGACCTTGTAGAATGGTGGGGAAGGCTGTACGAAACGTCGCATTATCGCGAGTGGCGCGTTCGGACCCGCGGAGTCTAAGAACCAGGGCATGTACGCAAGCTCCATGTACGGAAACCGGGAGATCCCAAGAGTGGCCGATCATGTATCACGCTCGGTCCGGTCGGAGAAGGCAGTAGCCGTACGTCCGGCATGAACGCTCTTGGGAAGTCGGACTGGGGCATAGTATCTGTGAAGCGAGCGAACAAAGGTGTTCAACCCGATAAGCGGGCCAACCACCGGCGGAGTTCGTGGAGAAAAGGCCCTGGGCCAAGGGGAATTCCAGACAAGCGCCCGTGACCGACACACAGAGGTTGGAAGCAGCGATGAACGTCTTGTTTGGGGTACGGGAGGCAGTATCAACGCCTCTGCGTTTGACCCGAGGCAGGAGCCCGGTGCGGTAATTCCGCACGCCGGGATCTGTGCGGGGGGCGCCGGGTAACCGGCGTTCCTACCGCGTCATAATTCCCCTGTCAAGAGAAAATGTCTTCTGTTTTAAATCAACAAGTTACGAATGGCTGTCGATTTTGGACGCACTTCTCCCTTGATCACTGAAAATGGCGAGTCTCTCACTTATTGGCGAACCTTGAGCCTTATCGTTACTTGTATCCGACATCCCCCGCCCGCATCGGGAACGGGGTTGTCTATCATTCCTTATCCAAGCTTCAAGATTCAGTGAGAGGCCCAGTATTGTCCCTCCCGAGGTCATATGCCTCAACGTTCTTGAACGGGCTCATCTCGCCGACTGCCTGCTTCGGGTAGCTTGTTCTATACCGTGAAGCAGGAAGGGTTAAATTGTTCTTTGCGCTTCATCAGCGTCCAGGCGATAATCAGCATCTTTGCTGCCAGCTTGACCTTCATCTTCATCTTGATGCCGCGCTCACACTCGCGCCCTTTGATCAGGCCACTGAAGTAACTTCTGATGGTCGGGTTCAAAGAGGATGCGACCTGAGCCGCTTGCACCAGAGCATACCTTAATGCCGCCTTTCCCTGCTTCGAAATCACCGGGATGGCCTGGTCGCTGGTCTTGCCGCTTCGGGAGGCACTGAGGTCCAACCCCGCCAGGCGCAGGACCTGCTTGCGGTTTTCAAACCGCGAAGCGTCGCCGATTGCGGCAAGCACCATAGCAGAAACAATGGGGCCGAAGCCTGGGATCGACAGCAGACACTGGTATTCGTGAAACCGCTGTGCCACCGACTTCATTTGAAGCTCAACATCCTTGACGGCTTCCCTGGCTGCCTTGAGTTGGGTGACCATGCTTTTGGCTTCGAATTTGGCAGCTTCATGCACTTGGCAACCGGCGGAGTCCTTGGCGGCTTCCCAGATGCCACGTAAGCGCTTTTCCTGCTCGATACGGATCTTCCGTTTGCTGATCAGCTTGAGAAAGGAATCAAACTCCATCTGGGCGATATCTCTCGGGTCCAGGCAGTGTTCAGCGATTGATAAAACCATGTCATCGGGTTGCCCCGCGCGGATGTAAAGTCGATCCAGTTCGGGAAAGTATTGGGCAAACAAGTTGTTCCGCAGGCGCATCCTCAATGCGTGCTCCTGTTTCTTGAGCTTGGACCGAAATGCGATCAAAACCCTCAACTCCCGCAGGCTTTCTTCCGGGATGTCGTAATACAGGCACCGGCCTTGCCCGACGAGATCTGCAACATTGGCCGAATCCTTCTTGTCGTTTTTGTCCCAACGCCCATCCAGGAGGGCCCGGTTCTTCGCCACGGCGACATTGGAGACATAAACGACATGTTCATCTTGTCGGATCAGATATTCAGCCAAGGGTTTGTGGTAGGAGGCGGTGGGCTCAAGTCCATACACTACTTTGTCCAGGCCGTACTTGTTTTGAAGGTCTCTTGCAAGGCCTCTGAGAGCCTCGAAACCTATTATGCTGTTGTCAAAGACCAGGTTTTTCCAAAGGGTTGTTCCCTTTGGAGTGCCGAAAAAGGCGTGGTGGCGACTTTTGGCGACATCAATTCCAACAAGTAAATATTCGTCAGAGCCCCTTATAGAGGATCTGATGTTTTTAAAAAGCTCCAACCTGTCACAAGAACTCTGCATTTCGCCCTCCTGTTTTTAAAAATATTTGGTTATCAATAACAGGAGGAAAATAGAATTACTAGACTGATATGTTATGTCTATTTTTTATATATTCCGGGGAGTTAACCCCCGACTCCACCTATATATAACGAACTTGAAGAGAAGAATATTGCTAACGGAATCTGCCCCCGTTCCGTTGAGCAGCTCAAAGAACGCCTTGAAGACGATTATTTCCGCCAACTGCAAACGCGGCGTGGTAGCACCGAGGCCCGCATTAGCATTTTCAAAAACGCCTACCTTGGAGCTCCCCTGAGAAGCAAAGGCTTCGAAAACCGCAAGATCCGAATAGAATGGTGTATTCTGGCGCACAACCTTTGG
>CALZIZ010000273.1 GCA_945787465.1 uncultured Desulfuromonadales bacterium
TCGCCGAAGGGGTTGTCGGCAAAATCGATACGGTATTCGGCCTTTTCCGCCTTTTCCCGCCGCTCGTCGAGGACCCGTTTGATCATCCCCTCGCGGGTGTAGGTCTTGCCCGAACCGGTTTCGGGAACCTCGTCGCGCTGCAGAAAATCGAAGAGCTCGAGCAGGCCGGCCACCGTATGATGACACTCGGGGTGGGGGGCTTTGCAGTTGCACCGGGTCGTGACCTCGTCCTCCCGGAAATTGATCTGCAGGTCGAAGTCCTTGAATTCGTCATCGATGGCAATATGGAAATTGTCTCTGGCGCTGGTGAGCATCTGGCATTGGCCATTGACATACAGGGCATGGGCCTTGCGCAGTGTCAGGGGGGTGACGGCAGGGTGTGCCTTGACGGCGGCGAGTTTTTCCTTGATTTTTTCAAGCATGGGGGCCTCCGATTCTGGGAATGGACGGGCAATCTAACATGTTTCCATCCCTCTCGCCAAGTTCGGGGATATCATATTTTTCGAGGCAGCATTCGTAGGGCGGGCATTGCCCGCCGGTTTTTAAGGTCCGTTGCCTGGAGTTTGTCCGATGGTACCCCGGAAAGATAACGGCAGATGATGGCCTTGATGTCCCGTCTTCGTTCGAGCCCCGCTGCATGCTGTCGGGCGGTTCTCGACCTACGTTTATTCGATTATGGGGAGGTCGGTTGGCGGCGTGGCCCAATCGGGTGGGTAATTACCCATTTTTACATGGCGGTGGAAGGTAGAATAGGGCCAATCGGCAGCAGTTTCGGCAAGGCTATGTTTGACCGGGTTGTAATGGATGTAATCCATGTGCTGGCGCAGGTCCTGTTCGTCACGGATGCAGTGCTCCCAGAACCGTTTTTGCCAAAAGGTTGGGCGCAGCGCAGTCGGTGCAAGGGTGGCGTTGAGGGCTTTGGTGAAACTGGCCTTGATCATCCCCCAACGCTTTGAAAAATTGGCATCGCCTTCCGGCAGGGTCCAGAGGCAATGGAGATGGTCGGGGAGCAGCACCCAGGCGTCGATGGTAAAAGGGTGATTGTTGCGTACCCCTTCGATGGAGTGCCGCAACAGATCCCGGCACAGCGGATCGGCGAACACCGGTTGTCTCAGGTGGGTGACCAAAGTGAAGAAAAACGTGCCGCCCGGTGTTTGTGCGCGTCGATAATTTGGCATAATTCTCTTTATGTTGTAGGGTGGGCATCGCCCGCCGACTTCCTCGGCCCTTTGCCCGGAGATCATCGGGTGCCCTTCCATGTGGATCCTTGCAGATGATGGCCTTATCGTTGCGTCTACGTTCGACTCTCGCTGCTGGTTGTCGGGCAATGCCCGACCTACGAAAAGCCAATCGCGCTATGTATGCAAGCACCGTAGGGCGGGCATTGCCCGCCGACTTCTTCGGATCTTTGTCCGGAGATCATCGGGTGGCGCTGCATCAGAATCCCCGCAGATGATGGCCTTGTCGTTCCGTCTTCGCTCGACTCTCGCTGCTGGTTGTCGGGCAATGCCCGACCTACGAAAAGCCAATCGCGCTATGTATGCAAGCATCGTAGGGCGGGCATTGCCCGCCGACTTCTTCGGATCTTTGTCCGGAGATCATCGGGTGGTGCTGCATCAGAATCCCCGCGGATGATGGCCTTGTCGTTGCGTCTTCGTTCGACTCTCGCTGCTAGTTGTCGGGCAATGCCCGACCTACGAAAATCCAATCCGGCAATGCGTGAAAGCACCGCAGGGCGGGAGCCTCCCGCCGACTTCCTCGGTCCTTTGTTCGGCGTTTATCCGGTGGCACTCCTACCTTTAGGATACAAACTCCACCTGCCAGCCGAAGCGCTCGTCCTTGACCAGCTTGCCTTTCGCCTCGAATTTATCGCCGTTTTTGCTCTTAAGCCCTTTAAGCGGGATCTCCTTGCCGGCCAGCAGGTTTTTTGCCTGGTTGAGGGTGATCTGCTTTTTGCCCAGGCGCGCGAGGCTGTTCTTCCACAGGGCGAATTTGCACTCGGGGTAGCCGCTGCACGAATAGCTCTTGGGCCGATCGACCACCTCTCTGCCGCATTCGGGGCAGCTCCCCACCACCTCGCCCGAGAGTTTTCTTGAGGTACAGGCAAGTTGGATCTGGGCTGAGGCCGCTTTTTCGACAATCGCCCGGGTGTACTGTTTTACCCGCTCAAGGAAGACCTCGCCCGTGACCCCGCCGCCACGGGCGATCTCGTCGAGTTGCTGCTCCCAGAGCGCGGTGTAGGCGGGGTCGGCGATTCTCTCGCCCTTGACCGCAGCGATCAGGGCGATGCCCTTTTCCAGGGGGACCAGGACCTTGCCCTGGCGTTTGATGTATTCGCGGCGCTCCAGGGTTTTGAGAATTTCTGCCCTGGTTGCGGGGGTGCCGAGGCCGGCGGTTTCTTTGAGCACCTGTTTCAGGCGCTCTTCGGTGACAAACTTCCTGGCGTTCTCCATGTCCTTGAGAATCGAGGCATCGGTGTAGGGCGAGGGGGGCCTGGTCTGCTTCTTGTCGACGCTCGTTTCGGTGAGTTGGACGTTTTCTCCCTCGGCGACGGCAGGCAGGCTCTGATCCTTCTCATCCTTGTTCCCGGCTGTTTCGTAGACCTCTTTCCAGCCTGCCTTGAGCCTCACCCGGCCGTTGCTGCGAAATCGCTGGCCCGAGGCTATGGTGATGATCCGGGTGGCCTCGTATTCGTGGGCCGGATAGAAGGCGGCGACGAAACGCCGTGCGACCAGGTCGAAGATCTTCTTCTCGTCAGCCGACAGGCTGCCGTCGATGCGGCCGGTGGGCATCAGGGCATGGTGATCGGTGAGCTTGGCGTCGTTGAAGATGCGCCTGTTACGGGGATTGACGTTGCAGCATTGCCGCGAAAAGGGCACCGCCTGCATCTGCTCCAGGCGGTCAAGAATGCCCTGCACCTCCCGGGCCTGCTCTTCGCCCAGGTGCTGGCTTTCGGTTCTTGGGTAGGAGAGGGCCTTTTTCTCCTCGTAAAGAGATTGGGCCAGGCGCAGGGTCTTATCGGCGGCAAAAGAGAATTTGCGGTTGGCCTCGATCTGCAGCGTCGTCAGAGAGAAAAGCAGCGGGGGCAGGTCCTGTTTCTTCTGCTTGCGCAGCTCGGCGACGGTGCCGCTACCGGCTTCCTCGACTATGCGGGCCAGTTCTTCGGCCCTGGCCTGCGAAGGGATGCGGGCGCCTTCCTTGTTCTCTTTGCTCTCCACCTCCTCGTCGCCGATCCACTGTCCCAGGTAGGTTCCCTTTGCCGCGGCAAAGGTGGCGCAGAGGGTCCAGTAGTCTTCGGGGCGAAATTGGTCGATTTCATGGTGGCGGGCGACGATCAGGGCGAGAACCGGGGTCTGTACCCTTCCGAGGGAATGCAGCTCGCCGCCGGCCCGCAGGGTATAGGCCCGGGTGGCATTGATGCCGATCAGCCAGTCGGCCTGCTGGCGGCAGAGGGCCGAGCGGTAAAGGCGGTCGAAATCGCTTGCCGGGCGCAGTTTTGCCATGCCGTCGCGAACAACCTCCGGGGAGAGGGCCTTGGAGCTCCAGAACCGAAACATCGGCTTGCGGTTTCTCGCCAGGCCCAGAATCAGGCGGGCGATAAGCTCTCCCTCGCGCCCGGCATCGCTGCCGATCACCACCCGGCTGAAATCCTGATGTTGGAGAAGCTGTTTGATGACTTTGAACTGCTTGGCCCCGCTTTCGGTCACCCGGTACCTGAACTGCTCAGGAAGAATGGGTAGATCGGCCGCCAACCATTTCTTAAGGCGGGCATCGTACTCGTGGGGCTCTTTCAATTCGACCAGGTGGCCGATGGCCCAGGTGATAATGTACCGGCCATTTTCGAGATAGCCGTCCCGACGTTGAAAAGACCCCAGCCCCCGGGCATAGTCCCTGGCCTGGGAGGGTTTTTCAGCGAGAATCAGGGTTTTGCTCATGGATTTTTTCCTGGCGGAGGTTTTCGGATCAAAAAGTTTAAGGGGTTGGGCCTTTCAAGGGAAACGCGGACTTGGCAGGGCTATGGGGTCACTTGCGGGATTCCCCGCATTTTTTGTTAAGCTGCTCGTACAACGCAATCTGCTCGGCGATGGAGAGCTTCTTCCGGCAGCCGGTCTTCAGGCACAGCCGGCATCTATCATCCGAGCACCACTGGCACTGTTTGCAATCGGGGCAGGGGTGTTTCTTCTCCATGGCGTTCTCCTCGCCCTTGCAGTTTACTCCTGCAGGGCCCCTGCGGGCAAGTGCCCCCATTCGGGAAAGAGCGCTCTGCGTTGGCGTAGCAGGTACCAGGCTTCGAGCAGCTCGGCACTAAGGAGTAAAAAAATGGCCAGGGCAATGCCCGGCACCGGCAGGGTCACCACCAGGCTTACCCCCCAGCAGGCGGCAAGGTAGAGGGCCTTGATGATCGTCGAGCGGCCGAGCAGCGAGGTTCGGTGGGCGCCGGCAAAAAAGCCGCGCAACAGGTTGGCGGCACCGTAGAGCAGGGGGAAAACGGTACAGGCGGCCATGGGCCAGATGATGTAGGCACGCATTTCGCCCTCGATGCCCATGAGTTGACCGAGAATCAGGCGGTTGAGGGGGAAGGCGGTCAGCAGCATGAGCAGCCCCATGGCGATGCCGACCCTGAAGAAGAACCGCACCAGCACCCGGTAGTCGACTGCATTTTTAACCAGGGTGAGGTAGGCCTGCTGCAGGTTGCGCATGGGGCCGGCGAGCAGAAAGAGAAAGCCGCGAATGACCCCGAAGGA
>CALZIZ010000274.1 GCA_945787465.1 uncultured Desulfuromonadales bacterium
TTTTCACCTAGCACACTGGCTGGGGAAAAATATCCGGATAAACTGTTACCATGTAGTAGATACACCTGTAGGAGCGACTTCAGTCGCGAAGCTTTTGCGTCCAGGTACTATATTTCCAGGATGACTGGTTGCGGCAAAATAACCCGATAAACTGTAAATCCATGCAGTAGTATCCCTGTAGGAGCGACTTTAGTCGCGAAGCTTTTGTGTTTTGACCATTCGCGACTGAAGTCGCTCCTACAAGGGACGTTTCACAAATCTTGAAGGGGCGCCTGCAGTCCGGGCCCAATAATACTCAACGGAGGCTGAGCATGAGGCAGATCAAGCGGGTAGCGGTTCTTGGCGCGGGGGTGATGGGGGCGACCATCGCCGCTCACCTGGCCAATGCGGGGCTCGAGGTGTTGCTGCTGGACATGGTGCCGCGCGAACTCGACGACGATGAAAAGGCCCGCGGCCTGACCCTGGAAAGCCCCGAAGTTCGCAACAGGTTTGCCGCCCGCGGTCTGCGGGGAGCGATCAAGGCCCGCCCCGCGGCCTTTTATCTTAAGGACTACGCAGAACTGGTTGCCGCAGGGAACTTCGATGACGATATCGGCCTGATCAGGGAATGCGACTGGGTCATCGAGGTCGTGATCGAGCACATGGGCATCAAAAAGAAGTTCCTGACCGAACAGGTGGTGCCCAACCTCGGCGAAACGACAGTTCTTTCCACCAATACCAGCGGCCTGTCGGTGAACGAACTGGCCCAGGTGCTGCCCCCTGCGATGCGGCGCAACTTCCTGGTTACCCATTTCTTCAATCCGCCGCGCTACATGAGGCTGCTCGAAATCGTGCCCTGCAGCGAAACCGACCCCCGGGTGGTGGCGGACATGGCGGCCTTTATCGGCCGGCGCCTCGGCAAGGGGATCGTCTACGCCAAGGATACCCCGAACTTCGTCGCCAACCGCATCGGGGTCTATTCGATCTTCAACGCCATGAAGCACATGGTCGAGATGGGGCTGAGCGTCGAAGAGGTGGACGCGGTGGCCGGACCGGCGACTGCCCGCCCCAAGAGCGCCGCTTTTCGCACCGCCGACCTGGTCGGCATCGACACCCTGGCCCACGTCGGCAACAACTCCTATGAGCTTTTGAGCAACGACGAGGAGCGGGAGATCTTCAAGGTCCCTGATTTCGTCACCGGCATGGTGAAAAACGGGCAACTCGGCAACAAGAGCAAAAAGGGATTCTTCCGCAAGGAAAAATCAGCCGAGGGCTCAAAAATCTTCTATTTCGACTACACCTCAGGGCAGTACCAGCCCCTCGAGAAACCCAAGTTCGCTTCCCTGCAGGGGGCCAAGCAGATCGATGATCCTGCCGAACGGATCAAGGCGGTGGTTGCCGGCAACGACAAGGCCGCAGAGTTCGCCTGGAAGAACCTGCGCGACACCCTGATCTACACCTTTAACCGTATCCCCGAGATCGCAGAAGATGTTGTAAACGTCGACAACGCCATGAAATGGGGCTTTAACTGGGAGCTGGGGCCCTTCGAGATGCTCGATGCCCTCGGAGTCGAAGCCTTCGTCAAGCGTGCCGAAAAGGACGGCGTGGCGGTTCCCGAGGCGCTCAAGGGCGTGGAGTGCTTCTACAAGTTCGACGGCGGCAATAAGCTCTTCTTCGACCGGGCCTCAGGTCAGTACTCGGAACTCCCCTTGCGCTCCGGGCAGATCCGTCTCGATATCCTCAAGCGCTCGGGCGCGGTTGTGGAGAAAAACTCCAACTGCTCTCTGGTCGACCTGGGGGACGGGGTGTTCGGCCTCGAGTTCCATTCCAAGATGAACTCCATAAGTGGTGATATTTTGGCCATGACCCGCAAGGCGGTGGGGCGGGCCGAGACCGAAGGGGTGGGGCTGGTGATCGGCAACCAGGGCGCCAATTTCACCGTGGGCGCCAACCTGATGCTGCTCGCCGTGGCCCTGGCAGAGGGCGCCTTCGAGGATATCGACATGATGGTGCGGGCTTTTCAGAAGGCGACCATGGCAATCAAGTACGCCCGGGTGCCGGTGGTCACCGCACCCTTCAACATGACCCTCGGTGGCGGCTGCGAATACTGCCTGCACTCCGACGCCGTCAACGCCTACGCCGAAACCTACATGGGCCTGGTCGAGTGGGGCTGCTTCCGGCGGGCGGCGGCACCAAGGAGATGGCGCTGCGGGCTGTGCAGTTTGCCGAGCGTTACGAATCTGACGTCTCGCCCTATATCTTCAAGTTCTTCAAGAACATCGGCATGGCCAAGGTCTCGACCTCTGCGGCCGAGCTTTTCGACATGGGTTTTCTGCGTGAGGGGGACAGCGTCACCATGGACCTGGACAACCTGATCGCCGACGCCAAGCAGAAGGTGCTCGCCCTGGCCTGCAACTACCGGCCCGCTAAACCGGTGGAGCACTTCAAGGCGCCCGGGCGCAGCGTGGCGGCGAGCATGAAGAGTTCGCTCTGGAACCTCAAAATGGGCGGTTATGCTACAGCATACGACGCCGAGATCGGCAGTGTTATCGCCGATATTATTACCGGCGGTGATGTCCCCGCCGGTACACCAATTTCAGAGGCCTATATGCTGGAACTTGAGCGCGAGGGCTTTCTCAAGCTCTGCGGCAACAAAAATACGGCGCAGCGGATTCAGCACATGCTGAAAAAGGGCAAACCCCTGCGGAACTGATTTCTTACCGAACCCCGGGGGGCAAAGCCAAAAAAGGCAAGTTCAAGAGCATGCGCCCTGATGATCTGGCGGCAGCGGCGATCAAGGGCCTGATCGAACGCACCGGTGTAGATCCTGCGCGGCTCGACGATGTGATCCTCGGTTGCGCCTTCCCCGAGGGCGAGCAGGGGATGAACGTGGCCCGGGTGGCGGCGATGCGGGCCGGGCTGCCCCACCAGGTTCCGGGGCAGACGGTCAACCGTTTCTGCTCCTCGGGTCTGCAGTCCATCGCCCTGGCCGCCGAGCGCATCATGGCCGGTTTTGCCGACTGCATCATCGCCGGGGGCACCGAATCGATGTCCCTGGTGCCGATGGGAGGCAACAAGTACAGCGCCAACCCCGGACTGGTGGCAGAATGGCCCGAATCCTACGCCTCCATGGGGATTACCGCCGAGCTTCTGGCCGACAAATATCAGATCGGCCGCCAGGAGCAGGACGAGTTTGCCAGCGCCAGCCACCGAAAGGCCGCCGCGGCCATCGCCGAGGGGCGCTTCAAGGACGAGATCATTCCCGTCGAGGTCGACACCGCAGCCCTGGCAGGCGGCAAGCTTCACAGGCAGACCGAAACCGTTGACACCGACGAGGGGGTGCGCGGCGATACCACCGCCGAAACGCTGGCCAGGCTCAACCCCGCCTTCAAGCTTGGCGGCACGGTCACCGCCGGTAACGCCTCGCAGATGACCGATGGCGCCGCCGCGGCGCTGGTGGTTTCCGAGGATTTTCTCAAGGAACTGGGCAAGGACCCGGTGGCGCGCTTCTTAGCCTTTGCCGTGCGCGGGGTGCCGCCCGAGATCATGGGCATCGGCCCGGTAGAGGCGGTCCCGGTGGCCCTCAAGCAGGCTGGGCTCAAGCAGAGCGACATCGGCCTGGTGGAACTCAACGAAGCCTTTGCCGTCCAGGCGCTGGCGGTGATCAAAGAGCTTGGCCTCGACACCGAAACCCTCAACGTCAACGGCGGCGCCATCGCCCTGGGCCATCCCCTGGGCTGCACCGGCGCCAAGTTGACAGCGACCTTGCTGGCCGAGATGGGGCGGCGCGGCACCCGCTACGGCATGGTGACCATGTGCATCGGCGGGGGGATGGGGGCTGCTGGGATTTTCGAAAAGATGTAGTCATGGGCAAAAGCGTCTCTCGCCCGTTCGCTGAGCTCACTCGAGCCCACAGAGGGCGCTGAGAAAATCAAAGAGAAAGATCTAATTTCCAGGGATGAAACGGATCCAAGGGATAATGGCTTTGTATCAGTCCGATTCTTTTTCTCTGCGTTCTCTGCGGGCTCGAGCGAATGCAATGAGCGGGCGAGAGGAAGCCTTTGATTTCAATTCTCAACCCGGAGGGACAGGGGGTGACTATGACGGAGAGAATCTACAAGGGCGGTGAGTTCCTGGTGACCGAGGTGGATGCGAATGACGTTTTCACCCCGGAGGATTTCAGCGACGAGCAGAAGCAGATCGCTGAAACGACCGAGCAGTTCGTGGACAACGAAATTAAGCCTCATATCGACGCCATCGACGCTCAGCAGTTCGACCTTGTTGTGGAGGGGATGCGCAAGTGCGGCGAACTGGGCCTGCTGATGATCGATGCCCCCGAGGAGTACGGCGGGCTCGAACTCGACAAGGCCACGAGCATGCTGGTCGCTGAAAAAATCGCCCCTGCCGGATCCTTTTCGGTCTCCTTTTCGGCCCATACCGGGATCGGCACCCTGCCGTTCGTCTATTACGGAACCGCCGAACAGAAGGAGAAATACCTCGAAAAGATCATCACCGGCGAGTGGCTCTCAGCCTACTGCCTCACCGAGCCCGGTTCGGGCAGCGACGCCCTGGGCGTGGATACCACCGCAACCCTCACCGAAGACGGTCGCTACTACCTGCTCAACGGCACCAAGCAGTTCACCACCAACGGAGGCATCGCCCAGATATTCACAGTCTTTGCCAAGATTGACAAAAAGCACTTTACCGCGTTCATTGTCGAGCGGGATTTCGAGGGGGTTTCCATCGGGCCTGAAGAGAAAAAGCTCGGCATCAAAGGCTCGTCCACCACCCAGGTTGTTCTCGACAATGCCCGGGTCCCGGCGAAAAATGTACTCGGCGAGATCGGCAAGGGACACAAGATTGCCTTCAACGTGCTCAACGTCGGCCGTTTCAAGCTCGGCGCGGCGGTGACCGGAGCGGCCAAAAACGCCCTGGCCGAGGCCTTGAAATACGGAAATGAACGCAAGCAGTTCGATCTGCCGATCAGTTCCTTCGGGGCGATCCAGGAAAAGGTCGCCGACATGACCGCCGGGGTCTTCGCTTCCGAATCGCTGATCTACCGCCTGGCCGGGCTGCTTGATGCCAAGCTCGCCACCATCCCCAAGGGAGGGGACGACTATTACGCACACTACCAGAAGGGGATCGAGGAATACGCTTCCGAGTGCGCCGTTGCCAAGGTCTTTTGCAGCGAGGTGCTGGGCGAGGTTGTCGACGAGGTGGTGCAGATCTTCGGTGGCTACGGCTACGTCAACGAATACCCGGCCGAGCGGTTCTACCGTGACGAGCGCATCAACCGGATTTTTGAGGGAACCAACGAGATCAACCGCATGCTCATTCCCGGGATGCTGCTGCGCAAGGCGATGAAAGGCCAGCTCCCTTTACAGAGCGAGTCGATGAAGGCCTTCGAGGCGCTGATGACCCCATCCTTCGAGGAAATCGACGACAGCATACCCCTGGCCCACGATAAGCATCTGATCGCTTCGCTTAAGACCCTGTTTCTGGTGGTCGCCGGGGCTGCCGTGCAGAAATACCAGGTTAAGTTGAGGGATGAGCAGGAAATCCTCCTGGCCCTGGCCGATCTGGTCATCGAACTGTTCGCTCTTGAAAGCGCGGTATTGCGGGTCGAAAAGACCCTGCCCGCTGCGAGCGAAGGTAAAAAAGAGCTGCTCCTTGCCACGGCAAAGGTTTGCGCCTTTGCCGCCGCCGAGAAGATGGCCACCGCCGCAAAACGCGCCGCATTTTACTCAGCCGAAGGCGATAACCTGACCATGATCCTCAGCGGAGTCAGGCGCTTTACCCGCTACGATGCCAGCAACCTGCTACAGGCCAAACGCACCCTGGCCAAGGCGGCCTTCGAAGCCGAGAAGTATGTTTTTTGATGGCAGAAAAAAAGGTAAAAGGCTAAAGGGGGCGGAAAAGAACCCTTCTGGTTGAGGTTGCCGATATCAAGTCGCTGGTCCCATTTTTTTTGGGGGAAACTCAGCAGTCGGTGAGCCTGCTGTTTCATTAGAGTTGTTCTATCTGCAACCCTGGCATTGGTGCCAGGGTTGCTTGTTTTTGACAGGGTGGCAAGACGGTTCTTACGGGTTGTTCAAGGCTTGAAAAGCTTTTTCCTCCTTGGTGCACGAGGCGCTCTTTCGTTATCCACAGGTCTTGTGAATAAGTCTTGGCAAAACCTGCGGGGCGGGGGTATAAAGTGGAATTTTTCAGGGGAAATAGCAAATTGCTAAAAAAATAGACATGTATTTAAGTGCTTTTTAAATCAGTGGGTTAGCGGAGTTGACGGTATGTTTTGCCCTTGTTATGTGTATGCAGTGTTTTGATAGAAGGTTGGTGTGTTCTTATTAGCTTGGGGCCTTTGCATGTGGAAAACTGCCATAAAGGCGTCCTGTGACAGACATTTGGCCTTGTTAACGATGATTCAGTTTCGCTTGCCGCGTCGTCAGGGGTGTGGCAACATCGGACTTCTTTCAGGCCTGCTCTTCACTTGTTGAAAAGAAAGGATTCCAGAGAGCATGAGGAATCAGCCCAGACAGCAATATCCTGTCCTTAACCAGTTTGCCAGCGACAACTACTCCGGCATTTGTCCCGAAGCCTGGGAGGCGATGGCCCAGGTCAATCAGGGCTATGCCAATTCCTACGGTGATGACCGGTGGACCGCTCAGGCCTGTGACCTGTTGAGAGATTTTTTCGAGACCGAATGTCAGGTCTTTTTCGTCTTCAACGGAACCGCGGCCAACTCCCTGGCCCTTTCGTCCCTGTGCCGCTCCTATCATAGCTTTATCTGTCATGAAATGGCCCATGTTGAAACCGACGAGTGCGGGGCGGCGGAGTTCTTTTCCAACGGCACAAAAATTCTGCTTGTCCCTGGTGAGCTTGGCAAGGTTGACCTCGAGGCGGTGGAACACACCGTCAAGCGCCGCAGCGACATTCATTACCCCAAACCTAAGGCGTTGAGTATTACCCAGGCAACCGAGCTGGGGACGGTCTACTCGGCGGACGAGGTGCAGGCGGTGGGGCAGCTGTGCAAAAGGATGGATCTCAAGCTGCACATGGACGGCGCCCGTTTCGCCAACGCCCTGGCCTCTCTCGAGGTGACGCCCAAGGAGCTGACCTGGCAGGCGGGGGTGGATGTGCTGACCTTTGGCGGTACCAAAAACGGCATGGCCGTGGGCGAAGCGGTGGTCTTCTTCGACAAGGATCTCGCCAACGAATTCGATTACCGCTGCAAGCAGTCCGGGCAGCTGGCTTCGAAGATGCGCTTTCTTTCCGCCCCCTGGATCGGCATGCTCAAAGACATGTTGCGCCACGCCGCCCACGCCAACCGTAGCGCCAGGCTGCTAGAGCAGCAACTGCGGGCCATCCCCGGCGTCAGCATCATGCACCCCTGCGAGGTCAACGGGGTGTTCGTCGAGATGCCGCAAACCATTATCGACGCCCTGTTCGAGCGCGGCTGGTATTTCTACACCTTCATCGGCTCGGGGCACGCCCGGTTCATGTGCTCATGGGCCACCACCGAAGCGGATATCGATGCCCTGGTCGGCGATATCCGCAAAATTGTTTCCGATAAGGCCTAGGAGCGGCTTTCGCCGCGAAGGGTCTTGCACCCAGAAGCTTCGCGAATAAATTCGCTCCTACAATAGGCACACTGTCGTTTCGATCTGTAGGATGGGCAGAGCGCAGCGATGCCCATGCTGCATGCTTTCACCCGACCTGCGAGGTACAAAATTTACAACGCCTGGCCTCTATTGGAATCTCTTCCAGGCATTCGGTGCATTTCTTGGTCGTCGGCGCCTCCTCGTGCATTTCTTGGTCGTCGGCGCCTCCTCCTCTTCTTCCTTTTTCTCCATCAACCTGTTCATCGCCTTGATCATCATGAAAATGGCAAAGGCGACGATGATAAAATCGAGTACCGTGTTGATGAACAGCCCGTAATTGATGGTCGGTGCCCCGGCTTCCTGTGCGGCTTTTAGAGATGGATATTCGGTGCCGCTGAGGTTTAAAAAAAGGCTGCTGAAATCGACTTTGCCCATGAGCAGGCCGATGGGCGGCATGATAACGTCCTTGACAAGGGAGCTGATGATTTTGCCGAAGGCGGCACCGATGATAATACCGACGGCCATGTCCACCACATTGCCGCGCATCGCAAATTTCTTGAACTCATCAAGCATAAAAGCCTCCTCTCGCGGTGCTGTCCTGCATTGAATCCCCTTTTTTATGGACAGGGAAATGTCACAAGACTAAGGTTAGATGCAAACAATGAAGTTGCAACTGCCGCAGGCCTAACTTGTGACTGGTATGAACAAAAATCCCTGTAAACATCTCGAACATTTATCGACGATCCTCGACAGCGTTGCCGACGGGGTATTCACCGTCGATGAGAAAATGCGCATTACCTGGTTCAATCGCGCAGCCGAAGTCATCACCGGATTCAGCCGGGCCGAGGCACTGGGGCAGAGCTGCTGCGAAATTTTTCGCAGTAGTGTCTGCTTTACTCACTGCCCCTTGCGCGAAGCTCTGGCCAGCGATTGCGACGTGGTGAACCGTGAGATCGATATTCTTGACCGCAATAACCGGGAGATCCCGATTTCGGTGAGTGCCTCGGTGCTCAGGGATGGTGATGGCCGACCGGTGGGCGGTGTCGAGACCTTTCGCGACCTGTCCCAGATCAAGGCTTTGAAAAAAGAGGTTGAGGCCAGATACTCCTTTCATGACCTGGTGAGTCGTCATCCTGCCATGCGTCGCCTGTTCGACGTTCTTCCCGACGTGGCGGCCAGTGAAGCGACGGTTCTGTTGCAGGGCGAA
Source organism: uncultured Desulfuromonadales bacterium (assembly GCA_945787465.1). GTDB lineage: Bacteria > Desulfobacterota > Desulfuromonadia > Desulfuromonadales > Trichloromonadaceae > CALZIZ01. The sequence continues at coordinate 8,785 of CALZIZ010000274.1, forward strand.
AGCGGCACCGGCAAGGAGCTGTTCGCTCGGGCGTTGCATGACCTGAGTCCCCGGAAAAACGGTCCCCTGGTGGTGGTCAACTGCGGCGCGCTGCCGGAACAATTGCTTGAGGCCGAGATCTTTGGTGCCAGGCG
>CALZIZ010000275.1 GCA_945787465.1 uncultured Desulfuromonadales bacterium
CAACTCCCCAAGGAAGCTAAAGAACTTGTTGAGATGTCGAACAAGGCGGTCAATAGCGGTTCTGAAAACCTCCAGGAAAACGTGACCAAGGGTTTTGAATCGGCAAAAAAGACCCTGACTGATGTTTCAGCAACTGGGAAAAAAGCCGCCAAATAAATTTTCGGCTGTCATTTCAATTAGGTGGACTTTTTAAATATTGCCCCTTGCCTCCCGGTACCAAAATTGATCACCATGGTCAATTTTGGACGGCGAAGGTAAGGGGCATTTTTAATGTGATGTCCTTCTGACATCAAAATGGTTTGTCAGCAGAACCTGTGGTGATATTCAGGTTCCGGGGATTTGCCAAGTGTATGATATAATGCGGTTCCCAGACATTTTAAGGTCTTGAGCCCGTAGGCTTTTGCTGATTTTGCTTCTACATACGGGATTGAAAGATGAAAGAATTGTGACATGTCGCGGCAAACAAGTTTTCTAAAAGCGATCACCTCGCGTTATGTGCGCCTGGCATATGCCCTTTTGGTTTTTGCTCTTTCGTTGTTAGCCATTTTCGAGGCCCCTACAAACCTCCTCTGGATGACTGCAATTCTCGTGACGGAATATGGCCACTTTTTGGCAATACTGTCACTCATTGTTCTTTTACCCGGTTGGCGACATTCATGGCTTGGCCGGTTCAGTGTCATGGTCGCACTAATTGCATCCCTTCTTGCCATAACGCCCATCCTTCGCGCGCTGCCGGTGAAGAACCAGTTGCCAGAGCAATTCAAGATCGCCTTCGATAAGAGAAGTGACAACGGCAACCTTGTCAAGATCGGGAGACAAGACCCATTAGACTTCTCAGACCTCTTGTTCGGCATCGAGTTCAGGTCTATTGAGAGCAGCCCCCATGTCTATTGTCGCACAGATGGAAAAGACCTCACTCTCGATCTCTACAGAGCCACTACCGACAATCTGGCCCGTCCGGGAGTTATCGTCATTCATGGTGGCGCCTGGCGTAGCGGCGACAGCAAACAATTGCCCGATCTCAATAGTTACCTGGCCAGCAGAGGCTACGTAGTGGCGGCTGTAAATTACCGTTTGGTACCGCACTCTCGTTACCCTGCACCTATCTCAGACATTCAATCAGCCATTACCTATCTCAGAGATCACGCCTCCGAGTTTGGCCTGGACCCGACACGCCTGGTTTTACTGGGACGCTCGGCTGGAGCACACCTGGCTCTGCAGACGGCCTATGCTTCAGATGAACCAGCTATTCGAGGCGTCGTGTCTCTATATGGGCCGGCTGATTTATACTATGGTTACACGCATCCGGCCAGACCGCTTGTTATCGATACCAAAAGGGTGCTAGAGGATTTCTTGGGGGGAAATCCGACAGAACTGCCGGAGACCTATCGATCCGCGTCACCCATTCATTACGTTGGTGCTAACACACCGCCGACCTTGTTGATTCATGGTGGGCGAGACGAGGTGGTTTCGCCAGAACAAAGCCGAAGATTGGCCCGGAGGCTAGAGGCAAGTGACGTACCAAACCTTTATTTGCATTTGCCGTGGGCAACGCACGGTTGCGATTTTAATTTCAGCGGTCCAAGCGGACAATTGATTCTCTACGCTATTGAGCGTTTTCTTGCCTGGGGTAACTAACTGATGGGGCTGCAAAAAACATCGGTTCTATAACCAAAACAAAGGCTGGGATTGCCACCAAGACACGAAGGCACCAAGGAACCACAAAAGACCAGAATTTCCAAATGCATTGGGATGATTCCTCTTCATCTTGGTCTGTGGGGCTCATAAACCCCAAGATTTTCTCCGTGTCTTGGTGCCTCGCTTAAGAGCGCCAACTTTTGGTGGTGGCAAATATTGGGTTACCTTTTTTTTGGTTATAATTCCGAAAAACATTGGGAAAAAAGGTTCCCTGATGGAGTATCACATTGGGGTCCGAACAAACCAATTAGCTGAAGCTGAAAAACGCTGTGGGGCGCGAGTGGCGCATTGTCGCTGGGCATCTGGAACGTTAATAAAGAGATTATCAATGCACCCAATTGTCGATTTTATAAAGAAGGAACTAAAAAGAACAAGTGACCAAGCCACCGCCATTGGCATGCAAAAATATATGAAAACGGATCAACCCTTTTATGGCGTTAAGACGCCTGTACGCAAAAAGATCTATAAAGCTGCAACAAGAGCTTACCCAATCAATAGTCGTAAAGAATATGAAGACATCATTGAAGAACTATGGGGTGGGCCATTCCGAGAAGAAATGTATCAAGCTCTTGAGGTCGCCCAAAACACTCGAGCTTTTCATGGCACCGAGTCTTTGCCCCTTTACGAGAAGATGATTCACTCTTCGCCGAACTGGGATACGCTTGATTGGTTGGCAACGAGGGTGATCGGGTCCCTGATTATTGAAGACAGACGATTAGAATCAAAACTCATAGAGTGGTCGGAGTCTGGTAATTTCTGGGTTCGAAGAGCATCCCTGTTGGCTCACCTGAAGCACAAGGACGAAACAAATTTTAACTTACTTGCGGAAACCATCCTTAAGCTTGCCCATGAAGAAGAATTTTTCATAAGAAAGGCAATAGGTTGGGTGTTGAGAGAGTATTCATATACGAATCCACGGTGGGTCATTGAATTTGTAACAAATCATCAGGAAACACTCTCGAGCCTGAGCAAGAGAGAAGCAATGAAGCATATAAATAAGCTAGGAGGCTGTCGGACTTGACGGACCGTAACGAGAAATTGGATTTTCGAGATCAAATTTTCGAGGATTTGAAAGCGAATAGCAGGGCTATTTGTCGAAAATTCTCGAGAATATGGGCCGATCAGGCGATTTCGTAGCAGGTTCATGTTAAGCCCGACAGCCTCCTAGGCCCGCGGTTGGTCTTGGACCCATTCAGTCAGCCGAAACAATGATGAAAGTCCCTTCGACCCAAAACCCCACCCAAGCCACCGCCTCCCCCCCCAAAAAAAAAAATTCACTCAGGCAAACCCTCATTGAGCAATCGGTGGATAAACGAGGGTCCATTTTCAGGTTTTAAATAGTGCAGGTAGGCATTGACGGCAAACTTGCACGGATCGAGAAAATAGTAGAGGGCGGTGATGTCGGTTTTGCCGACGAAACCTGAAAGGTTGTCGCAGTTCTGCAATATCTCTTTGCGTAAGGACTTTGGAAGAGTTGCAAACTGCACCACCGCAGCGATGTACTCACTTGCCGTGAAGGTGGGCGCATTTGCGGAAAAGTTTTGTTGCGCTACGGCATGGGCAAGTTCATGGATGGCATAGCTGCGCCAAAGTGCGGGACCAACCGAGACACCGCAAGCCGGCGGGCTGGTGCTGGCAGCCAATATAGTCGCCTGGTAGTTCAGGAGATGGATTTTATTGCTTCGAGGGTCGTATTGGCCAATGGCATGATGATCGTGGTTAATGGGCAGATTGTCTACGACCTGAATGGTCAGGGGGCCTGAAATGCCGATATTTATTGCCCTGAGAAAGCCAATGGCGTCCTGCACAGCGAGACAGACCCACTCTTGCTCGGACTTTTTTTCAGCAACAACAATAATCTCTGTATCTGCGCAAAGGATCTGGCCCCCCCAGGCGGGAAGGGCCGCTGGTACGAGGACATTGGCCGGAATGAGCAGCCAGAATAAAAAGACAAGAAGCCTCCCCCCACGCTGAAAATACCCTTGCTGTGAGCCTCTGAAAGAGGTCGTCATCGAAGAACTCCTTTGGCTCTTTTTGACATGGACCTGAAAAGGAGTTTTCGCAGGTTTTTGTCAGGGGATAAACACCTCCTTTTCTAAGTTAACATTAACAGTGTCTATGGTGACCACAAGGGGGCAGTGACTCTGGCGAGAGGATCGACCAGCGTTGTATTGAAAAAGGGGCGGGGAGAGCCGAAAATGCCCGGCAACCGAGGGGTGGCTGCCGGGCATTTCTTGATTTCTATGGCGACGACTTCAACTCCCCTTCAAGGGCGGTTCCGATATTTTTCATGTTTCGCGCATTGCGGTCGGGGTGGTGGGCAATTTTGATGAGCTTCCATTTGTTCAGGTTCGCTCCGGAAATCGTGGCCGTGTAGGTGCCGTTTCCTGCGGAGTCGCTGGTGAAGGCATAATCGCCGGTCCCCAGTCCCGCCATTTCCATCCGGGGCTCCATGTTGACCAGCCAGACGGTATAGACCTCGTTGGGCTTGAGAGTTCGGCCTGTGACGACGACTTCTTTGTTGCCGTCATCGAGACTGCGAATGACAGCATCACCCTGGGCGCCGGGCATGTCGGGACCCGCCTGCAGATTCACCAACTCAGCGGCGCCGGCCTGAGACAGGGTCAGCAAAAAGAGAAAAATGACGAGAACAGGGCTGACGATTGGGAAAAATTTCATGGCCAATCTCCTTTTTCCGGTTTTTCAGTTTCCCTCCATCTCCACTCTATCGGCCCTGTCGCTATTTGAATGTAAGGGGGATTACAATCCCGCCTCTTTTTTGATGGCATCGCAAAAAGCCCGTCCTACTGCGTTACAGCGGTTTTTGGGACCTCGATATACGACATGCATGAAAGGCAAAACCCTTTGCCATAGAGAACACAGAGAAAAAGCGAAATCATTTCAGGGGACGCAGATTAAGGCGGAAAAGGCTGGATAAGGGCAGGTCTTAATCCTGTAAATCCTGAAAATCTGCGTCCCATTGCCTTTGAGGTTGGCTTTGGGCTTTGCTTTGGAGGGACCGTAAATTCTGCCGGCACACTCTTCTAAGGCCGCTTCAATGTTGCGTTGCTCAAGGTTGCGCATTTGCGCTTCGGTGAGGATGCCGGCCCTGTCATCCCCGGCTGTATTTGCCTGAGGGGGCTGGAGTTCGCCGGTGGCAGATTCGATATCCAGGCGCAGGCGCTTGTCTTTGCTGACGATAACCGCCCGTTCAATGACATTCTGCAACTCCCGCACGTTGCCGGGCCAGGCGTAACGCTCCAGTTTCTGAAGGTCGGCCTGGGTCATGCGTATCGCCGGGCGGTTGAACCGCCGGGCGGCCCGCCTGAGAAACAGGGACGCCAGGGGCAGAAGGTCCTCCTTTCGCTGCCGTAGCGGCGCAACCTCGATCGGAAAGACATTGAGGCGGTAA
>CALZIZ010000276.1 GCA_945787465.1 uncultured Desulfuromonadales bacterium
ATCTGCTTATGCACTTGGCTCAAGTAAAATCAACCTTGAGGGTCATGACCTGCCGTGGGTTTTGCCAACGGGAACTCAGAAGCCAGAAGGTAGAATACAGAAGAAAATCTCTACTTCTTTTTCGTTGTTTTTATTCTGTCTTCTGAATTCTCTATTCTCAATTCCCTAAAATCGACCGCTGAATCCGTTAGAGGTCTGTGTTTTAGAGGCCATTTAGCGTCAACTGGAGCCAAGTGCATAAGCAGATTCTTTAATTGACCTGGGTTTTGTCAGGTTGTGGTGGAAGTAGCAGTGTTGATGCACCAGTAGGCAATAATTGGACACGTCCTGAAACGCTCGCTACTGACACAAGCGGGATCTGGCAGGGTACTGACCCTATTCATGTGGCTATGGATAACAATGGCAATTCGATCATTGCCTGGGGGCAATCAGATGGGACAAACCAGCAGATCTACATGAGCACATACAGCAATGGCAGTTGGACCCATCCGACGGACCTCACCACTGACGCCATCAGCGTTGCTGGGCAGAATGCCCGAAATCCACATGTTGCGATGGATATCAACGGTAACGCGATCATTGTCTGGGAGCAATCTGACGGAGCAAACCCTCAGATTTATATGAGCGAATACCGCAGCGGCAGTTGGACCCATCCGACAAGCCTCACTACTGACACCATCAGTGTTGCAGCGCAGCAGGCCTACTCTCCCCAGGTTTCAATGGATAACAACGGTAATGCGATCATTGTCTGGGGGCAATCAGACGGAAAAAACTGGCAGATCTACATGAGCGAATACCGCAATGGTAGTTGGACCCATCCTAGGGACCTCGCCACTGATGCTATCAGCGTTGCCGGGCAGAATGCTTATTCTCCCCAGGTGGCGATGGATAACCACGGTAATGCGATCATTACCTGGAATCAATTCACTTTGCATCCACCATCAGGCCAACTTGTCTCGCAAATCTATATGAGTGAGTACCGCATCGGCAGTTGGACTCATCCAACAGATCCCTCTGACGCTATTAGCACTGTAGCATGGCTAATGGCCCATTCTCCTCAAGTTGCAATGGATGATGCTGGCAGCGCAATCATTGTATGGAGTCAAATCGGCAGCATCTACATGAGCGAATACAGTGATGGCAGTTGGGCTCATCCAACAGATTTTGTTAATGACAGTATTAGCGGCACCTCTCAGATTGCTGATTCTCCCCAAGTAGTCATAGATAATAATGGTAATGCGATCATTGCGTGGCAGCAATCAGATGGGACAAACGAGCAGATCTACATGAGCACCTACCGAAATGGCAGTTGGACTCATCCGACGGACCTCACCACTGACGCCATCAGTGTTGCTGGGCAGGATGCTTATAGTCCTCAGGTGGCAAGGGATAACGACGGCAATGCAACCATTGCATGGGTGCAAGAAGATGGGACAAACAGCAATATCAACTTGAGTGAGTACAGAAACGGCAATTGGGGCCACCCGACAGACCTTGCTACTGACGCCACCAGCATTACCGGCTTGGTTACTCTCGTTCCAAAAATTGCAATGGATAATAAAGGTAATGTGGTTATTGTCTGGCAACAATATGATGGAGGATTCTCTAGGTTTTATATGAGCGAATCTCGTTAAAGATATCCTTACTTCTCTTAAGGGTGGATGGGAAATCAACCTCGGGAAGACGGTTGAAAAGTTAGGTAAACTTCCCTGTGCCCAACATTGTCTTGCTCGGGGAGACGGTCAGGACTCGAACAACAAGCTTAAGCTTTCTTATAAATCACCATTTCTAGCACGCAATAACCTCAGCGTATATCATATTTTATATAGGGCATGGAGAAGCGTCTCAAATTTTGTGATTTCACATTCGATTCCCTTGATGGGAGTCCTCACTGAAATAGAAGGAAAGATATAAAACGCCCCGGGAAGTTTCGGGGCGTTTTGTTGTTCGGGGGCGTGACAGAGGAAAGAGCTGAACTCAGGGGCTGTCGGTGCGACTTCCAACCGGGTAGATAATCAGACGATCGCCGGGATGAAGCGGGCTTTTGAGGTCGATTCGGTTCCATATCAGAATCGCGGCCAAGGGTACGCGAAATTGTTCGGCAATGGTCGAGAGGTTATCGCCGGGCCGAACGATGTAGATCCGCTCCTGCCTCTGCTGACTCCATTTCTGGTGCCCCTGATTGAAACGCTTTTGAACCCCCGGGGGCGTGTTTTCGGGGATGGCTAACGTGTAGGTTCCCGCCGCCAGATAATGACCGCGCAACTCAGGGTTCAAATCCTTGATCCGCTTGAAATCGGTCTGCGTCGCCTGTGCCACCACCGTCAAACTGGTCTCCTCATAGCAGGTCAATTCGACGGTGGTAAACTTGATGGGAGGATAATAATCGCCGTCCTGTAAGTGAAAGCCGTAGCGCTCCGGCTGTGTCAGAATCAGTTTGGCCGAAAGAATTCGGAACAGGTAACGCTGGGTTTCCAACGGTAAGTAGAGCCGGTAGAAGTTGCTGACACCCTGGGCCAGGATTTCCGCCTGCAGACCCTCCTCCCCCATGTTGAATGCCGCTGCCGCCAGACTCCAGGATCCAAATTTTTCGTAAAGTTTGGAAAAATAGGTCACCGCAGCCTTGGTCGAAGCGTTCAGGCTTCTTCGCTGATCGATGAACTCATTGACGGTCAAGCCGTAGCGACGACCGGTTTCCGGTAAAAATTGCCAGAAGCCGATAGCGCCCTTGGGTGAGCCGACATGCGGCCGCAAGGCGCTCTCAGCCAGTGCGACATACTTCAGATCATCGGGCAGCCCGGCCCGGGATAGCATGGCTTCGATAACAGGAAAATAGCGAGAGGACCGCTTCAGCCATAAAACAGCCTGATCCCGGTCCCAGAGAGACAGCAGGAGTTCCTTTTCCATACGCTCTCGCACATCGGGATCTTCCAGCGGGACAGCCTCACCACAAAATGTCAGTGTCTTTTCCAGACGGAGGCTTTCAAGCAATGGCGGAATCGCCCCTTTCCTGTCTGCTGCAAGCGTGGACCCGCCAAAAAGCAGACCGGCCGTTAGCCACCCTATGACCCATAAACGAAAGAACATGATTCTCCTTAAAACAACCGGCTCGGGAGGTGCCTTTTGAATGATTATCAGGTCTTGCCATCGCACATTTGTGGCGCTATTAGACCTGAACCCTGATTCTGTGCTTTCACTCCTCGTAAACCAGCACCCTAATCAAACCGATGGTCGACCCTTTTTGGGGGGTGTTACTGTCGCTGACGGAAATAACCTTCATAATCCCGTTTTCAGTAATAAATTGATGAACCCGGGCATCCAGTTCATCTAGCTCCTTACTGGCCCGAAACGGCTCCAGCGGTTCACCGAAAGTTTTCACTCTGCTGATGTCATCCTCCTGTTTCTGGTTGCTTTTCAGCCTATAGTATAGATCTTTTCGGAAGACAAGACAGAAGCAGGCCCCAATGTTTTTGGGGAAAATGAGTCTAAAAAATTGTAACTTATTGATGTTAAGTAGCCCCTTCCCCTTCGAGTGTCGCCGAGCACAGGAGATTTTCAACCAGCAGCCCAGAGACGACTGTCCGACCAACGCGAGTTTTCGTCTCCTTGCTGCCTGCAAATTTCCGGAGTGAGGGAACTCTGGAAGATCAAACGGTGGGGTGCTTTTTTAGATTACTCTTTTGCTAGTGACCTGTGCGGCTAATCCTGTCCTATAATTCTGGCCCTTTTAGCCGCTGTGTTCGTTGTGCCTCCTTGACTTAGCGCACGGCTAGGCCTGCGTCGGCAACGCCTTGACAGCAACCAAAATGACTCAGAATTAACTGACACGATTAACCAAGCGAGTCCCGCAGGACTTTCCCTTAAAGGTAGCATCGCCAGATGAGAATCTTTGATTTTGGCCAATTTCCCCTACTCCTGTCACCACCGAACCAGAAAATACCCAACCTCCTCAGTGCCCTCAGAAACAATACCAGACGTTGAATCGAGCAGCCTCCTAACTTCCCTAATGGACAAATCAGACAAAGTTCCTTGCCCTCCCTTTCCCTCCCAAACCTGCATCACCGTAAAGACATCAAAAACTTTCCGAACGAGAATCTCCCCAAGGAAAGGCCTATCCCCCTCGGCACCATTTTTATCTGTTTTTTATTTAATCTGTAACCGAACTGTAATCGCTGCACCCCTAAACTCTCAATTGAAAGCGCGAGGAAGTTGGTCGCGTCATTTGGCCACTTCCACCAAACAGGAATTTTGAGTGGCTTTTGCATAGATGTCCCTGGGGTCTTTCCAGGGCCTGCCGTTCTGCTACCGCTTGCGAGGCAACCGAGAGATCATTCGTTTACCTTGGTTTCCATAATTGAAGAAATAGGGAAGAGCGTTCCGCAACTTGTGTATCAACATGATTTTTGAGGACGAGATTGTATTGTCTGTCGGGTTTTTTATTGAGCAAAGGATTTAATCATTATGAAAGCGACTCTCAGTTTAACTCACAATTGCAACCTCAACTGCCCCTATTGCTACTCAGGCAAGAAATTAAAAAAAAACATGTCTTTTGCCACGGGGAAGAAGGCCATCGATTTTGCAATGGGGATGGCGAAGCCTCATGAACGACTGGAGTTCGGTTTTTTCGGAGGAGAGCCCTTATTGCAGTTTGATTTGTTACGCAAATTGGTTGCTTATATCCGCCAAAGAGAAAAAATGAGATTTAATCCTATTGATCTTAATATTACGACGAACGGAACGTTACTCACTCCAGACATTTTAGAATATATTAGGCAGGAGAAAATCGGCCTTTGTATCAGCATCGATGGACCAAGAGAAGTACATGATCTTAATCGAAAATTTAATAACGGCGTGGGGAGTTTCGAAACTGTCATTGAGAAAATAGAATTGGCCAAGTCGTCTGTACACAAGATACAGGTCAACGCGGTCTATGACCAAGATAATATTAATACCTTGGCCGAAACAGTGAAGTTTTTAATTGAACTGGGTATTGGGCCAATTCATGTGAACCCTAATATATCTACGGCATGGGACAACGTAAATTTTGAGCTATTAGAGAAAAGCTACAAAGCAGTGGCCGACTTGTATATAGATAATTATCGAAATGGGCGAGAAGTGGCCATTAATCTAATTGACAATAAAATAATCGTGTTTCTTAAAAAGGGTTATGATTTGTCGGACCGGTGTGGAATGGGTGAGACAGAATGGGGAATCGCTTCGAGTGGCAATATTTATCCGTGTGAACGATTCATCGGTGGGGATGATAGTAACGAGTTCTGCCTTGGTAACGTCGATACAGGCTTGGATGGTACTCGCCGCTGTAGTGTATTGAAGCGCCGAGGGAACCATAATGCCGAATGCGCCACGTGTTCGCTTCAGAGGTACTGCATGAACTGGTGTGGTTGTACCAACTTCTTCATGACTGGTGATCCTCGTCTGCCGAGTATCTTCTTATGCCTAAGCGAAAAAGCTTCCATTAAAGCAGCCAACCACGTTCTCAATACGCTAAAAGAAGAAAAACTATTTTTAGATCATTTTTTTCGATACTTAGTAAAGGGGCGCCAATGCCTAGAAAACAATGCGGACAAGGAGAAAGTCAATGGCAGAGAAAATTAAATTTAAGACGGGAATAGAGTTTCAGGGAACACCGGACGAGTTAGCCAAGGTAGTAGAGGGACTCAATAACCTCCCGGTACGGATTTCTGTGGATAGATTTCCATTACCATTCCCTTGTCCTGGCGGCTGGCCTATCCCCTTGTTCCGGATAATGTCTGATGAGCGAATAACGGAGCTTATCAAGGATCGTCCGAGCTTTTCGGCAAAAATCCTCGATGGCATCAATGGAGGCATCCGAGACGCCCATCTGCATTTCCAGGATAAGGTCGTGTTAGTTGACAGGGAAGGGTTCAGCAAAGTTGTTGGTATGGCCGCTGAGGGACTTGCCCAGGAACTTGCCGCCGAGGCCAACTATTCAGATACAATTGGTGCTTTGCGTGGACTTAACGAAGTGGCAGGTAGATCATAGGCAATTTAGAATCAGGCCTGCAAAAAAAAAAGATATGTGAATATTTCACCCAACCATTGGACATTGGCGCTCCTTGTATCTTTTGATTGCTCTACTAAAACAAGAAATAGAAAGGCCCGCCCCAGAAACCTGGTTGTCTGACATAGTCAAGAAAGGGGAAGGGAAAGAACAAACGAAAAATCAATAAAGATTCAGATATCCATAGATTTGAGAATGCCTTGAACTAAGTGGTGTGTGCTGGATTGCGGAGATTGTGGGAATGCGGATTTCAATCCTCAAATTGACAGCTCAAAATGATCTGGAACAACTTGTCGGTCATTGCCCTGCCTCTAGCCAGATATAAATTGCCGGATAGGGATTTTTTCTCTACGGCTCAGTCAATGCATCGCTTCTATCGACTGTTATCCTTATGTTAGGAGCCTGATTAACCCGACATCAGAGTGAGATACATGGGAACTGTAACGAATATTACCATGGTGAAATTTCCGTTGGTGAATTGGTTCACCATCGGCTTTTCGACTATCGTGGGGTAATTGTAGATGTTGATCCAAATTTCCAAGCAACAGAAGAGTGGTACGATACAGTCGCAAAGTCTCGTCCCCCTAAAAATTGGCCTTGGTACCATGTGTTAGTTCATGGTACCGCACATTCCACGTATGTGGCTGAACAGAAATTGGAGCCTGATGATAGCGTAGAACCCATTAATCACCCTATGCTGGAACACTTCTTTTCCAAATTCGAGAATGGGAGTTATTTTCGTAATGTATCGGATCGCTAGTTAGTAATTTCTACAATCGCGTCAACTCGGACTGCCAAAAGCTTCGTTCGCTCTTGCTCACTATGCGTTCGGCATCCGGTTACGCGAAGCGTTATGTTGCTTAGGTGCCGAACTTGAAGATATCAACGTAGACAGTCACAACTTTTTCGCTTCGCTCGCGGCCCAAAGCGCGTTAAGAAGTATCAACACAATAGCAGGTCGTCGGCTGTTTAGGCGAATAGGTAAAGCGGGAGAAGATCTATGGCAAAAGAAAGTAATTCAGATCCTGGGAAGCTTGGAAAAAAGGAGTTCGGTATTGAGCACTACATTGCAATGTGGCAGCACTATCAGAGCCGTGGTGGCTCAGACAAAGACCGGATGGTGACCGTTGTGACCTGGTTGCTCGCCTTTGCCGCCGGAATTCTGGGATTCATCGCTACAGAGTACGATTTCGTTCAGGGCAAATTCACGGTAAAAGGCCTGGCCGTCGCTGGATCCGTAATCGGTCTTTGTATTTGTTCATTGAGCACCTACTTAGTTACCGCCTTCGCTGATTACGCGACTCACAATTTTGAGCGAGCCCAGATAATTGAGAAATCCTTCGCCGACCTGGCCGAAGTTGCGGATCATGGGCTAGAGAGTAGGAAAGGTTGGATCTTCAAAAGCGTGGGTGTTCTATTCGACGTATTTCTGTGGTGTTCCCTTTTGGGTATTTTTATCTTCACTCTGATCATACTTGGAACTCTAACGTGTTGATCTTCTGCGGGTTGGCACCGCATCAGGAGAAGGAGCGCAACATAACAAGGCAATTTCAGCCGACGCGCTTCTCGTGCGCGATTTCTAATTTTGGAGGAATATGAGACTCTGTGCATCTTCAAAGTTACTGCGTTAAGCGCGCCCCTGATTTTCGTCGGTAGGCCTTGGAAAAAAATATGAAGAATTATGTGTATATCGCCCAGAGTTTGGATGGCTATATTGCCGGCCCCAATGGTGAATTGGACTGGCTAGAAGGCATCGACAATCCGGAACAAAATGATTTTGGTTTTTCTGCTTTCATGAACACAGTTGATGCTTTAGTCATGGGTAAAAACACCTTTGAGAAAGTCCTTTCATTTGGAATGTGGCCTTATGAAAAGCCTGTATTTGTAGCAAGTGGCTCTCTATCCACATTGCCTTCAAGCTTAGATGGTAAGGCCTTCTTAATAAAAGGCAATCCCAAAGACATGGTTACATCATTGCATGAAAAGGGCTATGCGAACCTTCACATAGATGGCGGAGCTCTAATCCAAAGTTTTTTAAAGGAAGACCTTATCGACGACCTTATAGTTACTACTGTTCCAGTATTACTAGGTGACGGCATCCCGTTATTTGGTTGCTTGCCTAAACAAGTAAACCTTAAGTTGCTTGGGTCTGAAATTCTATTAAGCCAGTTGGTAAAAACACACTATAAAGTAGAAAAGGCCTAACAAGCTAATATCTTTAGGCTTTTAGTTGCCTATTTTCAGGCGCTTAGGAACCTTCTTTCCCTCTGCTAAAGTTCCGATTTGCTTCAACCTGTTTTCAACTACTTAGTCGATTCAAGAGAGAAATTCGTCATTCTCAAAAATTGTGATTTCA
>CALZIZ010000277.1 GCA_945787465.1 uncultured Desulfuromonadales bacterium
TGGAAGTCCATTTTGCCGAAGACTATGACCAGGTCTATCAAGTTGCCTTCGGCCAGGGGCAAAGGTTCAAGGCAAAAGGTTAAAGGAAAAGGCTGACAATATCCTGATTTTGAGCTAGTCTGCTGGAAAACTATATTTAAGGAGAACTTTGAATTCATGACTGTCGAAGAACTTAAAGTGGCCGTTATGGCCCTTGAGCCCGAACAAAAAAAGGCCTTTATCCTCGAGACCCTCCCCGGGATGGCCAAAGAAGCCATGCAGGACCCCGCTTTTCTCACCCAGCTCTTTCCCGTCTTTCTGGGCATCCTCAAAGAAAGCGGCATGGACCTGCAGCAGCTGCTGCAGTTTGCCACCATGATGGGCGGCGACAATTCGCAAAAGGGTTGATTTCAAGCAAGGATCTTGCTAGTTTAACGGCGTTATGAGAAACCGAACCCTTCGCCAAAACAACATAGTAAAAACCTGGTGGCGCTGGACCTTGAACTGATTCGGTCCGCGCGCTCCAAACCATAGACACTTGCCGCGTATCGAAAAGTCCGCGGCATCCGAAACCAAGAAACGCCGCGGTCCAGTTTACCGCGGCGTTTTTCTTATTGATCTTTTATCAAGGGGTGATCCTCAATGCGCGTTCTGTCCGGCATTCAGCCTTCAGGTTCCCTGCACCTGGGAAATTATTTCGGCATGATGAAGAAGATGATCGACTACCAGGAGCACGAGCCTGCACGACGGCAAGGCGCTGGCCAAAGGCACCCTGGAGGCGGCTGCAAACTTTCTGGCCCTGGGACTTGACCCCGAAAAGAGCATATTCTGGGTGCAATCCGACCTGCCGGAGGTTCAGGAACTGTCCTGGGCGCTCTCCAACTTCACCCCCATGGGGCTGCTTGAACGGTGCCACAGCTACAAGGACAAGGTGGCCCGGGGCATCCACGCCAACCACGGTCTTTTCGCCTACCCGGTGCTGATGAGCGCCGATATCCTGCTGTTCCGGAGCGAGAAGGTCCCGGTGGGCAAGGATCAGAAACAACACGTGGAGGTAACCCGCGATATCGCCGCCAAGTTCAACAATGAGTATGGGGAAATCTTCACCCTGCCCGAGCCGGAGATCGATGAACAGGTCTCTACCGTACCCGGCCTCGACGGCCAGAAGATGAGCAAGAGCTACGGGAATACCATCGACCTGTTTCTCGAAGAAAAGGCGCTGCGCAAGCAGGTCATGCGGATTGTCACCGACCCCACCCCGGTTGAAGATCCCAAGGATCCCGACAAGTGCAACGTCTTCCAGATCTATCGCCTGTTTCTCGACAAAGAGCAGGAGCAGGCGTTGCGCCAGCGCTACCTGGCAGGCGGCCTTGGCTACGGTGAAGTCAAGCAGGAGCTCTTCGAAAGCATCCGCGACTTCTTTGCCCCCTATGCCAAACGCCGCAAAGAATTGCTTGAGGACAAGGACGGCCTGCGCAAGACCCTGGCAGAAGGCGCCCAGAAAGCCCGCTACGTCGCCAACAAGACGATGCGCAAAGTCCGTAAGAAAACCGGTTTAACCTATTAACCACCAGGCCCAAGGTGAATGGCACAAGGCTCAAGGGGAAACCTTAAGCCTTGTGCCTTTTGCCTGCCCCTTAAGCTTGCACTTAAGGACCAGTTTGTCATACTAGCAGTGGGAAAGTCGCCAACGTGCCAAAATTCTTTCTCCTTGATCCTTGAGCCTTGATCCTGGTTTTCAGGAGGATGCTATGAGCGTTTATCGTAAATGGTACTGCACCTGCAAAGGCAAACCGGTCGAACTTGAATACCAGGAAATCAGTGAAGACGAAAGGGGCGAACCCGCGTGCCGCTACTGCGGCGCCAGCCAGTCCTCGGACCCCAAACACTCGGTCATCTACCGCGAAATAGAGGATTGGGAAGATTAAAAACCAGGCTAAAGGTTCAAGGCTAAAGACTAAAGGAAAACCAACCCCTTAGACCTTGGCCCCTACCCCTTAGCCTGCCGGGGCTCATCCCCACCCTTCCTGGTAAAGAGAACAAACGCCATGGCAGGCCGCTTGCTGGCTTCGCGCATGACGAATTGCATGCTCTCGAAAAGCCAGCCCTGGGCGGTCCACTCGTTCAGGATGTTCTCAAGCTCTTCGTCGGTAACCAGGCTGCACTCGACAACCTTGTATTGAATCATGGCCTCTCCTTTTTCTGCTTATGAAACTATGTATCAGGGTGCACAATGGCCATTGCCGGCAATCGGGAAAAGGCGATTTTGAATTTTGAATTCTGAATTTTAAATTCGCCCAATCCCCAATCCCCAATCCCCAATCCCCAATCCCCAATCCCCAATCCCCAATCCCCAATCCCCAATCACGGTTTCCGAGCCACCACACACTGCCCCTTGACAGGGCAATCCAGACATATCTCCCCCTGCCGTCCCGTGCAACCTTCGCTGATCCCGAGGTGAGCCAGGGCGAAATCGAAGCGTACCGGATCCTCGGGGTCGAGTTGCCGTAGACTTTCTGTGACCTCCAGAGCCATTTTCCAGCCCGGGCTGCGCCTGCCGGTTAATCCGAGCAACTGGGAAATGCGGGCTGTGTGGGTGTCGAGGGGGATCACCAGGCGCCGGGGGGAGACCTTACTCCAAAGCCCCAGGTCAATGCCGTCAGCAGGGCGGCAGACCCAGCGCAGAAACATGCACAGCCGCTTGCATGCACTGCCGCCTGAGGGGCTGGGAAAGAAGTACCGCACCGTCGATGGGTTGGGCAACTCCTTTTGTCCCAGAACGGGGGACATATCGAGATTCAGCGCCCGCCCACAAAAAGAGGCCAGTGCCGCGCCAATATCCTTTGCAGAAGAGCTATCTCCGGCAAGAAAGAACTTTTCAAGACTCCCCTGCTCCTCCTGCATGCAGTGCAGCATCCAGCACAAACAGGCCATATCCTCGGCAGAATTGAATCGATGTTTGAAGCCCTCCAACCGCGCTTTGTCTCTGCGGGGCTCGAAGTTGCGAACAAAGGCAGCAGGCCCTTGGGGCATTCGCGAAAGGTCTGCCAGGTTTCGCCGGATCATTGCCACCCGGCCGTATGCCAGAGATGCGCTCAGAAACGCGGCGATTTCGGCGTCTTCTTTTTGCGGATAGGTGTGGGGGAAAGACACCGGATCATTCTTTAAAAATTCTGCCGACATGGTGCAGTGGACCTGCTCGAGAATATTTTTCAGACTGCTATTCACTTGCCCTCCAGGTACGGGTTCGTCCTCCATTCGCATCGACAAAAGTCAACCTCCCTTTCCTGCCCATCGTCCCAGGAAAGCAACCTCATGGCCCAGGGCGCGAACCCCTTTCCTAGATACAACATCCGTTATTTTTTACCTACCATAAAACGCCGGTAATACCGTATACTTTGCACGTTTCGCTGGCAGAAACGGCTATTTTAGCCAAAGTTTTTTATTGACATGTTTTTAGAACGACGTATTATGTTGCGAAATTTCAACCACAACATAAGACAAAAATTACCACAGCAGCCCTTAAAATACCAAACCTATCAAAAATTGTTTGATTGAATCCACCCCCAGCCATCCCTTCCCTCGGGGACGGCTGGTGCCGCGAGAGGAGGTGACCCGGCAGGATTCCCCAAGCTTTACAGCCTGGCCAGAACTCCCTCACCTGAGCTGCGCTGCCTATTCTTTTCATGTTTAATCCCGCTGTTTTTGAGAGAGTGAAAAATCGAAAAAAGGAGTAACGACTATGGGACACGGACCCGCAGTAAAACTTGGTAAGGACAACGCTTCGGCGTACAAGACCAGACTCGGCATCTGGATGTTCTTCCTCTACACCGCCGTCTATGCCGGCTTTGTTGCCATCAACGCCATCAAGCCCTCGCTGATGCAGAAGATCTTCATGGGCCAGACCCTCGCCATCACCTATGGCTTCGGTTTGCTGATTTTCGCCCTGGTTCTCGCCGTCATCTACAACATGCTCTGCTGCTCGGCAGAGAGCCGCATGAATAAGTAAGGAGGGCTTAGACAATGGTTTATACTCAATCTCCCCTGGCCATCGGCCTGTTTATCGCATTTGTTCTGTTTGTTCTCGGCCTGTCCTTCTACCTGGCGCGCCGCACCACCTCCTCCGACAGCTACTATGCCGCCGGCGGTAACATCCACTGGTTCACCAACGGTATCGCCTTTGCCGGTGACTACCTCTCCGCTGCTTCCTTCCTGGGGATTTGCGGCATGATCGCCACCGCCGGTTACGATGGCTGGATGTACGCCATCGGTTACCTGGCAGGCTGGATGGTCGCCCTGTTCCTGGTCGCCGAGCCGATGAAGCGCCTCGGTAAATACACCTTCACCGACGCCCTCGACTCCAAGTTTAACAGCAAGGGCATCCAGCTGATGGCCGCCATCTCGACCCTGTGCGTGTCGGTCTTCTACCTGATCCCCCAGATGGTCGGCGCCGGCGTTCTCGTCCAGCCTCTGCTCGGCCTGCCCCACTGGGTCGGTGTCTGCATCGTCGGTATCGTCGTAACCATCATCGTCGCCACCGCCGGTATGGCCTCCACCACCTACGTGCAGTTTTTCAAGGGCGCCCTGCTGCTGATCTGCTCGACCATCGTCGTCATCGCCCTGTTCAGCCGCGGTCTGTCCACCGACCCCGAAGGCTTCGGCGAAAAATATCATCAGTTCCAGACCCTGACCGCCAGTGCGTCCATGGAAATCTCAGAGCCTGGCTACACTGTGGTTGAAGGTAAGGACTCCAACTACGGCGAGGCCGGTTTCGTCAAGCTCACCAAAGACGGCGTCGACTCGGTCTGGCAGGTCAACGAAAACCCCCAGGGCGGTTACACCCTCGAAGAGACCCTGACCGTCGTCGCCATGGCTGACGGCACCAAGCTCTACAATGGCGCGCCCAAGGAAGAAGGCAAGCTCTTCCCCATCGGCCATATCAAAGAGCTGAAAATCGACGGCCAGGAAGTGGCCCAGACCGGCGCTCTCGGCCCCCTCTCCTTCCTCTCCGCCATCAAGGACTCGACCATCGTCCTGTGGGGCAAGAAGTACATCATGGACGGCGGCAACAAGGTCACCGTTTTCTACCAGAAGCCGACCCCCGGCGCCCGCGTGCTGCGCCCCGGCCTGAAGTTCAAGGTCGACAACGCCACCGGCACCCAGAAGTTCAACTTCATCTCGCTGATGCTGGCCCTGTTCTGCGGTACCGCAGCTCTGCCCCACATCCTGATCCGCTACTACACCGTGCCCAGCCAGGCGGCAGCCCGTAAGTCGACCATCGTCGCCATCGCCGCCATCGGTTTCTTCTACGTGCTGACCCTCTACCTCGGCATCGGCGCCATGACCAACGGCGTTATCAACATCACCGACAACAACATGTCGGCTCCGCTGCTGGCCAAGTCCTTCGGCATCGTGCTCTTCTCAGTCATCTCGTCGCTGGCCTTCGCCACCGTCCTGGGAACCGTCTCGGGCCTGATCGTCGCCTCCTCCGGCGCCGTGGCCCACGACCTGATGGACAACTTTCTCGGCCTGAAGATGACCGACAAAGGCAAGGTTACGGCCGGCAAGATCTCGGCTGTTGTGGTCGGTGTCATCGCCATCTACCTGGGCATCGTCTTCGAAGGGATGAACGTCTCCTTCCTGGTCGGCTGGGCCTTCGCGGTCGCCGCTTCGGCCAACCTGCCCGCGATTCTGATGCTGCTCTTCTGGAAGAAGACCACCGCCAAGGGCGTGGCTTCCTCCATCGGCGTCGGCCTGGTGTCGGCTCTGGGGCTGATCCTGGTCTCCCCCGACATGTGGGTTCGCTACGGCCTGCTCCCCCAGGATGCACCGATCGCCATCAACAGCCCGGCGCTGATCTCCATCCCGCTGAGCTTCCTGGCCCTGGTGGTCGTCTCCCTGATGACCCAGAAGGACGTTGTGCCCGAAGCAGAGGGCGCAGAAGCCTAAGACCTGAACCCATGAGTTCTGACCGGGCAATAGCGCAAGTCATTGACCTGCCTAAGCGTTCAAAAAATCACCGACGAACCGGTGGGTGCGCCTCAGATTTTTTGAAACACTTATTCAGGCCAAGCACTTACACTCTTTTCCCGCCCCGAACTCACGGGTCCAGGTAAGAGGCTTGCCACTCATTACTTGTTCTGCCATACTGTGGGGCCGCCTGAAAAGGCGGCCCCGATTTTTTCCACCAACCATCTAAAACGAGTCCTATGAAACGATTTCGCTTTACCCTGCTGGCCATTTGCCTCGTCTTGCTCTACCTGGGCTGGACTGATGCTTCACTGTTCCTGCGCAACCCTTCCCCCCAGGTGGTGTCCATCGAGGAGCTTGAACGCCAGGGCGCGTCACGGGAGTGGCTCGACATCCGCGGAGGATTTGCAGACCTCAAGCAGGCCATCTCCACCTCGGGCTCCGTGGAACTCGACGCCCTGCTGGTTCCGCTGAAAAGCCACCCGGACCAGGAAGGCTTCAAGGTACTGGTCGAAACCCGCGACCCCAGGCTGATGGAACCGTTCAAAACCTACCATTTCAAAATCGATACGGTCTTCGAGAAGGAAACGTTCCTTGCCGAGAACCTGGATAAGTTCACCCAGAAATGGAGCCCGAGCGGCACCCTGATCGAGGGTATCATCGCCAGCGGCAACCGCGACAAGCTGATGGAACTGGCCCAGCAGCTGGGGATGCAGGTTCCCGAAGATGTCATTTTTCTCAGCGAGGGGAAACAACCTGCAAGCGTGCGGGGGTTCCTGTTTATCGGAGTTGCCGTCCTGGGGCTCGCCAAGCTGATTTTCCGCTGGAAAACCCCAAAAAGCAGTGAACAGTAAACAGTGGGCAGTTTTTTCTGACAACTGATCACTGACCACTGACAACCGGGTTTAACATGGATATCAAGCGACTGGAGATCTTCTGCGCGGTGGTAGAGCTGAAAAGCTTTACCAGGGCAGCCGAAGCGGTTCTGCTCTCCCAGCCGACGGTCAGCGAAAACATACGACTGCTGGAGGAGACCTGTGGCAGCCGGCTGCTTGACCGCCTGGGTCGCGAGGTGCTGCCGACGGCCGCGGGACAGATCCTCTTCCAGTACGCCCGGCGTATCATCCGCCTGCGCGACGAGGCCCTGCAGGCCATCGAGAGCCACAAGGGGCACCTCTCGGGCAACCTGATCCTCGGGGCCAGCACCATACCCGGCGCTTACATCCTGCCCAGCCTGGTCCAGGGCTTCAAGTCGCTGCATCCCGAGATTCAGATTACCCTCAATATCAGCGATACCTCCCGAACCGTCGAAGCCCTGCTGCAGGGGCACCTCGAATTGGGATTTATCGGAGCTCGCCTTAAAGACCAACTCCTTGAGTGCAGGGAATACTCTACCGACGAGCTGGTTCTTGCGGTGCCTCCAGACCACCGCTGGGCCGGTCAGCCCCCCCTTGACCCCACAGCCTTGCTCGAAGAGCCATTTATTCTGCGTGAGCGAGGTTCGGGGACGCGTCTGGTCATGCTTGAGGCTCTCAAGGAGCTGAGCGTCGAGGTCTCGCAACTGCAAGTGGTCGCGGAAATGGGCAGCACCGAAGCGGTGCGCCAGGCCATCAAGGCCGGCATCGGCGTCTC
>CALZIZ010000278.1 GCA_945787465.1 uncultured Desulfuromonadales bacterium
GTGTGCTCTTCTTCGTGCTGTTCGGAGACATACCATTGCAGAAAGTTGACCGTTGAATGATCGGTCTCTTCCATGGCTTGCGAAACCAGTTTATTGATTTTGCTGGTGATCAGGCACTCGTGCTCGTAAATATCGTTGAACAGCTTGGTGACCGATTTAAATTCCGTGGGAGGCGCCTTGATGTCGCTGATAACCGCTTGTGAGCCGGTTTCGATGACATAGTCGAAGAGTTTATGCATATGTCCCAACTCTTCTTTAGCCTGGGCCCTGAGAAAGGCTGCGCAGCCGTTGAGACCTTTGAGGTCGCACCAGGCGCTCATTTGCAGGTAGAGATTCGATGAGTAGAATTCCAAAGCGACGTGCTCGTTTAGTCGCTTGACCATTTTGTCGCTTAACATGGCAAAACCCTTTCAACCCAGGTCCGGGGATCTGGGTTCAGCAAAGTACACTTCTGGGAATTATCCTCCGGCGGTTTTTTTTAGTATACGGCTAAAACGCGGTTTTTCCAGTTCGTCCCCGGCTGTTGTGGATTGGTCATTCGGCCGGGGTAATGACCAGGTCCAGGTTGACACGGGTTTCGGGCAATCGCGGGTAATGCTGGGTGGCCAGGGTCTTGAAACCTTCTGCGGAAATCCGCAGGTGAATATGTGAAGGACGCCCGGAATAGGGCGGGGGAAAGTTGCTCTCGAACCGGTAGGTCCCCTTTTTATCCGCCAGGAGGGTCGCCCGGTGGTCTGCGTCGTAACGCCCATTGGGGCCGACCAGCCAGAACTCAATGCGGGCCCCGGGTATTGGGGAGCAGCCGTTACTGGAACGCACTGTCCCTTCAAGCACATACCCGCTCCCCACGCTGGACCGCACAGGTGCGTCGGGCTCATAGAAGGGGCCCAGGTAATCGGCTGGGGTCGGTGGACATACGGCTTCTTTGCCTGCGGCCCCTTCCGAGGCGAGCAGCATCAGACCTAATGAAACACATCCCAGGGCCAAGGCAGATCGCATATATCCCTCCTTTGAACGGGTTTTAAACAACCGCTCCAGACTCTCTCCCGATGAAGGTCCCCTCAAATAATCCAGTCACTGACCTTGGATGTTTTGTTGGCTTCAACCCCCATGGTCGGTGCGGTCTCGTCACAGTCCTCCCGCGACCAGACCTGCCAGCCTTCGCCGATTTTTACGTTAAAATAGTCGGCGTTGCAGGAAAGGACCTCGCCGATTAGGTGATTCTTGTGATTTTCAAGTTTCCTGTCTTCGCCATGGTTAACGGCTCGACACACATTGACATAGTCCAGATGCGTCATGGCTTTGCTCCCCTTGGTGATTTGTTTTGTCATGATTCTATTTTACACCGTTTTCAGGGAAATGGAGAGAGTTTGGCTTGGAGGCTGTCGGACCTTGGGGGCCGTAGCGAGAAATTGACTGTTCGAGGCCAGATTTTCGAGAATTTGAGAGCGAATAGCAGGGCTATTTGTCGAAAATTGTCGGAGATCTGGGCCGATCAGGCGATTTCGCTGTAGGTTCATTTCAAGGTCCGACAGCCTCCTAGTAGAGCCTGGACAGCAGGGCAGGAACTGCCGCTTCGACCCGCAGGATGCGCTCGCCGAGGGTCACCGGGGCAAAACCGCGGGCGCTGAGCATGTCGACCTCGTAGGGGATGAACCCCCCTTCAGGGCCGATGGCCAGTATCGCCGGTTGAGCGATATTGCGGGGGCAGGGGCGTGCTCCGGTCGGATGAGCCACCAGGGCCAGCCTTTCTGCGGCAAGCGCCGGGAGTTCGTCTTCGACAAAGGGTTTGAAGCGCGACCGCAACTCAACCCGGGGCAGCCGGGTGTCCTTGGCCTGTTCGAGGCCCAAAACCAGCGCCTCGCGCAATCTCTCTTCGCCAAGCACGGGGCTTTTCCAGAAGCTCTTTTCGACCCGCCAGGAATTGACCAGGAAGAACTCTTTGACACCCATGGAGGTGGCCGTGATCAGCACCCGCTTCAATACCTTGGGGCGCGGCAGGGCCATCACCAGGGTCAGAGGCAGAGGGGGGGGCGGATCGCAGTGCAGATGCACCTCCATCTCGAGGGCGCTCTGGTTCAACAGGCAGATCTTGCCGGTGCCGATGCGGCCGTCGATCAGACCGACGCAAAGCTCGTTTCCGAGCTGGGCTCGGTGAACGTCCTGGACATGTTGCAGACGGCGTCCCTTTAGGTGGACCCGGCTGGTATCGGGGATAAAATCTTCTGGAAAGAGCAGAATCAGGTTCATGGCTGGAATCCGGTTTGGGTTTTGGGCACAAAGGAGGCGGCATGATTCTGGCGGTCACCAGAAACGATGTCAAGAGCCGCTTGGAGCAAGGGGGACGTTCGTGACAGAGAATAGGAATCCAAGATGTTGACAATATTGGATTTCGATGTAGATTTCTTTAAAATCCCAAAGGAGGAAATTGCGATGAGCAAAAAAGAAGAGTGTCCGACTCCCCCTGAACATCATCTGCACATGTGCCAGTTACGGTCGACCAAGGTCAAGTCCGACATCGATAAGCTTGCCGACAACCCCACGGTGGTCTGCACCGATTGCGGTGCCAAGGCCAACAAACCCGAAAACCTCTGTGCGCCCAAGGCGCTTTAGGCCAATTTTTCCTCAAGTGCGCCCGGATGAACACCAGGACGCGAAATAAGAAAAGGGACCGGATTCCGGTCCCTTTTTTCATGGGAAAAGCCCTTTCAAACCTCGCTTGGCAGGAACAGGCGCACGATGCGCTTGGTCAGGCTGTAAATCCGTTTCAATTTATCGGTGACCTCGAATTCGACCCGCAAGGTGGCAAGACGCGCCCCTCCGCTGGCAGCCAGGCTCTCGGCTTGGCGCTTGAAGGCGGCATCCTCGCGGCGGTGGATCTCCGGTTTCAGGGCGATCACCTCCTGGGCGGCGGTCTGGTCATTATCGGCCACGGCCTTGATGGCACTCTCCAGGGCCTGGAACACCCCCTCGTGAAGGGTTGCCAGCAGCAGCCGGAAGGTTTCGCTCGGCTCGAGGTTTTCGTTGATCAGTTTGTGGCCCAGGGTCACCAGGTCGGTTTCGATCACGTCGCCGATACTCTCGAAGTTGTCGGCTGTGTGGGTGAGGCGAAAATATTCCTCGTTTTCTGATTCGGTCAGCGATTGGCGGCCGATCTGGCCGAGGTACTCGAGGATGGCGGCATGCAGAATATCCGCCGCGTCGTCCATCTTCTCGATTTCCTTGAACAGTTGCCCGTCGCGGGTCTCAAGGGCCACCTTGGTCTGGGCCAGCATTAACAGGATCTGGTGCCCCAGGCGGCCGATTTCGAGGCGGGCCACGTTGAGGGCCAGGGAGGGGGTTTCGAGCAACTCCTCGTTGAGGTAACGGGGGCGGATGATTTCTTTGCCGGGGGGCCGCATGCGGTCGGGCAGCAGCCATGTCACCAGCCTCGCCATGGGGCCGGTAAATGCAATGAAAATCATAGTGTTGGCGAGGTTGAAGAGGGTGTTGGCGTTGGCGATCTGGCGCGGGCTTTCTGCGGCCAGCTTTGTCAGGCCGCTCAGCTCGGGATCGATGGGCGAGATGGCCACGGCCATCTGGGACAGCTGGTCGATAAAGCCAAGCCAGATCAGCACCCCGAAGACATTGAAGATGACATGCACCGCCGCAGCGCGCCTGGCGGCCCGTGGCTTGCCGATAGAGGCCAGCAGGGCGGTAACGCAGGTGCCGATGTTGGCTCCAAGAGCGAGGGCAATGCCGGCCGGAAGGGTGATGAAGCCCTGGCTGGCCATGACAATAACAATACCGGTCGTGGCCGAAGAGGACTGGACCAGGGCGGTGAACAGGCCGCCGACGAGGATGCCGAGCAGGGGACGCTCCATCTCGACCACAAGCTCGAGAAACGGCTGGTAGCTGCGCAGCGGATGCATGGTTTCGCTCATCACGCTCATGCCGAAGAAGACCATCCCCAGCCCCATGAGCATGCCGCCGTGACTGCGGATTTTCTCCTGTCGCGAAAAGAACAGCATGGCGAAGCCGATGGCGATAAAGGCCAGGGCGAATTTTACCACCTTGAAGGCGACAATCTGGGCGGTGATGGTGGTGCCGATGTTGGCGCCCATGATCACCCCGATGGACTGGCTCAGCGACATCAGCCCCGCGCTGACAAAACCGACCACCAGAACCGTGGTCACCGAGGACGATTGAATCACCGCTGTGACCATGGCCCCGGTGACCGCCCCGGTAAAGCGGTTGGTGGTTAATTTTGCCAGAACCGTCTTCATCTGTTCGCGGGCCAGGCCGCCGAACAGGCCCATGCCCATGCTCAGCCAGTCCATGGTTTCGCCCCTGGTGGTTGCCGACCATGCCGCAGCAGGCAGCAGGCCCAGGAGCAAGGCAAGCCCGACGATTCGGTGGTGGTGGATATTTTTACATTGCTTCATGGATGATGCTGGCCCGTCTTTGTGGTCGTGGAAGGTGTTTTTGAATTATAACGAGCCGCTGCCTATTTGTCTGGAGCAGGATTGATTTGCAAGCGCCCTGCCAGTCGGGGGGGGCGCGCAATAAAGGCATTGTGCGGTGCAAATGCCGCTTTTACCGGCAGATGATCGATCCTGCACCAAAGGAGGGGGGCGGTCAGGTGCAGCCGGTGAGGAGGGTGGCAGAAGGTAAAGGAATCGAAAATACAGGATTTTTGTCAAGACAAAGCCTCGGTGGGAGGACCTTTTTCTGAAACGGAACAGAGCTTGCTACTTAAAAATCTGAATCCGTCGACCTTATTCATTCGAGGAAACCATGGCAGCAGATCAATTAAGAATGCAAACCTTCATCGAACGGGCCCGGCCCCGCCTGAAGCAACTCTACGGCAAGTCGCAGGCGGCCATCCTGCTTAATGAGATCGTCTCTTTGCTCGAAGATCACTCGGCTCAGGGCAGCCGGGTGTCGACCGAACGCTGGAGCGAGCAGGATGTAATCCTGATCTGCTACGGTGACAGCGTGCAGCAGCAGGGCAGCAGCCCCTTGCGGGCCCTGGGGGACTTTGCCCGGAAGTACCTTGCGCAGGCGGTGAGTGCGGTGCATGTGCTGCCGTTTTTCCCCTATAGTTCGGATGACGGGTTCTCGGTCATCGATTACCGCATGGTCAATCCCGAGCTGGGGGATTGGGACGATATCCAGCGCCTCGGGCAGGACTTCGACCTGATGATGGACCTGGTGATCAACCATGTCTCGCGGGAAAGCCTCTGGTTCATCGATTTTATCAACAACCGCCCGCCGGCCTGCTACTACTTTATCGAGATGGACCCCGAAGTCGACCTGTCCGAGGTGGTGCGCCCCCGCAAGAGCGCCGTGTTGACCCCGGTGCACACCCACCGGGGCCTCAAGCACGTATGGAGCACCTTCAGCGAAGACCAGATCGATGTCAATTTCGCCAATCCTGCGGTGCTGCTCGAATACGTCAAGGTTCTCCTGCTCTACCTGGGCATGGGGGCGCGTCTGGTGCGGCTGGACGCCGTGGCCTTTTTATGGAAAAAGCTCGGCACCAGCTGCATCAACCTGCCTCAGACCCACCAGGTGGTCAAGCTGCTGCGTGACCTCTTCGACGCGGTTGCCCCCGAGGCGATACTGCTGACCGAAACTAACCTGCCCCACAATGAAAACCTCAGTTATTTCGGCAACAGCGACGAGGCGCACATGGTCTACCAGTTCAGCCTGGCGCCGTTGCTGCTGCACGCACTGCACAAAGGGACCGGGGTCCATCTGACCGAATGGGCGAGCAGCCGCTGCGAGGCCCCGAAGGGTTGTACCTACCTTAATTTTACCGCTTCGCACGATGGGATCGGCTTGCGCCCGGTGGAGGGGATTCTGCCCGAGGCCGAAATCGCAGAGTTGGTCGAGTCGATGCACAGCTTCGGCGGTTTTGTCAGCATGCGCTCCCGCCCCGACGGCAGCGAGAGCCCCTACGAGATCAATATCGCCCTGTTCGATGCCTTCAAGGGAACCGACCGCGGCCCTGACCGTTGGCAGGTGGCGCGGCTGATGTGCTCGCAGACGGTGATGATGGCCCTGAAGGGCATTCCGGCGGTCTATATTCACAGTCTCACCGCCACCGCCAACGACCTGGCCGGGGTCGAGCGCTCAGGGCGGCTGCGTTCGATCAACCGCCGCAAATGGGATCGGGACGAACTCGATGGGCTGCTGGCCGATCCGGAAACTGCGCAGAAGAGGGTCTTTGACGAACTGCGCCGGCTACTGGTCATCCGCCGCGGCCAAAGCGCCTTTCATCCCGTTGCCGAGCAGCAGGTCCTGTCCCTGGGCGATGCCTTTTTCGGCCTCTGGCGCCGCAGCCTGGACGGTCGCCAGCAGATTCTGGCGGTCAGCAACCTCACTGACAACCCCCAGAGCCTGCCTCTGGCACTGTCTGAGCTGCAAAAGGCTTCGAAATGGGTTGATCTGATCAGCGGTGAAGAGCTTGCCTTGGGGACGGGGGAGCTGACCCTTGCGCCTTACCAGTCGGTTTGGTTAACCCCGAGGTGAAAGGTTAAAGGCGAAAGGCGTAATGAGTGAAAAGTGACGAGTGACAAGTGACAAGTGACGAGTGACGAGTGACAAGGCCCTCTCCGTTTTCGGAGAGGGCCTTGCTGTTATTGGTCGGCGAATTCCCGGTTGTCGGCTTCGACCGCTTCGTAGATGTGGTCGAAGATGTCGGGGATGGCGCTGAGCACCCGGTTCCAGCTCGGCATGAAGGGGGTTTCCATGGGGTTGTTGAGAAAGTGTTCGCCGGCGCGCATGATGTTTTCGGCGAAGAGTTCGGCGGCCTGCTCTTCAGCATGGCGGTCGAAGTTCAACCCGTTTATCAGCGCATCGCTGTTGTAGGTTTCGACGAAATCGAGGGCGATGCGGTAGTAGGCCGCCTTGAGGGTGCGGAAGGTCTCCAGGTTGAAGACCGTCCCCTGAGTGGCGAGCTTGCGGAAGATCGCCTTGGCGATGTCGGTGCTCATGCGTGAGAGCCCGGCCTTGGGATTGCCGGCCGACATGTCCTGGTGCTTGTGGTCATAGATGTCGGCAATGTCGACCTGGCAGATACGGTTGTTGGCGTAGTTGCGGTACATCTCGGAGATCACCCCGATCTCCAGGCCCCAGTCGCTGGGGATGCGCAGGTCGTTGAGCACATCGACCCTCATGGCGAACTCGCCGGCCAGCGAGTAGCGGAAGCTGGCAAGGAACTCGAGGTATTCGGAGTAGCCCAGCACCTGTTGCAGAGAACGCAGCAGCGGGGTGACCAACAGCCGGCAGGCCCGGCCGTTGAGCTTGTTCTGGGCCACCCGGGAATAGTAGCCCTTGCAGAAACGGTAGTTGAAGCCCGGGTGGGCGACGGGGTAGATCAACCTGGCCAGCAGGTCGCGCTTGTAGGTGACGATGTCGCAGTCGTGCAGGGCGATGGCCTTGGCTCTTCCCGAAGCGAGGATATAGCCGTAGCAGAACCAGACATTGCGTCCTTTGCCCGGTTCGACGGGGGCCAGGCCTTTGTCTGCGAGCATCTGGTCGATGGCCCGCAGCCTCGGCCCGTCATTCCAGAGGATGCGGTGGTGCTGGGGCAGGCGCCCGAAATATTCTTTGGCGTAGGCGAACTGTTTTTCGTCGGCCCTGTCAAGGCCGATGACGATCTCGCTCAGGTAGGGAACCTTGGCCAGGTCATCGAGAATAGGTCCCAGGGCAGGCCCTTCAAGCTCGGAGAACAGTGAGGGAAGCACGACGGACATGGGGCGGCGTTTGGAGAAACGGACCAGTTCCGCCTCCAGGTCCTCGAGGGGGCGTTGCGTAAGGTTATGCAGGGTGGTGATCACCCCGTTCTGATAAAAGTCACCCATTGCTCGCTGTCCTTTCCAGGGATTAAAGGTTCATTCGCAGAAAAATCTGTTCCATGGCCTTCTGCCAGCCGACGGGCCCTGCGGCCCCGGGGTAGATGGCCCGTGGGTTGGCCAGCTCGAGCCTGTTGCCCGATGCGGGGTCGACCGCCACCGGAATGTCGACCTCCTTGAGCATCTGCAGGTCGTTGGGGCTGTCGCCGAGGGCGATGCTGAGAATGTCGGCGCCGGGCGGCAGGGCCTGTCGGTAGCGCTCGATCAGCCAGCGCACCGCGCCGGCCTTGTCGAATTGCCCCGTGACGTGGAAAAAGCGTCCCCCCCGCAGCAGCCTGAGACCTTTTTTCAGCAGAGCTGCCTCAAAAACAGGCAGTTTGTCCTCAGTGTCTCGCCACTGCAGAGGCTCGCCGCAGAGCCTGGCTCTGGCCTGCTCGGCCCGCTCCGGGGGCAGGCCTGTCGCCTTGGCGACCTCGGTCCCATTCATATCGGCAAAGCCGACAAAGTGGAGGCCTTGCTCATCCCTTATTGCACGAACAATTCCAAGAACCTCGGCATAGGGGGTGCCGAAATGTTTGATCTCCAGGGCCCCCGGTTGCGCGGTCGCGCCAAAGGGGAGGCCAGCAAAAAAGTAGCCTTCGGGGGTACAGACGGCCCCGCCGTTTTCCACCACGAAGGGGTGGACGTTTCCCAGTTCGTTACGCAGCGTGCTGATCTCCTCGGCGGTTTTGCTCGAATTGAGTATCAGCGGGATGTCTCTTCGGCGCAGCTCTTTCAAGGCAGGCAAAGCCGCTGCGAAGGAGTAGTTATGGTGATCGAGGAGGGTGCCGTCGAGGTCGGTGAAGACCAATATCTGTTGCATGGGGGGATCCTTTTCCAGGCCGAATTTTCCCAACAGGTTTAAACTCCTTGCATCAGGCGGGCCAGA
>CALZIZ010000279.1 GCA_945787465.1 uncultured Desulfuromonadales bacterium
GCAGTTCGGCAGCGCTTCGTCATGGACCCGGTAGGGGTTGGAGGAATAGGCGCGGTAAAGGGTCTGGCCGTCAAATTCAAGCAGGGTTCTGAGACGATCATGGTTGACGGGGTGGGTCACCTGCCGCAACGCCGCCTCTCGGCTGAACCAGTCGAGCTCGGGGGTCTCTTCGCTGGGACGCAACTCGCCGCTGCGATAAGTTGCCATGAAGTTGAAGATGAGCGCCGAGGGCGGCGAAACCTTCGACCAGACCGCGGCCAAAGCCCCGAGTTCGACCTCGACGCCGGTCTCCTCAAAGACCTCGCGGTGGGCGGCGGCAACCAGCGCCTCGCCCTCCTCGACCCGGCCCTGGGGAATTTCCCAGCCCCGTTTGTGGTGGCGGATAAGCAGGACTTCTTTTTGCCTGTTGTGAATCAGGCAACCGACAACGACTATATGTTTTTGATGCTCCACAAAAGGCTCCATTTTTTGTCTCAACGATAAGTGAGCGTCGGAAATTGGTCAAGCATTTCGGCCGAAGGCACAACGGCTGCATTTTAATTTCACGAAAAGGGCTGCAGGCCATGGACGGCCCTGACCAAAAGTTTTATTATAGCTAAATACGTTGAGTGGGCAGGCATTCCCCTTCAACATCACGCGGCAATGCAAGTAACCCCTGTAATTGAAAGCGCTTCAAAGGGAGGCCAATGAAACCAACGCTAAAATTCTGGATTTTTCTTATCGCCATCGTCAACATCATCTTTGGTGTGATCATGGCAAGCGTCGTCGGCTCATGGTTTAACCTCGCCCCTGATGAACAGGCCTATGTCCAGGGACTGCTTGATAAAATAATCCCCTTCCCGGTGCTCGGGGCGGTCATTATCGTGGCGGCCATCAGCACCCTCGTCAGCCTGCTGTTTCGCTTCTACATCATACCCATTTTGCAGCTGGCTGAAAAAACCCGCCTGATCTCCGAGGTCAATCCAGAGTACCGCATTTACCCCAAGGGGGCCAAAGAGGTTATTTACCTCACCGAGGTGATCAACAAGTCGGCTGAGGCCTCCCAGCGATTGAAAAACGATGTCGACGAGAGGATCCGCTCGGCCAAGGCCGACCTGCACGAAGAACGCAACCGCCTGGCAGCGTTGATGTCGGAGTTACCCAACGGGGTGCTGGTGTGCAATACCGACGGCCAGATTCTGCTCTACAATCTGCAGGCGCAAAAACTGCTGCAACCACCGGGACAGGAGATCTTCGCCGGCGACAAACCGGGTCGCTGGCTCGGTCTCGGCCGCTCAATCTTCGGGGTGCTCGATCGTGACCCCATCGTCCATGCCCTAGAAATGCTCCACCAGGCCGCCGCCAAGGGACAATCAGCACCGACCTCGGGATTCATGATGAGCCTGCACGAGGGCAGCTGCCTGCGGGTCAACATGGCCCCGGTGTTCAGCCAGCGTCATGACGAAAAGGAGATCTCAGGTTTCGTTCTGACCCTCGAGGACATGGCCCGGCAGCTTGAGGCCGACACCCGCCGGGACACCCTGATTCAGTCGCTGACCGATCAACTCCAGGGCGCCCTGCTTGATATCCGCAAGTCGATCTCGACCATTCTCGCCGAGCCCGAACTGAAACCCGAACAGCTCCACAACCACAGAAAAACCATCGACCGGGCCTCCCTGTCCATCCAGCGTCAATTGATCCAGGCCCGCCAGAACTACGCACAACACCTCCACGATTTGAGTAAGGTCGAAGACGTGCTGGCTGAAAACCTGCTGGCGATTCTGCAGAAGAACATCCACTCGCGTTTTGCTACCGAGATCGAAACCGAGGCCGATGAGGGGCTTTGGCTCAAGCTCGACAGCTACTCCCTGGTCCAGGCGATCTCCCACCTTGCCGGGCTGCTCAAAAGCCAGAAACAGGTCGGGCGCTTTCAGATCAGCCTGAAAAGAACCGCGCCGGACAGGGCCTCGATGACCATCGCCTGGCCCGATGCCTGCCTTGACCACCTTGTGATCTCCGAATGGGAAGAGTCACCGCTGATTACCGACGGTCAGGGCAAGCTGCTGAGCTTTCGCGACGTGATTATCAAACATGGAGGGTCGCTGCAAATCGAAACCGCCGGCGAAAGCTCATGCCACAAGGTGCGCATTGAACTGCCCACCGATATCAGCCAGAAACGCGTCGAGGTCCGCGCCCCGGTGGAGGAGCGCCCGGTCTATTACGAGTTCGACCTGTTCAATCGTCCCGGCTGGCAGGAGCTGAGCCAACAGCCTTTAAACAAGCTGACCTACGTGGTATTCGACACCGAGACCACCGGCCTGAATCCCTCCCACGGCGATGAGATCATTCAGCTCGGCGGGATCCGCATCGTCAACGGCCGCCTGCGCTACGAAGAGACCATCGATCAGCTCGTCGACCCCAGGCGCTCGGTCCCCGCCGAATCGGTCGCCATCCATGGTATCGAGCCGCACCTGCTCAAAGGGCAGCCGACCATCGACAAGGTGCTGCCGCTGTTCCACAAGTTCGCCGAAGGTTCGGTGCTCGTTGCCCACAACGCGGCCTTCGACATGCGCTGCCTCGAACTTAAAGAGGCCAAGGCCGGGGTCCGCTTCGACCACCCGGTTCTCGACACCCTGCTGCTCTCATCGGTCGTTCACCCCCACCAGGAGTCCCACTCCCTCGAATCATTGGCAGAGCAGTTCAACCTCACCATCGTCGGGCGCCACACGGCCCTGGGCGACGCCATCGTCACCGCCGAGGTTCTGCTCAAGCTGCTTCCCCTGATGGAGTCCGCCGGAATCCACACCCTTGGCGATGCCCTCAAGGCCTCGGCCGAATCGGCCTTTGCCAAGCTAAAGTTCTGAGGCGAACCAGACAGCAACGAGAAACGGGAGCCACCGAAATAGCTCCCGTTTTTTCAGTATGTCGTAGCTGGATATTTATCAGCTGCAGTTGTTCATGAAGCCGCAATCAGTACTTGGATTCGCATCTTTTCAATTTTAATTTCCTGAAATCGTCATGCGACTTGTCATCGCAAGAGAAGTCGTCTCAGTGTTTAAATTTGTCATACTTGCAATCGTAGTCGTAGCTCGAAGAATCATCAAAGTATTTACACTTGTCATACTTGAAATCGTAGTCGTCGCTCGAGGAATCATCAAAGTATTTACATTTGTCATACTTGAAGTCGTAGTCATCGCTTGAGGAATCATCAAAGTATTTACATTTGTCATACTTGAAATCGTAGTCGTCGCTCGAAGAATCATCAAAGTATTTACATTTGTCATACTTGAAATCGTGGTCGTAGCCTGAGGAATCTTCGCAACCACCATAATAATAATAAGAACTTGAATCATCCGAAGAGCCCTTGTCATAGTGATGCTCATATGGAGAATCATAGCTCATTTTATCGCTTTTATTGTCCGTCCAGGCCCCTACAGGCATGGACACCAGGGCCATAAAGATCAGGACAAAAAGACCGGCCAGAACATAAGGGTACTTTTTCATTTGTTTTCTCCCAAACTGTGAATTGATCTTGAAATTCCCATGCCCCGGTCAAAAACCGGCAACTCTAAAACTCACGACTACCGGACATTGCGGGGCGGCGACCTGCTCCTGCGAATCAATTGTCTCATCGTAGCTCCTTTCGGGATCGGCCTGAGCGAAGTGCCCAGCCCCATTGGTACGCCCTAACGATAAACATCGATCCCCCCCGCTGTCAACGGCCCACATCGAAAACGGACCCATAGTTGGGGAGCATGTCCGTACCTGGCTTGCAAACGGCCCACTTGCCAAGGACCAAGGCAGATCTCACCCATCGAACCCAGGAATTTCCACCTTAAAAAACATTCTCGGAAAGCTCACCCCTGGAAACGATTGGCAGAATCAATTAAGTTTTGTAAACTAATAGAGTTTCCCCTAAACGATTCAGCGGGATTTGCACCTCTATGCCGGGGGGGCGTTGCATATACCATTGATTTAAAAGAGGGTGTTGATACTTTGAACTGGCGATCTGTCTTTCTCCTGGGAATCGGACTTGTACTCTTTTGTGCAGCGGGTTGCCAATCCCCGGCCCGCCACCTGCAAAAGGCCAATCGATCTGCAGCAGAGATCATCGCCGAGAAACAGTTCGCCGCCCTGGGGCATGAGGAGCCTTTTACCATAGACACAGCGGCCGACAGGTTACGCCGCAAACTGCTGCTCGACGGACAACTCCCCGTTACCGCAGCGGCCTCCCTTGGCTCGCGCCACCTCGAAAAAATCGACCACTGGCCCAAAGGGATCGATCCACAAGAGATTACGGTGCCCCCCTGGGAAGGGCCCCTCCCCTTGCAACTCAGCCTTTTCGAGGCGCTTCAGGTGGCCGCCCGCAACAGCGGGGCCTACCAAAGCGCCAAGGAGGAGGTCTTTTTGACCGCTCTGGCCCTGGATTTTGAACGCAACGATTTTCGCAGCATCTATTCCGGCCAACTCGAGAGCGAACTGAGTACCGACAAATCGAGGGATCCGACCATTTCGGGCACTGAAAGCAGCGCCCTGGCAGGCGCGGAGCGGCTGTTCAAAACCGGCGTGGCCCTCAGCGCGCAGATCGGACTCGACCTGGTCAAGCTGCTCACCCTGGATCGCTCTTCTTCTCTTGGACTCTTCGCCGACGCCTCCAT
>CALZIZ010000280.1 GCA_945787465.1 uncultured Desulfuromonadales bacterium
AGTCCTTCGATCTGAGCGACCTTTGCCTGCAGGGCCTTGGCGAAGGCAGGCAGGGTGGTCTTGCCCTTGGCTGGGACGATCAGTACTTCACCTGCCGCGTTGCCGATCACCAGGTCTTTGCCGAGACGTCCGTCGATGTCGTGGATGGCGATGCGCAAGTTTTCGCCCAGTGTCAGCAAACCGGCTACTTTATTTCTCTTTGCCCGTTTTTTGACCTTTTTGCTTCTTGTAGCCTGGCTTGTCAGGGCCTCGCCAAGCACGAACCCGCCGGTTTCTTCTTGCCAGTCGGTCGTGAAAATGGCGCCGCCGGTGGCCAGCAGAAGATCCTTGACGCCATCTGCGTCCCAGTCTGCGAAGAGCGGCGCGACTGCAGCGCTGACAGAAGCCAGGGCGCCTGCCGGGGTCAGCAGGGGCAGCGCGTCGCTGCCTTCGTTGAGATAGAGCCAGACGGTGCCGTCGCTGGAGCCGACGACCAGGTCCTTGTCGGTATCGCCGTCGTAGTCAATGACTGCAGGGACGGCATCAGCGGTCACCTGAATGGGCTGGTTGCCTTCCTTTAGATAAGTTCCTGAGGCGAAGGCGGGTGCCAATTCCGTGCCAGCGTTCAGGTAGAGGGAGACGGTGCCGTCTGCCGCTCCGACGACCAGGTCTTTACGGCCGTCGTTGTTCCAGTCGGCCACAACCGGAATCGACCCAGGCAGCAGGGAAATCTCCAGCGGGGTGCCCGTCTGGGAGAAGACGCCGTCTTCCTCGCTGCTCTTTGAAGGGGTGATGCCGCGATAAAGGGTCAGGGCGCCGGAGGATTCGCAGACCAGCAGGTCGATGCTGCCGTCGTTGTCGAAGTCGACCAGGTAAGGGGCTACGGCGCTGGCGAATTGAGCCCGGCTGCCGTCATCCTGAAGCCTCTTGACTTTGCGGTAGGCTGGGGCGAGCGCAGGAACCATTTCGGCATAAATCTCGAGAGTGTCGCCCTCAAGGGGGTTGATGGTGGCGAAATATGGTTCGAACCCGGCTCTTTCGATGACCAGGGTGTGCGGCGCGGCCTCGAAGTCACGTACCTCGAGGGGAACCTCGCCGAGGTAGCGGCCGCTGAAGCCGGGATTACCGTCAATGTAGACCCGGGCCCCGGGCATGTTGGCATTGACCCTGAGGATCGTCGTGTCGAAGGTGAACTGACCGATGTCGCTGAAACCGGACCCTACGCCATGGTTGTCGACAGCCTTGACCCGCCAAAAATAGACGGTTGCATCGTTAAGTGTGGCGTAGGCTTCAAGTTCGGCCAGGGTGCAGGTCGTAGCCTCATAAGCCCCGCTGGCGACAATGGCGGCAAAAGTCGAATCTTCGGCGATCTCAAGCAGGTAAGAGACCGTGTCCATCGGGTCGGGGTCGGTCGAGCCCTGCCAGGTTAGAGAACCTGCACCGCCCAGACTTTCGTTATCAAGGGGAGAAACTGCCACCGGTACCGTGGGTGCCTCTTCGACCGCATTGACGTAGAACGAGTTTTCCCCGGTCCATCCCGAAATATCCGCACCGTCGTTGGCCTGTGCCTGCCATTGGTAAAGGTCGTTTTCGGTGAGCTCTGCCGCCACTTCTGCAGCGGTGACCCCAGCACCCTCCGGGATGTCGAAGTATTCAGCGACAGGCTGGCCCGATTTGAGAACCTTGACCTGGTAGGTCAGCACATCCCCGTCGGCATCGACTGCATTGGTGAAAGTCATCTCTGGAGTTTCGCTGTCAACTTCGCTGTTGCCCAGGGGGCTGATGGGTGAGGGCAGGCCTGGCCTGGTGTTGAGCTTGGCGGGGTTCTGGGCGCCATCGATGCCGAAAATCTCGATACGGGCATCTTCGTTGAGAACGAAGAGGCGACCGGTTTCGGCATCATAGACGGCATCGCGAGGCGCCTGAAGCTGGCCGGCGCCGAAGCCGCTCTGGCCGTACCAAGTGAGGTAGCTGCTGGGCTGACCCATCGCGACCAGGTAGCCGCCGAGGGAGTCGAAGACATACCAGCGGCCGGCATCGTCAAAGCTCATGCCGGAGAAATAGGCAATTTTTTTTGGGTTGAATGACGATTTGCCGATCAGGGTGCGAACCAGGTTGCCTGAGAGGTCGAAGACCTGAATTTTGGGGGTGGTCAGGGAGCCGACGGTGCTCGGATCAGCCACGTAGATTTCGTCCTGAGTCTTGTTGATGGCCATGGCGGCGATGGTGTTGAACTGGCCTGCTGAAGTTCCAGGCCCGCCAAAGGCATAGCTGAAGGACCCGGAGGTCGTGTAAACCTTGATCTTGTGTTGCTCGGCGTCGGCGACAAAGATCCGCTCCGAAGCATCGAGGGCGATGTCGATGGCATAGCCGAATTCATTGGCTCCAGCACCGAGATGGCCGAGGATCTCCCCGGTGACCCCATCGACGATGGCGACCGAGGTCCGGTCGGCGACAAAAAGGCGCGAACCGTCAGTGGTGACAGCCAGGCCGCCGCCATAAACCGCGAGGCCTTCGAAGCTGGCCACGAGCTTGCCGTATTTGTCGAATTTAACCACCCGGTTGGCCTCGGAGTCAGCCACATAGAGGTTGCCCAGGCTGTCGGCATCCAATCGCGTCGGCATGGTCAATCCTTCTCGAATCTGCCCCAGCGGCTCGAAGGCTGGAATCTCAGCCGCTTTTGCCGTGTTGGGCCAAATGGCCCCGAGAAATAGTGATATCACCGCTAGCAGGCAGAGTGTCGTTTGGGACCGCGTCATGGTGAGTCCTCCTGAAGTCAACGGGTAAAGCGTTTTTATATGCAGTCGATAGGTGTCAGGACCAGTGTGGCTTGCGTGTTAATGAACAAGGTTGCAAGCTTGGTGCCAGTCTTTTGACATTTTGAAGTGGGATTTTGACGCGAGATGGAGACGGGAGGCGGTTGCCTATTCTAAGCAACAAATCGTAAGTTGCAGTCACAGGCCGGAATTAGCCAAGCGTATTCCAGCACTTCTGCAGTCTCGAAATGTGTAGGGTGGGGCCTGCCCCACCGAGAACCGGTCGGACTTGAACATGGTGGGGCAGGCCCCACCCTACCGCTTCTGGCAAAGCTGAGAAACTCTTCAAGTTACTTAATGATGTCATGCTACCGCAGTGGGGTTTTGGCGCTATTCAGGGCTTGGGAGATGGGATGGGGGATGCCGTCGGCCTTTTGGATAACGGCCTGCAGCTTGTTTGTATCAAGGGGCTGGGTCCAGCCCAGGGCGAGGGCTTGTTGCTCAAGCAGTGAGAGGGGGGCGTCGATGCGTTCCAGATAATCGGGGTGGGCTTCGAGGTAGAGGGCGTCGCCGGAGAGGCCGAGCTTGAAGGGCTGGTAAATGATGCTCACTGCGGATCCGGTCTGGCTGAGTTCGGCCAGGTTATGAATGTCCTCGGGATAAAGGCGGATGCAGCCGTGACTGACCCGGCGGCCGACACCGTAAGGTCGGTTGGTGCCGTGGATGCCGATGTTGTGCTCCGAAAGCCCCAGCCAGTAACCGCCCAGCGGGTTGTCGGGCCCTGGGGGGACCACCCCTGGCATTTCGGGATTCTGCTGCCGGATCGAGGCCGGCACGGTCCAGGAGGGGTTGGTCGCCCGGTTGGCCAGGTAAAAGGTGCCTTCGGGGGTCTCCAGGCCTTCCTGGCCGATGCCGATGGGGTAGATGCGAACCCGCGAAATGTCATCCTCGCTCCATATATAATAGAGGCGCAGTTCGGCAAGGTTGATGGTGATGCCAGGGCCGGTCCCATGGGGGAGGATGGCCGAATAAGGCAGTTCGATCTCCAGCCCTGCCGGAGGCCCCCAGGGGTCGAGGCCGGGGTTGGCGCGGGTTAACGCGAGAAAACCGACCCCGGCCCGGCGGGCAATTTCCATCAGGGTTTCGCCCGGGCCGATGACGTAGGGGCGGTGTTTGCCGATGACGGGCGGAGGATCAAGGCGCTCAAGCACAGAGTCGGCCTTCAGTCGGGGTTGCCAGGCCTGGGCGGAGAAGGCAGGCAGCAGAAAGGCCAGCAGCAGGATTTTTTCAAAAAAGCGCCAGGTCATGGGGCCTTGGTTCAGGGGCTGGTTGCTAATTGGTGAAATATTTCGTCGGAAGTGTAAAATAGTTTGAATTTATCTGTTTTGACAAGGTAAATTAGCTGCTGATTTTAAGAAAACCCCTGCTGCAATTATCCCTGAATCCGTGAGGGGTGAGGCGTAAGGTGTGAGGAGAGAAAGCGAAGAGCTTCGTTCTTGTTTGTTGAATTACGGTTCACCCCTCACGCTTCACTCCTCACCTGTTGATCTCTGCAAGGTTGCAGAAAATCGGCAATGCGCCGAAAAACTCACGGATTCAGGTTGTCGTTTCGATTTGCCGCCACCGCCGTTGCGCTCAGGATCCTAAAATTTGAAAAGATATTTTCCCGTAAACGCGATCAGGGGCTGTTGGGGGTGGGTCACCCTTTGCCTGATTGTTATCACGACCCTCTATCTTTCAGCGGTGCCGGCCAGCGCTGCCGAGCCGGTGGAAATCAAGGTCTCGGGTGTCGAGGGAGACCTGCTGAAAAACGTTCAGGCTGCCCTGAGTCTGCCCCCCGGACTGGTTCGCAACGGCAAGGTCAATCGCCGCTGGTTGCAGCGGTTTC
>CALZIZ010000281.1 GCA_945787465.1 uncultured Desulfuromonadales bacterium
GGGCCGGCATTAATCAGTATCGGCTATTCGTTGCTTTCTCACATGGGTACGCGCCGCCTGGCCAGGCCGTTAATGCAGGCCCTGGCCGAACACAGCCAGGGGGCAGTTAATCTCGGGGTTCGAGAAGGCCTGCATATGGTTTATATCGACACCTACAGAAGCGCATCGACATTTACAATCCAACTCGATGTCGGCTCCAAGTTACCTCTGGCTGCGAGTGCCATGGGCAGGGCCTATCTTTGCGCCATCTCCGAAGAAGACAGGGCTGAGTTAATGGAGCAGATTCGTCTGGATGATGAGCAGCGCTGGCCGGAGGTCAAAGCCGGAATCGAGCAGGCCCTTAAAGAATATCAGGAACACGGTTATTGTCTGTCTTTGGGCGGGTGGCGCAATGAGGTCAATGCTGTCGGTGTGCCATTAGTCTTGGAGGACGGGTCTGGAACCATGGCTTTCAGCTGTGGTGGCCCCTCCTTTCAGTTGACCAAAGCGATGATCGAAAGTGACATCGGACCGCGCCTTCTCAACCTGGTGGGTAATGTTAAGACGGCCCTGGGTAAGGGATAAGAAACCGCTTGTCTGGCATTTCGAGCCGAGCTTGCTATAGACGAATAATTCCTGAGATGGATTAAGTATTTCATCTATAGTGACTTTGTGTATTTTAAAGCCGTCGTAAGATGCCGTTTTTAGTAGCCGAGTTTATTTCTACAGGGCAAACAGGAGCCTGAGATGAGTAACACAACTGAACTGACAGATTACATGGGCTTTCAAGGCCTGCTGACTGACGAGGAAAAGTTGGTGCGGGACACCGCCCGCAAGTTCGTCAACGAAGAAGTGTTGCCGATTATCGAAGAGCACGCCCTGAACGAGACTTTCCCAAGCCACCTGATCGAAAAAATGGGTGCCTTGGGATTTTATGGTCCCAACCTGCCAGAGAAGTACGGATGTGCCGGGCTCTCCAACGTGGCCTACGGCCTGTTGATGTATGAACTTGAGCGTGGTGATTCAGGCTTGCGCAGCTTTGCCTCCGTGCAGGGCTCGCTGGTTATGTATCCCATCTTCGCTTACGGTACCGACGCCCAGAAGGATGAATGGTTGCCCAGGATGGCATCCGGTGAGGTGATCGGCTGTTTCGGGTTGACTGAGCCTGATTTCGGTTCCAACCCCAGCGGCATGCGAACCCGTGCTGTTCGTGAAGACGGTGGCAAGTGGCGTATTAATGGCTCAAAAATGTGGATCACCAACGGGAGCATCGCTGATGTGGCCCTGGTCTGGGCCAAAACCGATGAAGGGATTCGCGGCTTTCTGGTCGAAAAGGGGACGCCCGGATTTTCGGCTCCCCAGATGAAAGGAAAATGGAGTTTACGTGCTTCAGTAACCTCGGAACTGGTTTTCGAGGATGTCATAGTCGATGAAGAGAAAAGCCTGTTGCCTCATGTCAAAGGCATCAAGGGGCCGCTTGGCTGTCTGACTCAAGCACGATATGGTATCGCCTGGGGGGCCTTGGGTGCCGCTGATCATTGCTACCAGACCGCACTCGAGTATTCCCTGAGTCGCATTCAATTCGATAAACCTATCGCCGGCTTTCAGCTGCAACAGAGAAAACTGGCAAAGATGGTGACGGAGCTCACCAAGGGGCAGCTGTTGGCTTTGCAGCTCGGTCGTCTCAAGGACCAGGGCAATTACAGCCCTGCACAGGTTTCGATGGCCAAGATGAATAATGTGGACATCGCCCTGGAGATCGCCCGCACCGCGCGCACCATGCTGGGAGCCAACGGGATCATGAGTGAGTACCCGATCATGCGCCACGCAAACAATCTGGAGTCGGTCTATACCTACGAGGGTACTCATGACATGCATACTCTGATCATCGGACAGGAAGTCACCGGGATTCCCGCCTTCCGATAATCAATTTGGATGAACCAAACCAGGAGGCTTACCCATGTCCCTTCCCCAACTTGTCGATTCTTCCCTGAATGTTAAAGATCGCGTCGCCCTGTTGACCTTTGAGCGCGACGATGTGCGCAACGCCCTGACCGGCACTGCCCTGATCGACGATATCCTCAAGACCCTTGACTGGGTCAATCGAGACGAAGAGGTGTCCGTTCTGGTAATAACCGGCGACGGTGCGGCTTTTTCCGCAGGCGGCAACGTCAAGGAGATGCAGGAGCGCTCCGGCATCTTCGGCGGCTCGGTGCTGGAGATCCAGAACCAGTACCGGCGAGGCATTCAACAGATTCCCCTGGCCTTGCACAAAGCCGAAGTCCCCGTCATCGCAGCGGTTAACGGCCCGGCGATCGGGGCCGGGATGGATCTGGCCTGCATGTGCGATATGCGCATCGGCTCAAACAAGGCGCTGCTCGGCCAGACCTTCATAAACCTGGGAATAGTCTCCGGCGATGGCGGAGCCTGGTTTCTGCAACGGCTGATCGGCTACCAGAAGGCCGCAGAGTTGACCTTCACCGGTCGCCTGGTAAAGGCCGATGAGGCAAAGGATTTGGGGCTGCTGCTTGAGGTGGTCGAACCGCAGGAG
Source organism: uncultured Desulfuromonadales bacterium (assembly GCA_945787465.1). GTDB lineage: Bacteria > Desulfobacterota > Desulfuromonadia > Desulfuromonadales > Trichloromonadaceae > CALZIZ01. The sequence goes on from CALZIZ010000281.1 coordinate 2,531, forward strand.
CTGCTGCCCAAGGCGATGGAGTTGGCCGGGCAGATCGCCGCCAAGCCGCCGGTGTCGGTCCGTTTGACCAAGCGCCTCATGAAGATGGCCCAGCGACAGGAGTTGCCTGATTTTCTCGATATGTGCGCCACCTTTCAGGGCATGTGCCACCACACCGAGGACCATATCGAGGCCATTGCAGCGTTGCTGGAAAAAAGGCAAGGCACGTACCGCGGTTCTTGACCGCAGGGTAAATTCTCCAGGGTCGCCCCTTCGGCTTTTCATGCTGAGCCCCTTGACCCAAATCTTGTTCTTCTCTGGCCTGGGCAGCGGACCGGGGGCGCACATCTTAGCAGGTATCGGGCGGGCAGAGAATCGTTCAGCTTTATGGAGAATTCACCCGTCTTCGAGCGAGTTGCCGCTTCGATGGTATGCTTTTACACAAAGCTGAAACCGTCAAGGCGACAATGGAAAAGCTTCCCCACAAAAAGAGGCTGCTGATGCGGCCAGGCATCGCCCTGCGCATTGCGGTTATTTACGCACTGCTCGGCGGCCTCTGGATTCTGGCCTCCGACCGACTGCTGGCAGCGCTGGTCAGTGATGCGGCGCTCATCTCCCGCATCCAGACCTTCAAAGGCTGGTTTTACGTCCTGTTGACCGCCGCCATTCTTTACGCGCTGGTACGCCACTATATCAGGGCCCTCGAAAGACGGGAAGCCGCCCTTCGGGAGGTGGTCAGGGGGGTCGATGTCACCATAGGCGAGGCGTTTTTCCCTTCTTTGGCCTGGCATCTCGCCAGCGCTCTCAATGCAGATTTTGTGCTGATCTGCGAGTTGCCGCAGGGCGCTCCCAAAAAGCTCCACATCCTTGCAGCCCACCCCGGTGACAATACCCTGGTGACAGAAGACTATCCCCTTGCGCTGAGGTGGTAGAGGGGTGCTTGGTATTTCACCCCAGGGGAATACGTCAGCGTTTTCCCGGTGACCCGTTTCTGGCCGAAATGGCCGTCGAAAGCTTTGCCGCTGCCCCCATGCTCGATTCGAGCGGGAGGCCGATGGGCTTGATCGTGCTGATGGATCAGTCGCCGTTTCGAGAGCGAGAACTGGTCGAGTCTCTGCTGAAGATTTTTTCCGTGAGGGCAGCCACCGAAATGGAGCGGCTGCGCGCCGAATGGAGCTCCCTGGAATTAGCTCCTGTGTCTGTGCCCGAAGTGCTGGCGGAGGCTTCAGGGGCATTTCAGGCGGCATTTCCGGAGAGGATGTTTCGCTATGACGGTCCGAATTCCCTGCCCGGTGTGTTGGGGCACCGGGAGCAGTTGCGACAGGTTTTTGACAACCTGCTGTCTAATGCGGTCAAATATTCTCCCCCTGAATCAGAGATAGTCTTGGGGGCCGGGAAGCAGGGTGGCGAGCTCGTGGTGCATGTCTCTGACCGGGGGGTGGGAATTCCCTCAGAGGAGGCGGAACGTATCTTTGACAGGTTTTACCGCCTGGACACGGGAGATCGGCGCACCACAAAGGGGATCGGTCTCGGTCTTTCGCTGGTCAAGGAGATCGTCTGTCTTCACGGCGGCCGGGTCTGGGTCGAAAGCACTCCGGGCAAGGGGAGCTGCTTTTACGTGGCTTTGCCGGTTGCAGGAAGCGAAGCCCCCGTTCTCAAAACATCCCCCCAAGCCGGCAATTGATGCCAGGGGCCAACCTTTAGTGCCCCTCTATGCTTCCTGGCTTTAAACAGCTCTTTGGTTCCTCTTCCCAAGTCCTTATCTGTTTCTCTTCTGTTGTCGAAGTCGCCTCCGCTGCAACCCAGGTTCCATCGGTGTATAATGAGAGGAAACCTTATCTGGGTTAGAGAGGGGAGGATTGATGGACGGAATTCTCAATGGGCTCGAACCCTACCTCGGGGCATCGCCTCCCGTTGCTTTGGCCGCAGCTTACCTTGGGGGGGTGCTGGCCAGCCTGGCCCCCTGTGTTTACCCGATGATCCCGATCATTACCACCTATGTCGGCTCCCGAACCCTTGGGCAGAAATCCCGGGTTAAGGCCTTTTCTCTTTCGGTGAGCTACGTGGTGGGGATGGCTGTCGTATATGCC
>CALZIZ010000282.1 GCA_945787465.1 uncultured Desulfuromonadales bacterium
CGATATAGGCATCGGCCATTCCGGTTGCCACCGCTTCAAGGGCATGCTCATCCGAATCGAAGAGCGCGAGATTGATTTCGGGATAATCTTTGACCAGCACCTCCTGCACTTTGAAGCCTCTCGGGACCGCGAGCGTCTTCCCGGTCAAGCCGGTGATATCCAAGAGCAGGGCCCCCTGTGATCGAGAAAAGATGACGTAGGGCGAGGAGATATAGTTCTCTGAGAAAGAAAGATACTCTTCGCGCTCCGGGGTTTGCGCTATGAGTGGTGCCAGATCGGGCCCCTGGCGTTGCTTCATGCTTTCGAGAAACTCGGCAAAAGGCTGGTTTGTCGCTTCATATCTGAATTTGATCCCGGTACGTTCCCCGATCAACTTGAGATACTCAATGGCGATCCCCTGTGGGTGTTCGTTCCCCTTAACAATCAGGTAGGGCGGCCAGTCGGCCGTCCGCACCCGCACCGTCTGATTTTCCCGGAGCCATGCCTTCTCCTTCTCTGTCAAGGAGACCTGTTTGCTATCGATCTGATACTGGTGGGAAATCCATCGGCTCTTTAACTGCAGGTGTCTCTCACGTGGTATCGCAGCAATCGCCTTGTCAAGTATTGACACGAACTCCGGCCAGTCCTTGCGGATGCCCATATGCAGTTCATCGGACAACTCCTCGGGCAGGGCGGTCACCTTGAGGTTGGTAATGAACATTCGGTCCATGATCGAACCGGCGACAGCAAGGGAGGCAACGGCCGCATCCACCTCGCCGCTGACGAGTGCCCGCAGGCTCTCCTCAACAGTGGAAAACGGAACCAGTTCGATCTCCGGATAATGCTCCTGCATATAGCGATGGGCATAAACGGCATTCATGGTACCGACCCGCTTGTGGGCCAGGTCACTCAAGGAGGCGATATCCGGTGAGGATTTCTGCGTCAGGATGGCGTGCTTCAGTGTCGTGAAGGATCGTGTGAAGTGCAGATATTCCTCCCGCTCCGCGTTTTTCAGGAGGAGACGGATGCCGTCGATCTGTTTGGCCCTGGCCATCTCCTGGATCTGCGCCCAGTCCCCGCTGACGAATTTGAACTCGATCCCCAACATGCTGCCAAGCAGCCGGGCATAATCAGGGCCGACCCCCTCGGCGCGGCCTGAGTCATCGCCAGAATCCAGGGGGAGGAAATTCCCGCCCCCCAATGTGATCACCGGGTGGTTTGAGAGCCAGGCTCTTTCTTCCGAAGTCAGGTTTACTTCAGGCAGCGTGATGTCGGCCGGAGAGGGGTTTTGGGCGAGAACGTCCATGGGGCGCAAAAATAGGGCGGACAGCGCTGGAAGACACGAAATCACGAAGAAAATTGCCAGAAGGGGTATTCTGGATATGTTTTCAACGAAGTTCTTCATTATCCCGCAACGCTAGAAGAATAGGTTGAGGGCACCACCAGATGCTAAACGTACTGCTTGATTAGATCAGGTCACCCCGCATTCCGCCATGGTATTGATTTTATAAGAATACTTCATTTGTACCCTTGCATATCAGGTTCTTTGAGGTTTTTTCTTCTTCTACCCATCCTCTGGACCCTGGGGAGGTTTGTCAGTTTTTTCCTTCGGTAGGGTTTCTGCCATCTGCATCTGGACCGGTTGAGCACTGTCGAAATGCACGTCGATCTGCGGAAAGGCGATGGTGATACCGGCCTCGCGGAAGCGCTTGTCGAGCATGTGGCGCAGGTCGCTGGCGACAATCCGGGTATCGGCGGTGGGGAGGATCTCGACCCAGAAGTAGACCGAGAAGATCAGCGCGCTGTCGCCGAAATCCTCAAACAGGATGACCGGCTCGGGATCCTTCAGGATGCGGCCGTGCTGCTCCAGGGCATTGGAAATGATTTTGGAAACCTCGCGGGTCGGCGACCCGTAGGCGACGCCGACCTTGACAGTGAGACGTATAAGCTGGTCCGAGAGGGTATAGTTGACAATGTTTTTTTCCAGAAAGGCGCTGTTGGGCACCAGGATGTCGACGCCGTCAAAGCGCCTCACCTGGGAGCAGCGCGTGCCGATGTGGACCACCTTGCCGCGGGTCCCTTCGACTTCCACCTGATCCCCGACCTTGATCGGCCGCTCGAAGAGCAGGATGAAGCCACTGATGAAGTTGTTGATCAGGGCCTGGGCCCCGAAACCGACGCCGATGGCCAGCGCGCCGCCCATAAAGGCAAAGATCGTGAGGGGAATCTTCACCGTGATCAGGGCGAAGACCAGCAGGCCGATGACCACCAAGGCCTTGAAAACCTGCTGGACCAGCAGGGCGGCTCCGGCCTCCAGTTTGAAGAGCCGTACAGCCACCTGGTGGATGCGGTTTTCATAACGGAAAGTCAACCACAACCCGATGACCAGGATCAACAGAGCGCGGACCACCTTGCTGATGGTCACCGGCCGCCGTTCGGTCACCGGCTGACCTTTAACCACGATGGTGTCTTCTACGGTAAAGATTTCGTAATTCCAGATGTTGCCGGCCACTTTCAGGACGTCGTCAAAAAAAAACTGCAGGTGCTCTTTGGTGGTAATCCGCTGGCGACGATCGGCTATCGCCTCCTGAAACCGCTCCCCCTGCCGCGCCAGGTCGTCAATATCTGCCAGGCTCTGGGTCAGGAACTCCACCCGCTTCTGGTAAGCTTCCAGCATTTGTCGGGCCAGGGGCTGCTGATCCTTTGCAAGGGTGCCCTCGTCCAGACGCTTTGCCTGGTTCAGGCTCAGGCTTTGCGCCAGTTTCAGGCTCGACTCGATGGCGGCCCGATACTCTCGGGTCTTTTCCAGGCGGTCGGCGATAAATTTGCCTGCTTCTTGAAGTTCACTTTCGTCCTTGGTGCTGGTCAGACGGTGGCGTTCTTCCCAGAGCAGTTTCTCGGCATTAAATCGAAAGGCAACCAGCTTTCTCAATTCGACAATTTTGGCGCTGGTATCGACCCAGGCTTTGCGCACCTCGACCATTTGCTGAAGGCGCTTGATTTCCTCATGGATCTTCTGTTCATCCTCCGCCCCTTGACCCAGGCTCTGGCGGGTCTTCTGCAGGGCCTCGCGGGCCTGTTGGAGCTTTTCCTGGTTTCGGTTGTTGTTGCGGACTGTCCGGAGTTCTTCTTTTTCGAAGGCTTTTTGTCTTTGGGTGATGGCTTCGAGTTTCTGCTCGAGCTCTTCTCTGGTAAAGGCGGTGTCTGCCCTTGCGATCTGGATCTGCCGCTCCAGAAAATCAAGGGTTTTGCGATGCAGGGCCAGAGATTCATTGGCCACCTGCAACTGGGTCTGGGTGCTGAGGGCCTTGGCCCCTGCGACCTCGGTTTCGAGCTGAGCCAGATCATTGAGCCAATTGCTGCGCAGCAGTTCGGCACCTTCCAGAGGCTTTTCCAGGGCTTCTTTGGTCTGCCGCAATCGCTGCTCAGAGTCTTTAAGAGCCTGTCGTGCCTCCCCATGTTCCTGTTCAAGCAGGGTCTTCCGGACATCATCCCGGGAGATGGAAAGGTGCTGGGCATGACGGGCATCGCGGAGTTCATCCACCAGGGTGATGGAATAGGGCGGCGGGTCTTCAAAGCCTTGCCATGTTTCGACCCTGGCGACCAGGTCTTTGGTGGCCCGGCGGGTTTCTTCGAGAGTGCGGTAGGCCTCGATGTGCTGGCCTAAATAAAGCACCCGCGTGTTGAGCAGGCGCAGCCTCAGATGAACTTCTTCGACGGTGGCGCCGAGTTGCTCAGGCGGGGTAGACTCGAGAAGGGCCTGGCCACTGGCGAGGCTCTGGCGGGCAACGGCGAGGGTCTCCTTAAGCCTTTCCACAACCTGTTCAGTTGTTTCCGTGCCTGCTGTAACAGGCTCAGCCTGGGGCTTGGCCGCATCGCCTGGGAGCTGCCCCCAGGAGGCTGGGGGCAGGGTGGCCAGCAGTAGCCACAGGACAGCGAGAAAAAGCCGTCGGACCCTTTTCAGGACGATAGACAAATCATTCTCCACTGCAGGGCGACAACGTAGCTTCACCGGGAGTTGCCCACTATTTTCTTAACGGGGGATGCAGGCCCCGAATACAACAAAGCCGGCCCGGTCTTCGGCTATGGCGGCGGTGAACTTGCCGGTCTCCTGGTTCATGTCGATGGTCCATCCCCGGCCGTTTTCGGCTCCCTGCAGGATGGTTCTGCCGTTGATTTGTTCGATGTTTTTGATTGCTGTCGACCTGGCGTTTTCAGGGTTTCCCACGGCGTTGAGCTGTTTTTTCTCAAAGTTGATGCTTACAAAGAGAGGAAGATTCACATCCTCGACAGACCGGCTCTCGCAGCCGCTTTCCGGAATGCATTCAACAGCCTGGGTCAGGGCACAGAGCAGGGGAGTGGAGCCGTCAAAACTGCCGGCCGCCGCGGCAAGAGGTGTCAGGCAAAACATCAGCATCAGTGGCAACAGTTGCAATCTTTTCATGGCGTCCTCCTGGGTTATCTCACCGTGTATCCACGGCCTTCCATGCACGCTGCATAGGCCCGGTTGTAGCTGGTGCGCCCCGCCTGGTACTGGGAGGCTTCCTGCTGCGCCCACTGCTGCTGTTCGCGCTCTTGCTGGGCCCGCTGGTCGCTGCGCCGCATGCCGCC
>CALZIZ010000283.1 GCA_945787465.1 uncultured Desulfuromonadales bacterium
CTGCTGGTCACCGCCAGTGCCCGCCCCCAGTGGCTGGGCGAAGCGGTGGAGCTGCCCGTCAGCGGACGGGACCTGATGCTCGCCGTCGATCTTTCGGGAAGCATGGAGGTCGAGGATTTCAAGGTAAAGGGGCAAACCGTCGACCGTCTCAGTGCCACCAAATGGGTCGCAGGGGAGTTTATCGAACGGCGGGTCGGCGATCGCATCGGGCTGATTCTGTTCGGGCGCCAGGCCTACCTGCAGACGCCTCTGACCTTCGACCGCACCACCGTCAAAACCCTGCTCTACGAGTCGGCCATCGGCCTGGCCGGAAAGGAAACGGCCATCGGCAATGCCATCGGCCTTGCGGTCAAGCGGCTGCGCAACCAGGCCGACCAGCAGGGAGTCCTGGTTCTGCTCACCGACGGAGCCAACACTGCAGGGGAGGTCAAGCCCCTCAAAGCCGCCGAACTCGCCGCCGAAAAGGGGCTAAAAATCTACACCATCGGCATCGGCGCCGACGAAATGGTCATTTCGTCTTTTTTCGGCAGCCGCCGCATCAACCCCTCGGCGGAACTCGATGAAAAAACCCTGCAGGGGATTGCAGCAAAGACCGGGGGACGCTACTTCCGGGCCCGCGACACCGAAGAGTTGGAGCAGATCTACCGGCTGCTTGACGAACTGGAGCCGGTCCCGGCCCAGGGCCAGACCTTTCGCCCGGCCGCAGCCCTGTTTCACTGGCCGCTGGGCGTAGCCCTCGGCCTCGCCGCCCTGCTCGGCTGCGTTCGCCTGAGAAGGAAGGGACAGGGATGAATCTGGCCGAATTTCACTTTATACGCCCGCTCTGGCTGACGGCGCTTATCCCTGCCTTGTTGCTGTTCCTGTTTTTGGCCCGCGCCAGGGCCGGCAACAGAAGTTGGGCTGCGGTCTGCGACCCCGAGCTGCTCGACCACCTGCTCAAGGGCCAAGCGGGCCCAGGGTCGCGCAGAATGCTCTGGCTGCTCGCCGTAGCGGGCCTGCTGTCAATTTTCGCCCTTTCCGGTCCGACCTGGCAGCGCCTGCCCCAGCCGGTCTTTCGCCAGCAGTCGGCCCTGGTCGTTCTGCTCGACCTATCGCGCTCCATGGATGCCACCGATATCAAGCCGAGCCGCCTCGAGCGCGCCCGCTACAAACTCGCCGACATCCTCAAAAGGCGCAGCGAAGGGCAAACCGCGCTGGTGGTCTACGCGGCCCGGGCCTTTGCGGTGAGCCCGCTGACCGAGGACGCCGAAACCATAACGTCCCAGCTCGAAAGCCTGTCGACCGAGATCATGCCGAGCCAGGGGAGCCGGGTCGACCTGGCCCTGCAAAAGGGCATCGAACTCCTTGCCCAGGCCGGAGTCACCCGCGGCGAAATGCTTTTGCTCAGCGACGGAATCGAAGGGCCCGAAGCGCTGGCGGCGGTGGAGCAGGCACGGCAGAAGGGCCACAGCCTGAGCGTACTCGGCATCGGCACCGCCGAAGGCGCCCCGATCGCCAGCGGCCAGGGGGGATTTCTCAAGGACTCCCAGGGGGCGATCGTTCTGGCCAGGCTCGATGAACAACAACTGGCCAGCGCCGCCCACCTCGGCGGGGGCCGCTATCACAGGATGACCGCTGACGACAGGGATATCGAGACCCTGCTAGCCCCGCTGGAGATGAGTCGCCTGAACCAGGCGAGCGAAGCCCTGGCGTTTCGCCGAGGCTACCTGGCCCTTTTGGTGCTGTTTCTGCTGGCCCCGCCGCAACCGGCAAGGGCCTTCGACTGGGACGGACTGTGGAAGACCCCAGACCAGAAAGGGGCCCGCGCCTTTGCCCGGGGGGAGATGACCGAAGCGGCCGAGGCTTTTAACGACCCGCAGTGGAAAGCCAGCGCCTTCTACCGCCAGGACGATTACCAGAAGGCGGTCGAGGCCCTCGAGGGGCTTGCCGGCCCCGAGGCGCTGTACAATAAGGGCAACGCCCTGGCCCGCCTCGGCCAGTATCCCCAGGCCGTGCAGGCCTATGAAGAGGCCCTGAAGACGGCCCCCGATCACGCCGACGCCCGCCATAACCTCGAGCTGATCAAAGAACTTCTTGAGCAGCAAGACCAACAGTCTGACCAGTCTGACCAGTCTGACCAGTCTGACCAGTCTGACCAGTCTGACCAGTCTGACCCGTCCGACCCGTCCGACCCGTCCGACCCGTCCGACCCGTCCGACCCGTCCGACACCAGTCCGACCAGTCCGACCAGTCCGACCAGTCCGACCCGTCCGAACAGTCCGACCCGTCCGAGCAGTCCGAGCAGTCCGAGCAGTCCGACGAATCCAGGCAGGCGACCGAGCAGTGGCTGCGGCGTATCCCTGATGATCCGGGGGGGCTGCTGCGCCGCAAATTCCTCTACCAGTACAAAAAGCAACCCCATTCCCCAGAAAACGAGCCATGGTAAAAACATTTTTCAGCATCGCTCTGGCACTCGCCCTGCTGATCTCGCTGCAACCTGCAACCGCCAGGGGCGCTGAGATTCAGGTCTACCTCGACCGCAACCCGGTGGGCCTTGGTGAATCCTTCCGTATCACCTTCGAAGCCACCGGCTCGGTCGATGACGACCCCGACTTCTCGCCCCTGGAGGCGGATTTCGAGATTCTCGGCAAGAATCGCAGCAGCAACATCTCCATCGTCAACGGCAACATGAGCCGCAAGACCCAGTGGCACCTCACGGCGATGGCCAGGCAGGCCGGTCAGATCGAGATCCCGGCCATAGCCTTTGGCGATGACACAAGCCCCCCGCTGGGCCTGACCGTCACCGAACAGTCCCCTGCAAAGGACGGCAGCTCCGCTCCAATCCTGGTCCAGGTCGAAGCCACCCCGAAAACCGCCTACGTCCAGCAACAGATCCGCTACCAGGTCCGACTGTTGCGCAATGTCGAGATCGCCAATGCAACTCTCAGCGAACCGAAACTTGCCCAGGGCGATGCCCTTATTGAAAAACTCGGCGACGACCGAACCTACGAAACCCGGCAAGACGGCCTTCGCTATATCGTTGTGGAGCGCAATTACGCCATTTTTCCCCAGCAAAGCGGCCCCCTGACCATCGCCCCGGTGATTTTTCAGGGCACCGTCCTGCAGGGGCGCCCCTCACTGCTCGACCCCTTCGGCCAGAACGGGGCGGTCAAAAGGGTGCAATCCGAGACACTGGAGATCAGTAGCAAGGCGGTTCCCCAGGAATTTTCCGGCAACAACTGGCTGCCTTCCGGACAGCTGAGGCTGGTCGAGGAGTGGTCGGAAACCCCGCCGGCCTTCAAGGTCGGTGAACCGGTGACCCGCACCCTGACCCTCTATGCCGAGGGCCTGACCGCGGCGCAACTTCCCGAACTGAGACTTCCGCCAACCGACGGTCTCAAGCAGTATCCCGACCAACCGATCCTCGAAAATCACCCCAGGGACGGCCTGCTGGTCGGGGCCCGCCAGGAGAAGATCGCCCTGGTCCCCACCCGGGCGGGAAAATACCGGCTACCGGCGCTGGAGATCCCCTGGTGGAACACCGCATCCGAACAAATGGAGGTCGCCCGGTTGCCCGAACGGGAGATCGAGGTTTTGCCGGCGGCAAAAAGCGCCCCGCCACCACCACCGGTTCAGCGGCCTGAAGCTGAGCTGCAACTGCCCCCCAAAGGGCAACCGGACGCACCAGGGACTTCGGCTGCTGCAGCAGAGGCTTCCAGGTGGCGTCGTATCAGCCTCGGCCTGGCCACCGGCTGGGGGCTGAGCCTGATCGCCTGGGGCGCTACGCGACGTAAAAAAAACGCAATAGTACCTGCCTCCGCAACGGCGGACCTGGCTTTGCAAAGCCACAGCAAGGCCCTTGACGCGCTGAAACAAAGCTGCCGAGGGAATGACCCGCAGCAGACAAAAGCCGCCTTGCTGCAACTCGCCAGAGGGACCTGGGGAGCAACGGCGCCGACCAGCCTTGGCGAGCTAGCCGGCAGGTGCCCTGCGCGGATGAAGGAAGAGCTCTTGCAACTGAGCAAAGCCCTTTACGACCGTAGCGAAACAGCCTGGGTGGGGGATACGCTATACCGGGCCGTTCGCGAGGAGGGATTTCCCGCTGCGCAATGCCCCCGGGGAAAAAAGGAGCCCCTTGAACCCCTGTATCAGACTCGCAACTGAGATCGGCCGTGATTCGCTCCGTCACCGGGCGACCGCCTGAGCCGGAGAATGGGACCGGGCTGCAAATTAAAACATTTGAACAACAAACCCGACACATGATATAAACACATGCAATTTCATGAACTTGATATGGATTATATCCGTATGTTTCCGGGCCGCTGACGGCTCACTTCACTTTCCAGGGAGGACGACACCATGGCAACCGAAAATACCCAGACTTCAACCCAGCCAGTAAAGGCCGAAGGCAGCCGCACCGGCATTTTGCTGCGACTGCTCTACACTCTGCTGTTTCTTGTGGTTTTCGAGGTTCTTCGCTTTATCGTACAACTCATCGTCCTGGTTCAATATGTCTTGCTGCTGGTGACCACAAAGCCCAACGAAAAGCTGCGCAGCTTCTCCAACAAGGTCTCTGTCTACGCCTATCGGGTATTGCGCTACGTCACCCTGAACGAAAACGCCAGGCCCTATCCCTTTGCCGAGTTCCCGGGCGACATGGATCCGCCTGACCAGGAAGTCAACTTCGAGCAATCCCCCAAGGTAAAGTAACCCCTGTCAACAATCCGCCTTGCTCTTTTAACCGCCGAAGCCGCCTGGTTTCGGCGGTTTTCTGTCTCCGGCCCTGCCACGGTTGCTTGGCGTAAAAAATGCATTCCAAAACCCATTCACGGGGGCTCCCTCCAGCGACGCATTCGATGTATTTTCCAGCCCTTTGGCCAACGATTACCGAGGTAGACCATTGCAGCAGGACATCATTCTTAAATTCATGGACGGCGAGGACATCGAAGCGCACCTCCCCGTCCCCTTCAAGCCCCAGACGAACGAAATCGAGGTAATCCTCAAAGAAAACGGCATCCGCCTCTCGTACTCCCTCTTCGATATCTGCTGTATTTTTGTCCTCGGCAACCGCACTGATGTACCACTGGGAGAAAACGACGTTCTTGAAGAGGTGGAAACCGTCACCGGCGATGTGTTCCAGGTTCGTTCCCTCGAGCAGCAGAAGCACCAGACCGGCTTTTTCGGCTTTCCCAATGACCTGGACAGCCCCTGTAAAAGCATCTTTTTCACCACCGCCGGAATCCGCATGCGCCGCCAGGAACGGCCCCTGGGAAAAATCCTCGAAGAAAAGGGAATGGTCAAGCCGACCGACGTGGAACAGGTGCTGGAGGAGCAGCGCCAGTTGCGGGAGAAGAAGGCGGGAGAGATCATCGCAGAGCACAACAACCTGGCCCGAGAAACCGTCGAAAAGACCATCCAGGAAGCGCAGAAAAACAACAAGTCTGCCGCCAGGGTCCGGGTTGGGGATATCCTGGTCGAGGCTGGCCTGGTGACCCGCGAGCAGGTCGAAGAGGCGATGTCCAGCCAGCAGGAGGGGAAGAAAAAACGTATCGGCGCCCTGCTCATCGACAAGGGACTGATCACCGAGGGCCAGCTCCTTTCGGCGCTGGCCACCAAATTCGGCATGAGGTTCGTCGACCTTGACAAGATGCGGCCCACCGATGAGGCCCTCAAGGCACTCTCCCTCGATCTGATCACCCAGCTCCAGGTGCTGCCGCTGCAGGCGACCCGCGAGCGGCTTACGGTGGCGACCTCATCGCCGACCGACCCGACCATCGGCGACAACCTGCGTTTTCACGCCAACCGCAGCATCGAACTGGTCGTGGCCCTGGGAAAGCAGATCGAGGACGGGATCGAGAAGTATTACGTCAAGACCGAAGACCAGGTCCAGGAGCTGATCGGCGAACTCGGCGACGACGTCGTGACCGTGGAGGAGGAATCCGACGAGGCCAAGTTCTCAGAATCGGACTCGCAGGTCATCAAACTGGTCAACAGAATTCTCCTCGAAGCCTACCAAAAAAACGTTTCGGACGTTCATTTCGAGCCCGGGATGGGCAAAGCCCCCCTGCAGGTGCGCTACCGCATCGACGGCGTCTGTCACATCGCCCACCAGATTTCGGCCACCTACAAAAGGGCCATCGTCGCCCGTATAAAAATCATGGCCAAACTCGACATCGCCGAGCGGCGCAAGCCCCAGAGCGGCAAGATCATGCTCCAGAGTGAGGGCCGCAAACTCGAGTTCCGCGTCGAAACCACGCCCACGGTCGGCAGCCAGGAGGATGCCGTGCTGCGTCTGCTGGCCAACTCCAAACCGCTGCCGCTCGACGGCATGGGCTTCAGTGGCCACAATCTCAGGGAGTTCGAGGAGATCCTGACCAAACCTTACGGCATCATCCTCTGCGTCGGGCCGACGGGGTCGGGAAAAACCACCAGCCTGCATTCGGCCCTGGGGCACATCAACACCCCGGACCGCAAAATCTGGACCGCCGAAGACCCGGTGGAAATCACCCAGGACGGGCTGCGCCAGGTTCAGGTCCATCCCAAGATCGGCTTTAACTTCGCCGATGCGATGCGCTCGTTTCTACGCGCCGACCCCGACGTGATCATGATCGGCGAAATGCGCGACGCCGAGACTGCGGCAACCGGCATCGAGGCGTCGCTGACCGGCCACCTGGTCTTCAGCACCCTGCACACCAACAGCGCCCCGGAAACCGTCGTCCGGCTCATCGAGATGGGCATGGACTCATCGAGATGGGCATGGACCCCTTCAACTTCGCCGAGGCGATGCTCGGCATCCTCGCCCAGCGCCTGGCCCGCCGGCTCTGCGTCGAATGCCGCACCCCATACCATCCCGACCGCAAAGAGTACGACAACCTGATCCAGGCCTACGGTGGAGACTCGGCCCAAGCCAACGGCATCCCCGCCTTCTCCGACGATCTGACCCTGATGGCCAAGGCAGGTTGCGAGGTCTGCTCCCATACCGGCTACAAGGGGCGCATCGGCATCCATGAGCTGCTGATCGGCCACGACGAGGTCAAGCGGGCGGTCAAGAATAAGGCGGCAGCGGACGAAATCCGCGATGTCGGCATGGCAACCGGGATGCGGACCCTGCGCATGGACGGCATAGAGAAGGTCTTCCAGGGGCACACCGACCTGGACCAGATTCTGCGCGTCTGTCTCTAACCCCTCTGACTCCCTACCAGAAAAGGTTCCAGCTCAAGCCGGCTTCGCTGGCAAAGCGGCCGAACACTTTCTGCCGCGCCAGACCCAGGTTCAGGCTGCTGTTGCGGCCTGTCTGCAGCGCCTGCTGCAAACCCTCCCCAACGCCAGGTGCCGCTTTCCTGCTCCAGACCTGAGCCTCTCTCCCGACAAAGTTTCCCCTTTGAAAAAAAATGCTGAACTGTTATGTTTAAAGACCTGTAATTTTATTTCCTGGACGATTATGAAACCAACCGAACTCAAAAGACTTTTGACCGCTCTCAGCCAGGGCAGCCTCTCGGTCGACGAGGGGATGGAGCGGCTGCGCAACCTGCCCTTCGA
>CALZIZ010000284.1 GCA_945787465.1 uncultured Desulfuromonadales bacterium
TGCAGGGGGTTCTCGAAACCCTGCGCGAGTACAAGCGGTTGGGGATCTGGCTCGAGGTGACCACCCTGATTATTCCCGGTCGTAACGACAGCGAGGCCGACCTCAGAGGGCTCGCCCACTTTATTGCCCAAGATCTCGGGGCCGAGACGCCCTGGCACGTTACCGCCTTTTACCCGACCTACAAACTGCTCGATGCACCGCGAACCCCAGTCGAAACCCTTCGAAGGGCCCGAAAAATCGGTCTCGATGCCGGGTTGAACTTTGTATATGTGGGCAATGTGCCGGGAGAGGGTGGAGAAAATACCTATTGCCCCTCATGCGAGCAGGTGGTGATCGAACGCCAGGGGTTTCGCATCGGTACCCAGCGTCTCAAGGATGGGCATTGCGGGTTTTGCGGGACAGCCCTTGCAGGCCTTGGAATGATTTGAAATTCGATAATGACTAAGGAGTAAGTATATGTCCTCTGTCGCAGCAGCTTGTAAATTGATCTGCATATTGACCCTGGTCGCCGGCTTGAGCTTAGGTTGTACCGAACTTCAGAACGGCAACCTGGCCGGTGATATCCTGCGCACCCTGCAGACCACACCAGGGACCGGACTCGACGAGCAGACCGTGGCCGCGGGGCTTAAAGAGGCCTTGCAGGTAGGGTCTGAGCGGGCCGTCGGTCTGACTTCGAGCCCCAATGGCTTCTGGGCAAATGAGCTGATCCGCATCGCAATGCCCAGCGAGCTTGAGCCCATGGCCAAGACCTTGCGCACCATCGGCTTTGACCGGCAGGTCGACCAGTTTGAGATAGGCATGAACCGGGCTGCTGAAAAAGCCAGCGGGGAGGCCAAGGCGGTGTTCTGGGATGCCATCTCCGGCATGACCCTCGCCGATGCCATGGGTATTCTCAATGGAGGCGAGACGGCGGCCACCGATTATTTCAAGGCGAGGACCTCAGATACCCTGAGAGGCCGCTTTCAGCCCATCGTTCAGGAGAAAATGTCCCAGGTGGGTCTTTATCAGAACTACCAGCAGTTGATGGGGGCCTATACGGCGCTGCCCCTTGTCAACCAACCGTCATTCGACCTGGACGGCTATATTGCCGACCAGGGGCTCGATGGTCTCTATACCATGCTGGCACAGGAGGAACAACGGATTCGCCAGAATCCCGCCGCCCGCACTACCGAATTGCTGCAGAGAGTCTTTGCGGGCAAATAAGAGAGACAGCATCTCTCCCTCATTCCCGCGGCGCTTTCAGACGGAAAATCAGCCTCTGGGTGTTGGAAAATCTGGGTCCCCGACAAAATCATTCGGGGACGACGGGGGGCATTGAGGACTGCGAGACATAAGGATGGAAACTATCCTGACACGGAAAAGGGCGGGCCAAGTGGCCCGCCCTTTTTCAGCCTGTGCAACAATCCAAGGTCCTCAAAAGGCGTACGTGAGACTCACGCCGGCCAGATGCAGGGCTTTTTCGTAAGTGCCGTTGGCTTCCTCGAATCCCAGCGCAGCATCCTGAACATTGGGATTTTTGTCCCGGTTTACCTGCAATTGATAGCCGTAGGCTACGGCCACCTTTAATTCGTTGAAATCCAGTTCGGTGCCGATGGTGAACAGGTGACTGTCAGAATCAGGGATGGCTGGGTCAAAGGTGCGATCGGGAACAGCGTCTTTGGCGAACAGGTAGCCGCCGAGCAGGGTGACGGCGTCGTTGAGGCGATATTTGCCCCCAAGGCTGAAGGCCCAGGTGTCGTGCCAGTCCCGGGCGGTTACGCTCACATCGGTACTCTGGCCGGGAGGACCGATCTCCTGCGCAAGATCAATGCGCAATTCTTCGAAGACGGACCATTGCTCCCAGCGCACAGTTGTTCCGAGGGTCAGGCGGTCATTGGGTTTTAAGGAAAAGCCTGCCATTGCCACCGCTGGCAGGTCGAGAGTTGCTTCGCCTTTGGTTTTAGGAAAGAGCAGGTCAATGCCGGGGGATGCTGCCAGGGTGGAGGCCGGAAAGCCGAATTCAGCCTCGCCGTCCTCGATGTCGACCTCGACCTTGCTTCGGTAGGAGGCCCCAAAAGACATCTGATCGGTAATTTTTACAGCCAGTCCCAGGTTGTAGCCAAAGCCGTGGCCATCGCCGCTGAATTTCTGGTTGATGTCAGGTTCTGGCAGAGCAGGGTTGATGAGGACTTTTCGCTCCAGTTCTGCATCCAGCCAAAGCACATTGACACCGGCGGCAACCGAAACCTTGGGAGTTACCCGGTAGGAAACGACAGGATTTATATTGTAGGAAATGACTTCTGATTTGGTTGCCAGATGGCGGCCTTCCCAATCATCATCCCACTCGGTGCCGAGTCCGAAGGGGAAGAAGACCCCCAGGCCGGCGCTGAGCTGATCATTGATCTGGTGGGTCAGGTAAAATGTGCTGGGCAGATGAACATTGCTTTCGGCCTCCTCGGTCTTTCCAGTAGAGTCACTTTTGAATTCCAAATCAGCGACAATAGCCGTAGTGCCGACTTCGACCTGGGTCCCTTTCAGGTCGTTGATCAGCGCCGGGTTGAAGAATATTGCCGAGGGCCCATCAAGGTGAGCCACTACGGCGTCAGCCTGGCCGAGGGCCGAAGCGCCCTGAGTAAAAACCCCGAAGCCTGAACCGTAAGCTGAACCTGTTAACAGGAAAACAGCCAGAAAAAGTGGTGTAATCACGGAGATGCTGCGTGATATGACGGAACTCATCGTCGGGTATCCTCCATTTTTAAGTGTCCATAATGATTGAAGAGTTTTAAATAAAAAGTTTGCTTCATTTCGAAGTCAGCAATGGTATCCTCGAGAACCTACAAAATATAGCCCTAAAAGCTGGTCGGGAGGCTGAAAGATCCTGGTTTTTGACTCGCAGGACCCAAAAGCCTTGGCGATGCAAGATTTTAGCCACTCAACCCCTTGCAGCAAAAGGTTGAATAGCCTGGCTTTTGCTCAGTAAATTAAATTTTTTGATGGATTCTGAAAAATACCAGGGAGAATCAGGGATGCGACAAGGTTCATATATTATGGAAAACGACGAAGAAGTTCTTCGTCTTGACGTAAAGACAGACAACAGTGTTACTGAGAGGCAGGCTCGTTGGGCTGGTCTTAAGCCGGGGATGCGGGTGGCGGATATCGGCTGTGGTTCGGGAAAGACCACCTCAAAACTGCATGAACTCGTTCAGCCTGGCGGTCGTGCCGTCGGGGTTGATATTGCACAGCAGAGGGTCACCTTCGCAACTGAAAAATATGCCACCGAGGGATTAGATTTTTGTTGTGCTGACGCCCGTAAGCCCCTGGATCAACTGGGAGAGTTCGATTTTATCTGGGTCCGCTTTTTGCTCGAATATTACCGCGCAGACAGCTTCGAGATCGTCAAGAATATAATCAAAACCCTGAAGCCCGGAGGCACCCTTTGTCTGCTTGACCTCGATTACAATTGTCTGAGCCATTATGGACTTTCGGGGCGCCTCGAGCGGACAATCGTTGGAATACTAAAGGCTTTGGAGCAAAAGGCCGACTTTGACCCCTACGTCGGCAGAAAGCTCTATTCCTACCTTTACGATCTCGGTTTCGAGGATATCCAGGTTAAAATGACTCCTCATCATCTCATTTACGGCCCGCTTAAAGAGTCCGATGATTTCAACTGGACCAAAAAGGTCGAGGTTGCGGGACGCAAGCTGGGCAATTTCGATGAGTACCCCGGCGGATTTGAAGAGTTTTACCAGGAGTTCAAGGCCTTCTTTAACGACCCTCGACGCTTCACTTATACCCCGTTGATCGCCTGCCGGGGCCGAATGCCGAATCGCTAGAAAAAATGTATGATGATGGAAAAAAGGGGCCCCAAAGGCCCCTTTTTTGTGCCATTTTTTCGGAATTATAACCCAAAAAAGTTAAACAGATATTAGCCACCACGGCACCAGGGCATGGAGAAACTCTTGGTTTTATGATCCCATTGGAAATTCCTGGTCTTGAGGCTCTCTTGGTGCCTTCGTGCCTTGGTGGCAGCCCCAGCCTTTGTTTTGGTTATAGATCCGCGTTTTTTTGCTTTTTAGCCGGCGGCGAAGAGTTCTTTCAGGTTGGAGAAGGCTTTCTGGTGGGCAGAGGAGACGAATTCACTGACAACCTTTCGGTCGGTTTTGCGAATGCGGGTAAACTCAATGCCGAAACCATGGGGGTAGGTGCATTTGGTGGGTCTGTGGGGGCGGTTGACCCAGGCCACACGGCCATGGACCCTGATGGGCTCTGCCGCCGGGTGCGGAAGGCTGAAAGTTATTTCGACCTGGGTGCCTGCAGTGATTTCGTGGGCTCGCTGATTGGCTGAAACGTATATTCCCAGGTTGCTGATATCGGCGCTTTGCCCGGACAGGGTCTGGTTGTTGACCCGCAGGGCGACATCCATTTCGCAGGGAACCCTGGCCTGGCGGCGGGCGATGCCGGGGTATTGTTCATTGGTCTTATCGGTTGAAAAGTAGCGGATGAAGGCTTCGACTATCTTTGGGTCAAAATGCTGACCTGCCTCGTTTCGTAATAACTGCACCGCAATAATCCGTGCTCCCAGGGGGATTTGCTTGCCTTTGAGCCCCATCGGATAACCGCTGCCGTCCATCTTTTCATGGTGAGAGCCAGCAACCATGGGAACCTGCTGAAAGATGCCGTCGAACTTGATTTCCTCGAGGATACGGCGGGTCTTTTCTGTGTGGAGTTTGACCTGCTCATATTCTATTGAAGTTAATCTCCCCTCTTTTTTAAGTATGCTGTCAGGCACGGCAAGTTTGCCGTAGTCATGGAGAAGGGCGGCAACCCGCACCATTTCGCAGTAATCATCGGGGAGCCTGAGTTCTTTACATATGCCGACTGCATATTCTGTGACTTTGGCCGAATGGCCGGCGGTCAACGGGTCCCGGGCATCAATGCTCGCGGCCATGACCTGCAGGGTTGATTTGAACTTATCCTCCTTGATTTCAAGCAATTCGGCATTTCGAATGCTTACACCGATGACAGGGGCAATCCCCATCAAAAGGCTTTTGTCGCTATGCAGAAGGGGCCGATGTGATCGAAGATTGTCAACGGCTAGAATGCCCAAAGACTCACCATCGCAGATAATCGGACAGCTTATAAATGATTTTGTACCCAGTTTTTTTGCGATGTCGAAACTTCTTGCTGACAGGTCGCCAGCGATATCTTCCATATCGTTAACCAAAAACGGTCTTTGCTCGCGGTAGGCTAGAACAAAAACCCCTTTAGACTCGGGTTTGTCCAAACTGAAGGAGACCTTGTTCAGCAGTTTAAGCTGGGAGTCGTCATATCCGAATCCAGCTCGAAAGGTTAAATGTGTTTTTTCTGGAGTAGCTAGAAGAATGAGTCCGCGTTCGAAGTCCAGACGTTTTTGCAGTATTTGGGTAACGCTGTCAAGGATCCCTTCAATATTTGTCTTGCCGCTAATGACCTCTCCAATTTCATTTGTCATTAATGCGTTGCTATTATTGATGTTAATTTGATCAACGAGTTTTTCGGTTGTGTCCGTCAGTGCACCAAGGGCCGATTTTATTTCTCCTTTGTTAATCAATTCGCAAATAAGCGCCATGATAACGTTTATGGTGGCAGTCGCCGGGAGTAAATACAAAAAAGAGGAACTTGGAAAGAAAAACAAACCAAAAACAAGAAGAATGGATGAGGCGAAGATTGTAAAGTTTCTGAATTTAAACCATATGTCAGAGGGCCTACTTTCCCAATTGACAAGATAGCGACAAACATCTCCACCGGCAAAGACACATTCAGGATGGCTTATAGTTGGTCTTTTGTAATTGAAAATCATGACCATGGCTTCAAAAAAGCCAATCCTGTTTTCGCACTGAAATGGCATCTCCCGCGCGTTTTTATTTGGGGCTACAGTAATTTCGAATTTATTTGAGTTTATCTTTCTGGATTCATAGTTTGCAGATTTGGTGAACTTTGCGGTCGCCTTGCTTAGAAGTTTAAAGGCGTTTGCCGGGCCTACCATGCCCAATATGTATTGGCGCATGACCCCTATGGCCTCGGGATAAGCAGCAAAACGACCAGCCTCCCTCGCAATGTTTTTATTTCCGGTAAGTTGTTGGAGCCTTTTGTGGAAAAGGTTTATTTGTTTTTGGGTAAACCAGTGCCCTTGGTCCGCAACCTC
This sequence comes from uncultured Desulfuromonadales bacterium, assembly GCA_945787465.1. Lineage (GTDB taxonomy): Bacteria > Desulfobacterota > Desulfuromonadia > Desulfuromonadales > Trichloromonadaceae > CALZIZ01. Next base: position 6,164 of record CALZIZ010000284.1, read on the forward strand.
ATAATGCTGCATCCCTGCAAAATCAAGCAAATCCTGGATGTCAATGCAACTATATCTTTTTTGAATTAGCTTGATATAGTTGTCAACAATCCTGCTGTTATAGATTTGTTCTAAATTTGTGTCGATGTTAGGATTCATTTTGTATGAGAGTTTAATGCTGTATGAACCTTAATAACCTTTTTAGGGCCTTGAAATAATTGTCTGTGTATTGCGTGTTTAGGATCCAGAAGTTGTAGTTTTTTTCATGTTCAATTTTTTGTTCTTTTACATAATTATGCGGGAATACAAGTACCGGTGCCTCACTTTTTTTAAAGTTTTTTGAAAGCAACGATATCACTTGGAAAAAAATGTCTTTTTTTACGTTTTCAGTTTCGAGAACAAAAACCTTGATTGCATTTGTTAGCTCAGACATGTTGAGGCCGAGGTCGGTGTTGTTGACTATGAAAATTGCGTTGAGTTTGTCTTCCCTTTTTAAGGAGAACAGGTGCCGTTCCTTGCTCAAGCCAATATTATGAAATTCTTGGGAAATTTGATCTGCATGAATCATTCCAGGTTCCAGATCCAGGGCGTTGGGAAGCAATCCTCCCGATTCATGCTCGTAAAAAAGTTCAAACTCGGCGAGGTCGTCGGGTCGAGTCTTTGATAATGTCCACGGACTGTTAATTTCCCAAGTTGAATGCTCTTCCTGGTTGAAATGTAAATAGGCAAACAGGTCGGTAGAGCATGCTTTAGGATCTTTTATGGTTTTTGCAACGCCGCCGAAAACATGGTTGGGAAATTTGTTTTCAGGTCTGTAGTAGCAGCAGACGAAGTTCATTCGTACTGAATTGAGGCTGTGGGAATCGTTGATAAATCGGCCTATCTGGTTAAGGACGCCCAGGCCCGCATTTTTTTGACCTTCTGAATTTGCCGCATGGTGGTGGATCAACCAGGCATTTTCGTAAAAGCGAACAATTGCCATGTGACCAAGGATTGTGCCCTTGTCCTGGTAGATAAAATGTCGGGCGATGTTGGGGCTTTGGGTGTAGAGTTTTTCGTAGGTCTGTTTAAGCTTTTCCTTGTTTTCCTGAATATATGCGTATTTTTTCGGATAAATAAAGCCAGATTCAAAAAAGAATTTCCAGAGGTCATTTAAGTCAACGTGGTTGCAAATATAGGTGTTTTCGTTTTTGGCTTGATGGAGGATGCCTAAAAGTTTCACATGGTCCTTTGGGTCCATGTCTAGGATGGTCAATCCACATCGAACTGGTCCAGATGAAGATTCATTTTTGCAATCTCTTCTGTAGACAACCTGAGCTTTGCAGGTGATTTTAAAGCTGTTGGCAAAATTGATGTTAAGTTCAGGAATTATCATTCCAGCAAGAAGGACTGTACTGTTTTCGTCTTCTTCGACAGAAACGCCATTGCCAGACACATTGACCACCTTAAGGTCAACCAGCTTTTGAATCATCGGATGTTTGAACGTGACATTGGGAGAGGGGACAAGTTCCTGTCTTGTCCCACGAAATTCTTTAGGTTTGAAACGTGGGAGTTGGGAATTTTCTGATCTGAGAACGAATCTTCTTTTTTCTTGGTTGCTGGTCTGTTTGAGGATTATGCATTCCCCGGAGTATATGATTTCTTTTCCGTCGGAGAGTATGAGGGTTGCCGAAGCGTGAGGGTTGATCCATTGAAATGTTTGGGGGGCGTGTGCAGTTAGTTCTACTTGAAATGAAACAGCTGAAAAATCTAGAAGGTCTCCTGAGAACATGGAACTGTTTTGCATCAACTGGGCTTGAATGCCATGACTTAGATATCTGCGGGTTTTGCGGGTGGTCACTTCATGGCAAAATTCCGGGAGGCGAAATTTTGCGCCGTGGTTTGTTAATTCAATGACCTCGGGTTCGACGGATAATAGTTTCTGGCCGTCATTGATCAAGAGGTTTTCGAAAATATAGCTGATAATGTGGGGTGGTGTGGCGGGCGAATTGGCCCACCTGCAGGTCAATTCATCCGAGGAGCAGGGTAATGGTATGGCTTGAATTGAAAACGTTTGGTTGAAATTTGGGTGCTTCAGGTTGATCAGGATGGTTTCATCCTGAAAATTCAAGAAGTTAAGTTTGTTGATAAGATACTGGCGGTTAAATTCTCTTTTTTGCGCTGGCTTGGATTTGTTGAAATGAACCTGTGCCAATTGGGTTGCACTGGTTGATGCCTCCATGGTTCCCTCTCTTTTTCATTTTGATGCTGCAAATAAAACATTGCCGGTCATTTAAAAAAATCTAATTGTCTTTGTTTAAATCGTGGCAGATTTAGACAATTACAATTATTTTGATTATTGAAAAGCGAGATTGGATAGGTATCGTTAAGCAATTTTAAATGTTGATTGTCTTTTGATTGTCATTGTTATTATTATGATAGCCAATAAAAACAGTGCGGTAAAGATTTAAATGTGATTGATGATGTGTACTGGACCATACGTGTTAGAATCCTATTGTTGTAGTGTTAGGGCTGGCAAATATATCGAATACAGACCTTGTTTATGCTTTTCCTGAAGGCGTATGTTTGGGTAAATCTAATGTTGTTTTCTTGTGCTAGCGTCCAGTTTTGTTGGGTTTGGTTAATGGTGTAGAATTGTGGAATCGAGAGGCTTGCAAATGGAAGCGTTTTGGATTGAATAAAGAGTTGAAGGTATTGATGAGGAGGGATTTCGCCTGTTTGAAAAACTTATGTTTTCAGCCTTGGGGGGGATGGCGCAAGGTAGGTGTGAATTGGGTGGGGCCTACTCACCGTAAAGCCAAAAGTCGTTGTTCTCTAGCGGGTCGCGATAAACGGTTCGTTCGCCGGACTTTACCGCATGGCGGTGTTCACGGGAGTCCGTTTCGTGGAGCAGGCGGTCTACGGTGAGCATGGTGCCGAGGGCAGGTCCGTGTTTATCGACGGCTTGGATCGCGTAGGCCGAACACGATGGTGTCATGGGGCAGCGAGGCCCGTCGACGCGGGAGATGTAGCGTTGAAAGAAGCGGACACCGTACTTGAGAAGGCTGAGATCGCTCTGTGGTTGCGCTGCCGCGTTGCGGGTTGAGGCGTCCCAGGGGCCCCAGTCGGCGCCATTTGAAGGCAGGGCGAAGGCGCAGATAAACAACAGTATCAGCAGGGGCTGTTTCATTGGTCCTGGTTTTCTCCGGAGTCCTCCGGTGGCTTCTGGCTGTTTTGTCGCAGATTCTCCCAGTAACGCACCCGCTCGCTGATGAGCTTTTCATAGCCCCTCTCGGTCGGCTGGTAGAAGCGGCTGCCCTGTAATTGGTCGGGCAGGTGTTCCTGGACGGCAAACCCCTCCTGGTATTCGTGGGCATACTTGTAGCCCTTGCCGTAATCGAGTTCTTTCATCAGTTTGGTGGGCGCGTTGCGGATATGCAGCGGTACAGGCAGGGCGCCGCTTTTGCGTACTTCGGCCATCGCCTGGTTGATGCCGGCATAAGAGGCATTGCTTTTGGGGGCGGTGGCCAGGTAGGTGACCCCCTGGGCAAGGTTGATGCGCGCCTCGGGCATGCCGACGAAATGAACCGCCTGTTGTACCGAAAGCGCCAGTTGCAGAGCCCGCGGGTCTGCGTTGCCTACATCTTCAGAGGCGAAGATGACCATGCGCCGGGCGATAAACAACGGGTCTTCGCCCGCTTCGAGCATGCGTGCCAGCCAGTAGAGCGCGCCGTCGGCGTCAGACCCCCGCATGCTTTTGATAAATGCCGAGATGACGTTGTAGTGTTCTTCGGCGCCCTTGTCGTAGAGCAGGGCCTTTTTCTGCAGGGACTCC
>CALZIZ010000285.1 GCA_945787465.1 uncultured Desulfuromonadales bacterium
ATTTCCATAACTTCTGATAAAGGAGCACCCCATGGCCAGAATAGAGCCGATAAGCCCGTCGCAGGTCAATCAGGAGATAAACGCCATATTCGAGGAGATCGAAGAGGCCTTCGGCATGGTGCCCAACATCTTTCGCACCTACGCCCGTCACCCGCCCCTGCTCAGAGCCAACTGGAACAAGGTCAAGGCGCTGCTCATGGAAGGGAGCCTGAGCCGCAAACTCAAGGAAACCATCGCGGTGCTGGTGTCTGGGGACAACAGCTGTCAATACTGCGTGACGGCCCACAGTGCCGTGATGAAAGCCATCGGCCTGAGCGACGAGGAGATCGCGGCCATCAAGGAGGACCTCGACCTGACCGATTTCGACGCCAAGGAAAAGGCGCTGATTCGTTTTGCCCGCAAGGCCAACCTTTCGCCCCACCGCATCGAAGAGGATGAGCTCACCCTGCTGCGCCAGAAAGGCGCAACGGATGCCGAGATCATCGAAGCCCTTGGGATCATGGAAATCTTCACCGCCTTCAACAAGTTCCTCGACTCGCTGCAGGTGGAAATCGATTTCTGAATTAAGGGCGCCCGGGCCCTGGTCCCATCACCTCCATCCGGGAAATGGAGGGCTTCTGTAGGAGCGACTTCAGTCGCGAAAGAAAAGAGCGAAAAAACTTCGCGACTGAAGTCGCTCCTACACGATTCTTCCCCGCCTGTTTCCAGGAGCAAATCCTGCCTGATTAGTCACCGTCGCCAGAAACCGACAACCGATTCGCCTGCAACCCCTCTGTGTATCGACAGTTTCCACCCCGCCCACTCTTTCGCCGGCTTCACCTGTCGCAGCCCTCTGAAATAACACCACAAAAAAAGACATGGCACAGGCATCGCATTTCATGCTGGGAAAGGTAAAAAATAGCAGAGCTTTTCCCAAGGAGCCCAACCATGAACAAGCTCTTCAAGGCAACCCTTGTTGGCATCCCCCCATTCCTGGGTCTCCCCCACCTCGGCCACTGTGACCCATGGACCCTGGTTGGGGGGATATACCTGGGCGCTTTCGCGCTGGTCACCGTGGCGGCCTTCAGCTACCGGCCCCCGGCGTTTGAACCGGAGGATGAGTAACCACAAAAAAACCTGAATCCATGAGGAGTGAGGCGTAAGGAGTGAGGGGGAAAAGCGATATACTTTGTTTCTTGGTGAATTACACCTCCCCCCTCACGCTTCACTCCTCACCTGCTTATACCTGCAAAATTGCAGACAATCGCCAATGCGCTAACAAACTCACGGATTCAGGAAACCACCAACTAGGAGAAAAATATCGTGGCTATACCCGTAAAAACAGCCATCGGAAAAATGTTTGCCGTAGCCTTTCTGACCATCGCCGTATTGCTTATCGGCCTGGCGGGCTACCAGATCTACGCCGGCCTGGCCAAGGGCAAGGAACTGATTTCCATCTTCGTCCAGGCCATCAACACCATCATCATCTCCCTGGCCATCTTCGAGCTCGGCATCGGCGTGGGCAAGGAGTACGCGACCCACGAAGAGGAGCAGAACACCTACTTCGTCATCCGCCGCACCATCGCCCGTTTCGTCGGCACCGTGTGCATCGCCCTGGTCCTCGAGAGCCTGATCATGATCATCAAGTACAGCCAGCTCGATCTCGCCGGTAACCTCAACTACCCGGTGGGGATCATGTTCGGCGCCAGCGTGCTGCTCATCGGCATGGGGGTCTTCCTGCACCTCACCCGCCCCGACAGCGAGGACCAGGGAATGGCCAGGCTCGAACTGGACGCCCCCCACATGCCCGACAAAGGGCGCAGCCGCCAGAACTCCTCGCAAAAGATTTATCGTCGCAGCGCCTGAGGGCAGCTGCCACGCGACAAAAGGGCCGCCGGCATCCCCCATGGATGCTGGCGGCCCTTTTGCTTTACATGCCTTTGGTTCTGAGCAGGCGCATCGATACCAGGGTATGCACCGCAATGGTTCCCATGATCAAAAACCCCGCGGCCAGGGTGGTCGCACTCGGCGCCTCACCCAACACCAGCCACACCCAGAAGGGCCCGAGAAAGGTCTCGAGGAGCAAGATCAGGCTCACCTCCGGTGCTGGCAACAGCCGCGGCCCCAGAGTTATCAGGGCAAAGGCAAGCGGCAGCAACACCAGCCCCAGCAACAGCAGCAGGGCAAAATCATTGCCTGCAATGGCAAGAGGCCGGGCCCCGAGCAGCAGGGAGGCCACTGCCGAGACCAGACCGCCGAGACCGGTGGCCGGCACCATATTGACCGGCCGGGCCCGGCGGATCAGCACCAGGTTGCCCGCCCAGCAGCAGGCGGCCGCCACTGCGCACAGATCGCCGTAAAGGGCGCCCCCCTGCACGCTTCCGCAAAAAAGCAGAACCACCCCCAAAAAGCCCACCAAAATGGCCCACCAGGTGCGCCGCAAAACCTGCTCGCGCAAAAAAAACCGGCTGAGAAGGGCGCTGATCAGGGGGATGGCAGCCAGAATCACCAGGGTGTTCGCCGCAGAAGTCTGCAGCAAGGCATAGATGAAAAAGATATTTCCCGTCGCCTGAAGCGCGCTCGATGCTAGCCCCAAGCGGCCGATTTCCAGCACCCGCTGCCATCCCCGACCCTGCCACAGGACCGCCAGCCCGGCAAAGATCGCGCAGCCGCTGAGCAACCCGCGCCAGAAGATCAGCGTCAGGGGATCGGCGTGAATCGATCGCACCAGCAGCGCATCGGGGCTGAGAATCAGGACCGCCGTCAAAGTCAGGATGATCCCGCGGGTGTGTTCAGCTTTTGCATCATCCATGGCCAGGCTCCGTGGCAGCAGTTATCCCACGAACCCCCGTCAATGGCAAGAATCGACTTGCCCCTCCCCGAAACAGCTTTCGAGCTTCTTGACCCGAACCACACGAAAAGGTTGACATTTTCTTATTAACAGGTGTAGAAATAGCTATCTATTTGAATCTACTTGGCAAGAACCATACAAAACCCCCTGGTTCCGAATCTGCTCCGGCCATTTCGGGATGCTATTGTCCCCTACAGGATTGCCCATGAAAGACATCCTCAACTGGCTCGAAGGAGTGGAGCAGTCTGCTGCCGACCTTTACCGAAAGGCCTCAGAGATATTCTCCTGCGACAGCCGGTTTTCTGCGTTTTTGAACCTGCTTGCCGAAGAGGAACTGGAACACCAACGGCTGATCAACACGGCGGTTGAGTTGATGGAAGGAAAAACAGAGCAGGAATCCGGCATCATCGTCGACGAGAAGATCCGCGCAAAGGTCGAAGCCCCCCTGGAAAAAGCGAAAGCCGGGCTTGATGCCGGCACCATGACCAAGGCCGCCATGATGGAATCAGTGGTCGAAGCCGAGTTTTCCGAGTGGAATGACATCTTTCTTTACGCCATGGAAACCCTCAAGGGCGAAGGTCGCCAGTTCCAGGCGGCGGCGAGTGAAATCGTCCAGCACAGAAAAGAGATTGCGGTCTTTCTGGGCCGGTTCCCTGAGGCTCCGCAAAACCTTGAACAGCTTCTGCAACCGAGGATCTGGACAACCCGCTACCTCGTGGTTGAGGACGACCCGGCCATCGGCCGGCTGCTCAAAGGGCTTCTCGCCCGCCAGGGAGAGGTGGTCATCGCCAATGACGGCGAAGCAGGCCTGGCGCTTTTGTGCCAGGAACATTTCGACGTGGTCATCTCCGATATCGACATGCCCAGGCTAAACGGCATTGAACTCTACCTCCGGGCCCTGGAGGTGGACACAGAGCTGAAAAACCGCTTCATTTTCTTTACCGGCACCGAAAACGCCGATCACCTTGAATTTTGCAAAACCACCGGCGTCACCTGCCTGCGCAAGCCCTCTCCCCTGACCAAGATCCGCGGCGCCGTATCTGCGGTGACCGAAAAAAAACTGGCCATCAATTGATCGCCCCCTCCAGGAGGCTGTCGGACTTAACATGAACCTATTGCGAAATCGGCTGATCGGCCCATATTCTCGATAATTTTCGACAAATAGCCCTGCTATTCGCTCTCAAATTCTCTAAAATCTGGCCTCGGACATCCAATTTCTAGTCACAGTCCGTCAAATCCAACACCTCCTAGGCATTGACAGCCCACCTGCCCGCCCTACAATTGAAAAACACGCAACAAGCAACTGACTCATCCAGGCTCCCTTCGCTCAAGGGTTCGTTGACATGACCCGATTGCTGGTACTTCTGCTGCTCGCCCTGTCGCTGCCCTGCTTCGCCCTGGAGGCCGAAGAAATCCTTGTTGTCGCCAACGGGAATGTCGAGCAGAGCCTGCGACTGGCCCGCTACTACATGGAAAAGCGGCGCATCCCTCCTGGCAATCTGGTGGTTCTGAACCTGACCGGCAACGAAATCTGTTCTCGAGCCGAGTACCGGCAAAAGGTTGCCGCGCCGCTTCGCAGCAGCCTGCAAAAGCTGCGAAAAGAAAAAACCATCCGCTGCCTGCTGACAATGTTCGGCATTCCCCTGAAGATTGCTCCGCCCAGGCTGACCGCAGCGGAGTCAAAAAAAACCGCCGCCCTGCAACAGGAAATGGCAGCGATCAGGGAAAAACTCCAAACAAAATCCGGCCAACTCAAGACCGGGGAAACCAGCCTGCGAAGCAGGCTTTCACTGCTGGAACAGCAGTATCGCGAGCTGAAAAGAAACGACCAGGCAGCGGCCCTCGATTCTGAACTTGCCCTGGTGCTCAAGCAAGCTTATCCCCGCTCCGGTTGGGTGGCCAATCCCCTTTTCGTCAAATCCCGGGGCAAAAACCTTGCCGTCGCCCCATCGGAGGTGCTCCTGGTCAGCCGCCTCGACGGCCCCTCCGCAACCGTGGTCAAGCGCATCATCGACGACAGCCTTCAGGCCGAAGCGCGGGGCTTGCGCGGAACCGCCTACTTCGACGCCCGCTGGCCCCGCCCCAGGCCCCAGGGGCTCGAGGGTTACGCCGTATACGACTATTCCATCCACCTTGCCGCCGAGCAGACCAGCCGCGGAGGTCTGCTGCCGGTGGTGCTGGATGAAAACGAGACCCTGCTCGGTCCGGGCCAGGCGCCGCAGGCGGCCCTTTATTGCGGCTGGTATCGCCTGGGGCGCTATCTGGACGCCTTTGACTGGCAGCCGGGCGCCATCGGCTACCACATCGCCAGCAACGAGTGCCACACCCTCAAGGGCAGCGGCGAGCTGTGGTGCAAGCGCATGCTC
>CALZIZ010000286.1 GCA_945787465.1 uncultured Desulfuromonadales bacterium
CAAAAAGGCCGAGGAGGCGCTGCGGGAGAGCGACCGGATGAAGACCGAGTTCATCAAGACGGCGGCCCATGAATTCAGAACGCCGCTGACCTCGATCCGGGGGTTTTCGGAAGTATTGTTGACTCAGGACAATATCTCTTCGGAGGAGCAGAAAAAATTTCTTGCTTACATTCACGAAAGATCCGTGGCCCTGGGAGACATTGTGGCCGACATTCTGGATATCGCCCGCATCGAGGCCGGGAAGGGCCTCTCGTTGAACCTGTTGCCGGGGACGGTGCAGGAACTTCTCCGCCAGGCGGAACCCTTTTTGAAGACCCAGGTCACCAAGCACCGGCTTGAGGTCACCCTTGCCGAGGAAAACACCTGCTTGAACACGGATAAAGGGAAGATGGGTCAGGTGTTTGAAAACCTTATCAGCAATGCGGTCAAATTTTCACCGGCCGGTAGTGTGATCCGAATCCGGGGTGACCTCACACTGAAGGGTTACCGGATTTCCGTTGCCGATCAGGGCAGCGGCATGACCCCGGATCAGGTAGCCAAGGTCTTCGACAAATTCTACCGGGCCGATGCCTCCGACACGGCATTGGAGGGCATCGGCCTGGGCATGAGTATCGTTAAGCACATTATTGAGGCCCATGGCGGAAAAATCTGGGTGGAGAGCGAATTTGGCAAGGGAACGACGGTGAGTTTCACGGTACCCTTGGGCCCCGATAGCGGAAAAATAGGTGATTAAAAAAGTTACTATTCACTATATTTGTAAAGCAAAACCGTCGGGACTCGCCCCGACAGGCGACCTACTTTTTGCAATCCGCCAAAAAGTAGGCAAAAAACGGCTCCCCCTGCGGGAGCATTACTGTCGCCTGGGATGACCAGTTCTTGTTTTTTTAGGCATAGTAGTTTCGTAGGTTGGGTTGAGGGACGAAACCCAACAGGTTTCTCAACGCTGGTAATTGTTGGGTCCGTCGCTGCGCTCCTTGACCCAACCTACGCCTGACACCAAAGGCAAAGGTTCTCTGAAGCAGGCACAGAGATACATAGTTTTATCAGGCCAATCAGTTTCGTAGGTTGGGTTGAGGGACGAAACCCAACAGATATCCCAACGCTGGTAATTGTTGGGTCCGTCGCTGCGCTCCTTGACCCAACCTACGCCTGCAATCTGAAAAATCCCCCCCGATCCCCCTTTAGAAAAGGGGGATTTGGTTGTCAGTGCCACTTTCAAACCGGACAATACCGATTCAGCCCATAAATAAAAAACCCTGCTTTTTGCAAAGCAGGGTTTTTTATTCGCCTGGAGACCGTCCTCAAGGACAGTTTTTTCCCGCAGATTATTTTGCAGCAGCTTTAGGAGCAGCTTTCGGAGCTTCAGCTGCCACGTCAGTCATAACCTTCTTGGCCAGTTCGAAGTTCTTGGTCACGAAGCTCTGGAAAATTTCAACATTGCTGTTGAGGGCTTCGTTCCAGAAATCGACCATGGGCTTGGCTTCTTTGGGGAGCTGCTCAGAGGCCTTCTTGAAAATCTCTTTGGCCTCTTTCTGCATTACGCCTGCCTGGCTGAATGCGTTGCTGTAAAAGCTTTCCATAGCCTCGAGGCCTTTGACCGGGCCATCCTGGCTGGTCCAATCGACGTCAAGGCCAGTTTCAACGCACTTTTTCAGGTTGGTCAGCCCTTTCTGGTTCTCTTTGAAGAAAGAGTCAACAACCTTCTTGCCTTCTTCGGGAAGGTTGGGGGTGGTTTCCAGGATCTGGTCTGCTGTCTTGGCGGCCTGGTCCGAGAAGTTGCTGAGTATGTCGCAGCTCATTTTGACAGCGTTTTTGTTGAAGTCCAAAATTTCCTGGGCAAAGTTTTGTTTTTGCATTTTTCTTGTCTCCTTTTTAATTTGGATAAGGGATGCTCACTGCTGTTTTGATTAGCTTGTGACAAGAATTAAACAAAGATTGAAGTTTTGTCAAGGGGGAAAGTTGAAAGATTGCTTATGCATTGCTCTTTTTTTTCCTTAAATATATAATGAGATTTTAGGTCGAGGCTTGGTCGTGCCGCACAAGGCCAAGGTTTTCAGTTACTTAAATCTGGATCCGTGTGGTCGGGGCGGGAAGAGAGTGTAAGTGCCTGGCCTATATGAGTGTTTCAGAAAATCTGTGACGCATCCAGAGGTTCGTCGGCGATTTTTCGAACGCTTAGGCTGGTCAATGATTTGCGCTATCGCCCGGTCAGAACCCACGGATTCAGGTTGATTTCAGGGATTTAACAAGTGATTACCAAAGAGCAGAAAGAGCTTTTTCGAAAAAAGGTGGGTAAGGTCCTGGAGCAACGCCGATTGGAAAAAGGGATGAGCCGTAAAGAACTGGGTGTTGCATTGGGCTACGAGGGCAACAGTGCGGTGCAGGTCGTGGCCCGGTTTGAAGCTGGTCGGGCCGGGGTTCCCAAGGCCAAGATCGGCAAGCTGTTGGAGGTTCTCCAAATCACCAACAAAGACTTTGGTCTCAGCGGCTCCAAGTCACTGAAAACCTTCATCTCCGCAAGCGGTTTTCTCGGGTCGACCATGGCGCCCTGGAGTGACGCCATGATTGATTTCCTGGAGTCCAGCGAGGCCAGCTTCGTGAAGCAGACCCTCGAAGAAGATGATGACTCTGAGGGGCAGGGCGCGGATTCTCAAACCGAATTGTATCAGGATGTTATCCGCATTATGAGGCTGTACCGGGTGCAGAAAAAAGAGCCGGATATGAGCCTTTTGGACAAGCTGGACCTGGCGGACAGTCTGAGCGAGGGCGATGAGGACAAGTTGGCCGAAATGCTGGTTATCTTAAACATTGATCCCGCAAAGGCCTACCAGGCAATTGAGGGGCACCTGGTGGACCGCTTAAAGGTCCCGGCTAAATGATTGACCGGCCAGCCAGGAGGCTGTCCGACAATCCATGACCGATGACAGGCTACAAACCCAGCTGTTTGGCCTTCTCAGGTCACTTTCCCCCCCCCCTGATCGAGCAAGGCCCGTGGTGCCTTGCTTGATTTCCTTGTTTCTTCAGAGTCCTGTTACGGCATCTCTTTGAGAGACCAGGCGTTTCCGTAGGGGGCGGGCCATGGTGTATCGGCTTTTTTTCGGCCATTAGAGGGGGCTTTTCTTGTTTGAGAGTCATATTTTTCTCTTGCTTAATGGAGGTGTTTCGTTTATTTTTTGTTTAAAGATTGTTTTTGTGGTTTGTTCTGGTCTGGCTGAAGTGGATGCGGGCGCGTTTTTTTCGCATCGTAGAAGAAGAAACCGAGAAAACGGAACGCTAAAAATATAACGTTTTGGGGAGGTCAATGTGCAGGAATTTTTCAAACAGCAGGCTGAATGGTTGAAGTCCTGGCAAGAAAACCAGGAAAAGCTGACCAAGCAATATGCTGAGGTGAGCGAAGAGTGGGTGGAGAACGTACTGGGTCAGAAAGAAAAAAAACCGGATATTTTCGAGGGGTGGGCCAAGTCTCAGGACGACTTATCCAACCAGTTTGCGGAATTCAGCAAAAACTGGCAGGAATCGATCAGCAAAGTCTGGGGCGGCAAAGTTCCTGACGGGGTGATGAAGTTTATGAACATCTCCTTCTTCGAGGAGTTTTATAAAAACTGGCTCTCCAGCCTCGACTTGCCAGGCGGGGTAAAAAACCCCTTTAACATGGGCGGTAATTGGGACGGTGCCACGAAGTTTCTTCAATCCCTCCTGGCTCAGGACAATCCCTTCTTCTCCATGTTTAATAACGTCAAGTTTGCCGACGAGATGGGCCGAGTTTTCGGTATGCTGCAAGGCGCCGGGGCGCCAAGCTGGAGTGTGTTCGGCGATCTGCTGGGCGGCTATGAAAACTTTATCAGCCAATTGGTTGATTCCACCACTGCCCAGAGCGTTGAGCAACTGACTGCGAACTTCGAGAAATGGGCCAAAGAGATGGAACGGCATCTGCTGGCTCCGAAGGTTGGAATCAACAGAGAGATGGCTCACGATATTGCCCAATCGCTGGTGCTGTCACAGGACTACTTTCACGCTTACGGCAAAATGGCACGGCTTGTAGAATCCACCTCGCGTAAGGCGGGAACCCGGTTTCAGGTTAAATTGAGCGAAATGGCGCTGCAAAAGAAGCCTGTCATCAAGTTCGTTGACTTTTGCGCTCTTTGGTCGGTCGAATACGAGGCGGTCTTTGGCGAGGTTCTGGCAAGTCAGGACTTCGCCAAGCTGCAGGGAGAGTTTGTCGACGCCGGTCATCGGTTGAAAATCCAGTGGAACAGACTGGCTGAAGATGTTCTGGAGTCGACTCCCATTGCCTTGAAGCGTGACCTGGATCTGGCCATCGCCGAAGTCCATCAGATGAAGCGGGAGATGAGAGTCCTTAAGCGGACGCTGAAAGAGAACGAAAGGTTGGCCGAAGAGGCCCAGGCCGCCGCAGTGGCTGCTGCCAAGGAAGCTGCCAAGGAAGCTGCCAAGGAAGCTGCCAAGGAAGCTGCCAAGGAAGCTGCCAAGGAAGCTGCCAAGGAAGCTGCCAAGGAAGCTGCCAAACCCGCCCGGGCCACCAGGGCGAAAAAGGCACCTGCCACGGCTAAGGCGACCAAAGCCGCCAAAGCCACTTCCGGGGAAACCGCAACCAAGTCTGATAAAGAGTAAGAGAGGGTAAGATGCTCACTTTTCCGAAAAAATTTAAGGAATCGCTGGATGACTTCAATAAGTTCTCTGCAAACCTCAGACGGGGCGTGGAGAACCTGAGTACGCTTGATGAGATTCAAGTGGGGAAAACCGAAAAGGAACTGGTTTTCCAGGACGGAAAACGCAAGCTGTACCGCTACAAGCAACGGGCGGCCAAAGTTTCGCCGGTGCCGATGCTGGTGGTTTACGCCATGGTGAATCGCTACACCATGCTCGACCTTCGGCCTAACCGTTCGCTGATTCGCAACCTGCTTGACCAGGGGCAGGACGTGTATCTGATCGACTGGGGCTACGCCGATCGCATGGATCGCTTCATGACCATGGAGGATTACATCGATGGCTTTATCAACGATTGCGTCGATTTTATTCGCGAGCAACACCAGCTTGATGCCATCAACCTTCTCGGCGTCTGTCAGGGCGGAACCTTCTCCACGATTTACTCGGCGCTCTACCCGGAGAAGGTGAAGAACCTGATCCCTATGGTCACCCCGGTCGACTTTGACAACAAGGACAGCCTTTTGAACAACTGGGCGACCGAATTCGATGCCGATCTGCTGGTGGACGCTTACGGCAATGTCCCCGGCGATATGATGAACAGCGCCTATATGATGATGCAGCCCTTCACCCTGAGCGTGCAAAAATACGTTGATATGGTGCAGATCATGGGAGATGTCAATAAGCTGGAGGATTTCCTGCACATGGAGTCCTGGATTTTCGACAGCCCTGACCAGCCCGGGGAGACGCTGCGGAAGTTTCTCAAAGATTTTTACCAGGGCAACAAACTGGTGAAAGGGGAGTTCGAGCTGGGCGGCCGTAAGGTGGAGCTGAAAAACATCACCATGCCGGTCCTCAATATCTACGCCGAGTTCGACACCCTGGTTCCACCCGTCTCTGCCAAAGCACTGCTGAAGCACATTGGCACCAATGATGCAGAAGAGTTGGTCTATCCCGTTGGACACATCGGGATGTTCGTTTCAGGGAAAACCCAAAAAACCCTCGCGCCTAACATCGCCAAATGGCTTAACGCAAGGTTATGAGGTCTCGGCTTTTAATTTTTTCTTCAGGAGGGTTCTATGATTATCAAGGATAATGTTTTTGTTATTACCGGCGCTGCCCGCGGCCTGGGATTCGCTTTCGCCAAAGATCTGGCTGAAGCCGGCGGCAAGTTGGCGCTGGTGGATATGAACGCCGAAGGTCTGGAGAAGGCAGCAACTACGCTGCGGGAACAAGGGGCGGAGGTTCGCTGCTATACCGTAAACGTGACTTCCGAAGAGGAAGTGGCGGCCCTTTTTGACAACGTGGAAAAAGATTTTGGTCGGGTCAATGGCCTGATCAACAACGCCGGCATTACCCGTGATGCCATGCTGGTGCGGCGTAAGGACGGCGACATTCAGACGATGAGCAAAAGCGATTGGCAGCAGGTTATCGACGTCAATCTCACCGGAGTTTTTCTTTGCGGCCGAGAAGCCGCAGCCCGCATGGTTAAAGCGGAAACCCAGGGCGTCATCGTCAACATCAGCAGCATCTGTAGAAACGGCAACATTGGCCAGAGCAATTACTCGGCGGCCAAGGCCGGGGTTTCTGCCCTGACCTCCACCTGGGGCAAAGAACTTGTCCGGTACGGCATTCGCGTGGGGGCCATCGCCCCGGGTTACGTCAATACCGAGATGGTGCAGCAGATCCGCCCCGAAGTCATAGAAAAAATCAAGGGCCTGATTCCGGCGGGACGCCTGGCCGAGCCTAAAGAGGTCGCTCACGCCGCTCGCTTCATTATCGAGAACGACTATTACTCCAGCCGGACCCTTTCTCTGGATGGCGGTTACCGTCTCTGATTCTGATTCTTATTGCATATCATGTACAATTTGCAGCCCCACTCTCGAAATGAGAGTGGGGCTGCTTTTTTTGGATCCATAACCAGAACAAAGGCTGGGCTTGCCACCAAGACACGAAGGCACCAAGGGAGCCTCAAGACCAGGAATTTCCACCTGCATTTGGATCATAGACCCAAGATTTTCACCGTGTCTCGGTGCCTCGCTTAAGAGCGCCTATTTTTGGTGACGGCTAATCTCTGTTTATTACTTTTTTTGGGTATAATTCCGTCTTTTTTTGGGTCTTACGTGGTCGAGAGAGGGGGGGGGAGACCTGAGCCAAGGCGCGCCGAGGCGCGCAACGCAGGCCGCGGCAGAGTCAGACACTGGGGAGGGGAATCAACCGAACAATTTACGCAGCAACGCGAACATCTCTTGGCCGGAAACCGGGCGGCTGAAAAAGAAGCCCTGGTACTGATGGCAATCGAGCTTTTGCAGAAACACCAGTTCTTCTTCTTTCTCAACTCCCTCGGCAACGGTTAACAGGTTAAGGCTCTGGGCAAGAAATATGATGGTTGAGGCAATGGCAGAGCTGTCTGCATGCGCAGCGACATTCATTATGAAAGAACGGTCGATCTTCAGTTCGTCTACGGGAAGCTTTCGCAGGTAGCTGAGTGAAGAATAGCCGGTGCCAAAATCATCGATGGACAGCTTGAGCCCCATACCCTTCAGGACTTTAAGCAGCTCGATTTTGTCGTCGAGGTCATCAAGCAGCAGGCTTTCAGTCAGTTCGAGGGTCAGAAACCGCGGATCGATGCCGCTGGCCTCGACGATGCGTTTGACCGTTGAAATAAACTCAGGGTCGGTAAACTGCTTGACCGACAAATTAACAGACATGCTGATCGGAGTTTTGATGGCCTGATGCCACTCTTTTAACTGCCTGCAGGCCTCATTCAGCACCCATGCTCCGATCGGAACGATGAGCCCGGTCTCCTCGGCCAGGGGGATAAAATCTTCCGGCGATACCACCCCTTCGTCGCTGTTCCAGCGCACCAG
>CALZIZ010000287.1 GCA_945787465.1 uncultured Desulfuromonadales bacterium
AAAGTCGACGTAAAGGCGGCCGTCGGATTTCTCCCAGACCTTGTCGCGGATGCGGTAACCGACGGAAACGCCTTCGATGACCGGGTGGCCGATGCAGGAGAGCAGGTAGGTGAATTCGGCTCCGCTGTGATCGAATTTCGGTTTCCAGGCCGCCAGGGGGTCGTCCTTGGCCACGGCAGCGACGGGTGGCAGCACAAGCCCGAGGCTTAGCATGGTCGCCAGGAGATAAATCAAAAATCTACAGCTCATCAGTCCATCCTCCCTTGGTGATGTATACGATAAAAAATTGCAAATGTTTTCAACGTCCGAGGCACAATAGCTTTGGCCGCGCAAGGGGGTCAAGGATATTTCGGCAAATATTTTCGGACCTATAAGGAGAGCACCAAAAGGTCTGGGCCACGGCGATTTTTCCTTTTCAGCACCTGCAATCTGGTAGATGATCAAGATATGGTAAATCGACCTGCTGACCGAGTGAACACCTATTTCATCAAAGTCGCCCTCCGCGGCATCAGCCCGAGGATATGGCGCAGACTGCGGGTTCGTGGAAACACGTCTCTGGCCGACCTGCATCATATTATTCAGATCGCCATGGGCTGGGACAATGAGTACCTGCACGGCTTCCATGTTTATGGTGCAGACTACGGTATAGCCTATGAGGGCGGCATGTCTTTTTCTCATAACGCACGGCAGGTGTTCGTTGATAATTTCGGTTTTAACGCCGGCGACCGCTTTACGTACACCTACAATTTCACGAAACATTGGTTATGTGATATCCGGGTGGAAGCGATAGAACAGACATCCAAACAAACACCACAGTGCGTCGCTGGCAGTGGTCGACAAAATGATTCTCGGTATTATAAGACAGATGAAATCTCCAGGGGGTGCTTCAGCGGGGCCTGTAGCAATCACAGGTATAGTTTGACTTTAACTTTTTAAAGTCCGTGCGGCAAGACTTACTGATTCGTTACCCGGGTTCCCTGGAGAAGAACGATGCTGGGGTGCAGTGGTAAAACGGAAAATATTGTACGTTAAGGAAAGAGTTGGCAATTATCGCACGTATCTGGTCACTGGGCCCTGTATTGCGGATACGATTTGTGATCGGCAATCATTTCTCTTCTTTCTTCTTCCGTGCCGAAGCCGGTTTCGCCGGGGCTGCATCCGCCGCCTGCTGTTCCAGCCGCAGCCGGGTCCGGACGACGGCTTCGTGGAGACGTTGCTGGAGGAGTTCACGAGGGGGAAGCTCGGTCAGGTATTCGGCGACGTGGATACCGCGGGGTTCGAGTTCGAGAACTTCGACCGTTTCGCGCTTTTTGCCCGCGCAGAGGATGAGGCCGATGGGCTTCTCTTCCCCCTCCTGCCTCTCGTGGCGATCCAGCCAGCGCAGGTAGAGCTCTACCTGTCCGACATTGGCGGGCTTGAAGTCGCCGATCTTTAGTTCGATGACAACCAGCCGCCGCAGCCGGCGATGGTAGAAAAGCAAGTCGATGTAGTAGTCATCGCCGTCGAGGGTGATGCGCTTCTGTCGCCTCCAGATCCTTCTCGCTGTAGGTGTCTTTCAGCCCGAGGAAGTCGAGCACATACGGATCGCGGAATACCAGGTCGGGGGAGAGTCGGTCTTCTTCGCGCAGGGCCTTGAGTTCCTGCTCGATGAGCTTGTCCGGCTTTTGCGAGAGGGCGGTGCGCTCGTAAAGCATGCTGTCGATGCGGGACCGCAGCATGCGCACGCTTCAGCGCTCCAAGCGGCACATCTCGGCGTAGAGATCGCGCTGGAGTGGATCCGCGAAGGGATGATTTCCTTGAAATGGCTCCAGCCCAATTGTCGCGACAATGTAGCGACAATCTGGAAGTCGGGGAAGGATTCGGAAAATTGCACCATCCGACGGAGATTCTTCTCGCCGAAGCCGCGCCCGAATTCCGCCTCCAATTGTCGCGACAGTGTAGCGACTATTTCCGCCCCGTACTCCGCCCTCTGATTCTTGAGAACCTCCCGTCGAATGCGGTCGCCGACCTGCCAGTAGAGTAGCGCCAAACCGGCATTGACCATCCGGGCCGTCTTCTGCCGGGCTTCGACGATGAGCTGACGCACTTCGGCCAGAAGGGTTGCAGGAGCGGCAGCCGTTATCTCCTGCTTATTTGTCAGAACCTTTCGTTTCGCGCTCATACAGAACCTTCCTTGAGCAGTTCATCGATCAGCCCTTGGGCTTTCTGCTCCACGGCGAGTTGGGTTTCGTCGTGCAAGACGGACGAGTTGATCCCCCAGAAGCAGATTGTAAGGACGGTGGCACTTAGCCTGGACAATGATCTTCTCCTGAGTTTTGCGGGCAAAACGGGACAGACATTATAACTGGGGACATTTCTGAATGCCCTGACAATTGAAATTTGACTCACCCCTAAAAGGCAACCCCTGAAGCCAATCTCCAGGGGCTGCTTCAGCAGGGCCTGTGGCTTTACACAGGTTTGTTGCGACTTTAACTTTTTCAAGTCCGTGCTACAAGACATTCTGTTCTTCTGCCCCTCTTAGAGATACAGGAAAATAATCGATCACAAATCTCAAAGGGAAAAACAGGGGACAACTTTTAACAAAATAAGCATTTTGTTGAAAGTTGGGCATCTCGGTTAATTACCTGTAGCTGCAATAAGTGCCAACCTTTTGCTTATTCACGAACGATGGGTCGAAGTGTACAAACGTACTAAAAGTTTCACAGCTTTTGCAACTGTCAATGTTATCAATAGGTTACGGAGAGAACAGCCTCGATAACTTCTGCCCAAATATAGAAAATAGCAAATCACGTTGGCATTGATTTTATTGCGTTTATAGGACCCTATGAAACTTTCGGACCATTTGTACGGTTACACCGAATCTTCCCAAATTCCTTCAGGGCCCGGTACAGCGGGTGCTGTTTGGAGTAGGAGTTCAGGCGTTTGAAGAGCTGGGAGGCGGTGGTGATTTTCATCCGGATGGTCGCGATAAAGCGCAGCACCTCATCCCATTGGTCTTCGATCAGGGCTTCACGGATATAGCGGTCGGGTAGCAGTACGTGCCCTTGCTCCTGGTAATGCTGGCGGTGTTTGAAAGCGTAGATCTGCTGGCGGCCAAGGCCCTTGATGCGTGGCGCGAACCCAAAATGCAGAAGGTGGGTCGCCGCAGAGATGACTTCCGAATACCCGTGCGTATCGGTCGAATGAATGTCGCTTTGGATCACGTCGTTGTGCATCAGCCCATCAATGACGTAGGCGGCCTCCCGTTCGGCGGAGCTGATCACCGTGGAATGCCACATGAAGTCGCGCATATCGATAAATGTCACCACGCTGACGCCCTTGTCCTTGCCAAGGTACTTGAACGAATAATTGGCGTTCAGGGAATCCACGGCCACTTCAAATTTTTGTCCGTCACTGGAGGTGTGTAGTACATCAGAGTTTTGCCTGTAGATGTTCGGTAGGTTCATCCGGTCCATCAGCCGCAGGATGCGATCATTGGCGTCCCGCACGTTCTGGAGCGAGAAATACCAGTTGACCGCGTTGTCCAGGTCCCCCTCGTCGATCTGTTTGGAAATCTGCGCCAGTTTGCGGTGGCCGATATCACAGCCAAAGCCAATAATGCCGGCAAAGAAAATCTTCTTGGCCGGCTTGGTGCGCTGGTACTTGACTTGCCAATGCACGAATTCGTTGAGGAAGTTTGTAGCGTACTCAACCGTTGCCAGCATCTCCAGCATGGAGATGTACTTCCGTTCCGGGAAGAAGGCCCCCATCGATAAGCATTCCACTTCCACCTGCTTGGGTGTGCTCACATGGAAGGTGCCGTTGGCACGTACGGACAGATACGGGTTCTTGCCTGAATTGAGGTTCTGGTTGGTTTCCTGGTACCTGGCATCGAGCGCTTGGTCCAGTGCCCTCAAGGTGGCCTTGCAGTCGACAAACTCTTCGAGTTGAGCCCGGTGCAAATACTCGGCCCGGTTGGCGTCCCAATCCTCCTTCGGGATCAGGTATTCGTCGAGCGCTCGGTATTTTTCGGAGTGCGCCAGATTCAACGCGCCGGACTTGATGGCATCGGCAATCCCGACATACAGCAGTGCCTTGTACAGCGAGACGCGAAACTTGCCATCCGTGGACGTTAGTGCCGCGCGCTGTTCGGCGGACAGAAATTCGATCGGTGCACTCTTGTCGACGTTGCCATCCTTCTGCTGGTAATGCCGCAGCGCGGCCCACAGCGCCGGCCAGCTGCAGTTCGGTGCGAATTCCAGCTGGCGCACGATATCGGCAACGCGGTGTTGCAGCTTAAGGGAGTGCGACTCCAGCAAGGTGAAATAGTCCTGGCCCTGTTGAAGTTTCGCCACATTTTTCTTGAATTCGTCGATTTGCATTTCGACATTGGCTGTTGTATTTTCCGTATTCACGACGGCATCAATCAAGGCAACCTTCTGGCTGTCGCACAGCTGCGCATCAGCCACGATATGCCTGATCGAGGATAGCGTCTCCCGGACACTTTGACGCAGCTTATCGGCCAGCGCAGCCAGTCCCTCTCTGCGCTGTTCACGCTCCTGGAAATAAGCTTCCTTTTGGGCCTTTTCCGAGCCATTGACAGCCGCCTGTACGGCGCTCAACAGCGTATCGATCAGAGTGTCATTGAGTTTAAAGGTCTGGTACGCAACGAAGGCGATGAGGTGCAGCAAACGGTCGTCGGCGGCGCGGCGTGAAACCTGGGGAATCTGGCCCTTGATGACCGAGTACGCATAATAGCGGATGCACTCGTAACTCAAATCCAGGCGCTGCACCACCGGCTTCAGGTCGAGGTAGAGCATTTGCAGGGTGTCCAGGTCGGCCAGATTGGCTCTGATTTTTATCGGCCGAGTGGATTGGAAAGGTCGCTTCAGCAACGTGAGGCGGTAGCGCCAGCCATCGCTCGTCCCGTTGTCGGGCTCTTTTTCCAGAAACGAATCGAGCGCGGCGCGTTGCTCTTCGCTGAGACCGGCCTTGACAATTGCGCTGAGCGCACGCCGATGGTGATTGGTGGCAGTGACGATCAACTGAGCCAGCACATTGTAGCTGGGGATCGCTATCTTCTGGCGTGTCAGGATCTGGATGACTTCCAGCAGGACCAGTTTGGGCCGGTACTGGACGCGCACCAGAGTCGTGATCTCGTTGGCGATATAGGCTATTGCCGCTGCATCGAACGGGCCGTACCCGAAACATCTGAGAATCATGGACTGATGCCGGGCATAGGTTCCCTTGCTGTAGACGCCGACGTGAACTTCCGCCGGGTTCACGCCAATCTGGCGCGCAATGTACTCGATATCCGCCGGGTGAAATTGCCGGGCAAAGAATTTGCGCCGTGCTTTGAAGTAACCTGCCGCTGCCAGGAAGCAGACTTTATTGGTGGGAGTGCGCAAGTCCGCCATCGAATTCGTGAGCATCAAGGAAAAGGAGAAAAACTGCTTGCGCTCTGCACTATTGAACACCGGCGGGGATTCGAATGCTTCCTTCTCCAGGGAGTTGAAAATTTTCATTGTCGGCATGGAGAGACCTTACAAATTGTGGAGGCCTGAAAGGGGCGATAGCTTTTGGCTTGAAGCGTTAGGGGGCAGACCATGTAAAAATATCGCCTCAGATATGAAAAGGCAATATTAATGAGACGGAAAAGGGTCTCAGAACAAACGCCTCTATAGGGTTCTCTTTAATGAAGCACAATGGATAACGCGAAACATGGTTTTCTGGCAGTTGGGGATGCTACAGAGGGCTAATTCCCCTATGGAACTTTAGAGCCGTTTGTTTAAACGCACCCTACCCACCGGCCATTTCCTCCGCTAAACTTCTTGAAATAATAATTTACCCGATTATCGATTTTCCAATGCGGCGCTCCTCGAGTCGCCGCTTTTTTTCTCCCCCAAATAGCCTGTATTTCTCAACAAACTCAAAATCAGCAACAACTATCGATAAAGCGAATGCAGATTTTTTTATTTTCCCATTACCAGCCATGGTTCGAAAGAGGCATTACTGACAAGGGGATTGGGGCCCCGCCAGAGATGGCAGGGTCGTTTTATTTTTCATTTTGAATGGGCTGCTGTTCTTCAGCGACCCCACTCCTGACTTTTGAGGCCGAAGAAGGCTGAATTCAGACTGGATGAGCAACCTGTCTGATAAGTTGCTTCAGATGTTGGGGGCACGGGCGGTTAGCGATTCCTACAATCCCTGCAAAATAAGAATGGCCTACCCTATGTTTGGAGTAGGCCATTTCAATGTATGAAGTGGAGAGTTCAACCTCGAGTTCTCTTTGCCGGCA
>CALZIZ010000288.1 GCA_945787465.1 uncultured Desulfuromonadales bacterium
ACATCGTCAAGCGGCCGGCGCAGCGCCTCCTGACCCTTGCGGCCGAACTGGTCGGTGAAAGGCGCTATCGGGTCGATCTGAAAGGGGCCCTGCCGGTTGCTGCAGTCACCATTGTGCTTTCGGACAAAAACAGCCTGGCGGCCATGCGACTCTTCTCGGCAGCCAACGCCAAGGGCCCGCTGCAGGAACACTGGCACGGGCTTGCTTACACTCTGGCAACCAACGGCAGCAAACTGGCCAATCCCGCCATCGAGGTTTATCACTCGCGCCAGCGTATCTGGGAACTGACCCTGGACCAAAGCGAGACAACTCTGAGTGCGGCACCTCAGCTGGAATTCGCCTGGCAACCCGATCGCCTGGTTTTTCTGGCACAAGGGGATGGGCCTTACACCGTGGCCTATGGCAGCGGTACCGTCGGGCCGGCCAACTTCTCTATCGATGTGCTGCTCAAGTCATACGCCCCCGCTGTGCATGAGTCTCTTGAGCCTCAGCTCGTGCAGCCAGGAGAAGCATTCGTTCTTGGTGGAAAAGCCGCCGAGTCAACCAGGCCGTCGCTGCCCTGGAAAGAATACAGCTTATGGGGAGTGCTTTTCCTTGGGGTGCTGATGATCGGGGGGATGTCGTTTTCTCTCTACCGCAAGTTACGGGACTCTGAAGCGAATTAGTTTCCATATGAAAACTATGGATGGGACTTGTTTTCATATGGGAAACGAGCAATTTAGCGGTTTGATGGGTGTACCGGGGCCGGCCAAGCCATGGTTCGCAGAGTTGATTGCAGAAAGACAAAGGAGTGACATCATGGATATTCAGACACTCACCAGGTTCTTTATGTGGTGCACCATCATAAATGGCGGCGTTTTTATTCTGTGGACGGTGTTCTGCGTGTTTGCCCCTGATCTTGTTTATCGCACCCAACGCCTTTGGTTTCCCATACCACGAGAAACCTTCGACGTGGTCATTTATTCATTTCTCGGGCTGTTCAAAATTGTCTTCCTGGTCTTCAATGTCGTCCCCTATGTGGCCCTGCTGATTGTTGGTTGAACAGGCTTAACCTCCGCGCAATTGACAGCCTCGGGGCAATCCGTTAATGTTCCGAACACGCCCTTGTCCTTTCGGCTCTTTTCGACACAAGACGTTCCTCTATTCAGCCCGGTCCGGTGCATCCTGATCGCTTTACCCCAGCTCCACGAATCCTGGGTGGATAAAGAGTGTAAGGGCTTGGCCTGAATAAGTTTTTTAAAAATCTGAGTTGCACCAATAGGTTCAGCGGTGATTTTTCAAAGACTTAGGCAGGTTAATGACTTGCGCTATTTGCCGTTCAGGATTCACGGATCTGGGTATATATAAGGATTTTGTTCGATGTCTTTTGACTCTCTTGGCCTGCGCGCCGAACTGCTGAGTGCGATTACCGCTCAGGGCTATACTACGCCGACTCCCATCCAGACCCGGGCGATCCCGGTGATTTTCGAGGGCTGCGACCTGCTTGCGGGGGCCCAGACCGGCACCGGCAAGACGGCGGCGTTTGCCCTGCCGATCGTGCAGATGCTGAGTGAAAATATTCCCAAGAGAAAGCGGAGACGGCCGCGGGCGCTGGTTCTGGTGCCGACCCGCGAACTGGCGGCCCAGGTCAGCGAGCAGATGCAGAATTACGGTCGGCGCCTGTCGCTGCGCTCCACTATGATCTACGGGGGGGTGAACATCCAGGCGCAGATCGAGCGGCTGCACCGCGGCATCGATATTGTGGTCGCCACGCCGGGGCGACTGCTCGATCACGCCGAACGGGGCACGATTAACCTTTCCGAGATCGAGTTTCTGGTGCTGGACGAGGCCGACCGCATGCTTGACCTGGGGTTTATCGACGACATCCTCCAGGTGGCAGAGTATCTGCCGGTTGATCGCCAGAACCTGCTCTTTTCGGCCACCTATTCGCAGAGCATCAAGCAGCTCGCCGACGAGTTGCTCGATCAGCCGCGGCGCATCGAAGTGGCGCGCAGCAATATCGCCGCCGATGCGGTCACCCAGAGGGTCTATCCGGTAGAACGCAGCCGCAAACGGGAGATGCTCTCGCACCTGATCCGCAAGGGGGAGTGGACCCAGGTGCTGGTTTTCACCCGCACCCGCTACGGCGCCAACAAGCTGACCGATGAATTGCTCTTCGACGGGATTAAGGCTGCCGCCATCCACAGCAACAAGAGCCAGTCGATCCGCACGCGCACCCTGGCGGAATTCAAGCGGGGTGAGCTGCGCGTGCTGGTGGCGACCGATGTGGCAGCGCGCGGGCTCGACATCGAGCGCCTGCCGCATGTGGTGAATTACGAGCTGCCCCAGGTCCCCGAAGATTATGTGCATCGGATCGGCCGCACCGGCCGGGCCGGAGAGGACGGCGTGGCCCTCTCGCTGGTCTGCCCGGCAGAGCAGCCGCTGCTGCTGGCGATTGAAAAACTGCTCAAGTATGCCATCCCGCAGCAGACGATTGCGGAATTTCCGCAGGTTGCAGTCAAGCGGGGGGGGAAGCCGAAGCCAAGAAAAACGGCCAAGGGACCGGCCAAGCCGAGAAAGTCACCGGCGAAGGCGGCAAAGGCGGGGACGCCGGCCAAGGCTGCGGCACCGGCAAAGAGCCTAACTCCCCGGCGGAAAAAAGCCGCGACCGAGCGTCCCGCTCCCAAGACCGGTCGCCGGGGGCGCAGGTCGTAATCGATAAGGATTATGGGTCGTTTCAATCTCAATGGTTCAAAAGGTTCGTATCTTTCCCTATGCCCCCCTCTGGGGGCAGGGGGCAGGTCGGTCAACGGCAGACGACAATATTCGCCGTTTTTGAGGTCAGGTCAAAAACGACCTTAACCTTCTTAGCTCTCAGTTGCTGAAGCACCTGTTCGACCTTATCCGCCAGCGTACAGCCGGCATCCCCCCAATCCGCTCCGTCTCTTGTCACAAACTCCTGGATCATATTTCGTAGCGTCTCCGGGTTGATCTGATCGTAGGGGACCTCTATTCCTTCTTCGTGATGGCCGTCCGATTTTATCTGAGACATAAATTTCCTTAATGTGGCATGGCACTGACGACATATGGGTTTTACAGGGACCCGTTTTTCCGGTTCCGCTACTTTCTCAACTCCTCGACCGGCCCCCCAGCCTTGACCCAGGCATCGAACCCGCCGCCGATATGGCAGAGATTCTCCAGCCCCATCACCTGGGCGACCTGGGCGGCAAGCGCCGAGCGCCAACCGAGGTTGCAGTAGAAAATGAAGCGCTTTTTCTCGGTGAACAAGGGCTTGTGGTAAGGGCTCTGCGGGTCGATCCAGAATTCCAGCATGCCTCGCGGAACGTGCCTTGCGCCGGGGATTTTTCCTTCGCGTTGCAGTTCCCGGATATCCCTGAGGTCGATGAACACCGCCTCGTCAGAGGTCAGGTTGCGCTGGCGGCGGAGCGACCGCCTGCTGGTCGTTCCCTTTAACTTCTTGACATTACTTGTTGTGGGTGACCCAATTTTCACACATGGTGGCATGACTTACTCTCCCCCCCGCGACTTATCCTTCGGCTGAGCCGGCAGCCTCTTTGGGCAAAGAAAAACGCACCTTCGTCCCTTTGCCAGGTGTACTTTGAACCCAGATTTTTCCCCCATGAGTTTCGATGATGTTTTTGGCAATGGACATCCCGAGTCCCAGTCCTTCTGTCGCGGTATTCGAGGCGTCGACCCGATAGAATTTATCAAAAACGCTCTCCACTTCCTCGGCGGTCATGCCGATCCCCTCATCCTCGATGGAAACCTGAAAACGGCTGCCGGTTGTCAGACCGGTGACCAGAATTCTGCTTCCTGGCGGGGAAGGTCTCTTCTGGAAGTAAAACCTCGTAGTTGTGTCGGTTGGAGACTCTGCGGTAGTGGTCCACAACCTGATGGATCAATTCGCTGAGTTCCAGGGGAGCCTTCTCCAGCAAGGGGACCTGGCCCGACTGGATTCGGCTGAGATCGAGCAGATCCGAGATGATTCTCTCCAGTCTGCCGGCTTTGACATATATGGAGGTCAGCAGTTCCTTCTGCTTTTCCGGATCGGTGATCCCGTATTGCTCCTGGTTTAACAAGACTTCCGTAAACCCTTTTACCGAGGTCAGGGGGGTGCGAAGTTCGTGGGCGGCGGTGGATATGAACTCGCTCTTCATCCTGTCGAGGGCCCGTGCCTTGCTGACATCGCGAAGGACGGTGATGATTCCGGCTTTAATGTTGTTCTTGCCGGTAACCACAGAAGATTTGGCCTGGAAGTTCAGAACCCCATTTTTCTCTTCACCTGGAAGAGTCAGTTCGGTCAGTGCTTCATCTTGTGCCTCTGTCCGTACCGCCCTGAGATGCTCTATCAGGGATTCATCCGTTATAAATACATCCACAGGTTGCCCGGATATTTTGTGAAAGCGGACGCCCAGGATGCGCTCCGCAGAAGGATTCATCAATATAATGCGGTTATCCAGATCGGTCACAATTAAACCGTCTCTAACCGATTTAAGTATGGCGTCGATCTTGTCTCGTGCCTCCTCCGTTTCGGCCAGTGCTTTTTGGACCGCCTTTTGCGCCTGTTTTCGCTGGTCAATATCTTCGATGATAGCGATGAAATACTTCGGCTCCCCCGCAGGGCCCCGTACCAGTGAGCCTGTGACATTTACCCAAACCGATGAACCATCCTTGCAGATGTAGCGTTTTTCCAGGGAACAGGTCTTATTTTGCCCTGCCATCAGTTGCTGAACATACTCCATGTCCGTCTCGAGGTCGTCGGGGTGGGTAATCTCCTGAAAGGTCAATTCTCCCAGTTCTTCTGGCGGATAACCGACAATGTCGCAGAACTTCTGATTAAAGCGCAGCCAGCGACCATCGATCCCTACTTGAGCGATGCCGACAGCGGCCTGTTCGAAGGTGGCTCTGAATCGTTCTTCACTGTCGCGAAGAGACCCTTCAATTTTTTTACGCTCTGTGACTTCTTTTTCGAGGCCGGTTATGGAACTGACCAATTGTTCTTTCATAGCGCTGAACGCCTGGGCGAGGTCGGTAATTTCATCCGGCTTTTTGAAGAGCAGACCGCTCCCATTCGTGGCTATTTTATGATCAAGATTGCCTCTGCGAATGATATCGGCGCTTGTGACCAGTTTGCTCAGGGGGAGTGTAATCTTGCGCCACGTAAGCAAGGAGGCTGTGATCGTGGTCATTATCAATGCCGCCGCAAACAGCCGAAGGAGGAGGTCGCTCAAAAACAAAAGCTCATTGACTTTGCTCTGGGACTCGGCCGAGATAACAAATGCCCGGGAAAGGATCTCCTGGGATTCCAGGCCCATCTGGTCGGCAAGTCGCTCTTTGAGATACCTGGAGGCTGATAATTCCTCATCTGGTGCGTCTTCAATTTTTGAGCGGTTTTTTTTGTATTCCTGGACCAGTTTTGAAAAATAGCGGTTGAACGCTTCGAGCTTGGATGCAAACGTTGGCTCATCACCCTTTTCTATTGCCAGTTTCAGCAGAGAGTCGAATTTTGAAGTCCATTGCTGTTCCCTGTTGGGATAATGATGGGCCACATATTGGTTGGCAATCAAAACAAGATCCGTGGTTCCTTGGACAATTTGGTCGGCAAATGCATTTTTTCGCATTTCGGAGCGGACCTGGACGGAAAAATAGCTCAACAGGACCGCCAGGGTCAGAGCCAGGGCCGTTGTAATCAAAGAGCTTATTTTGAGGGCTGTTTTTATTTTCATACGAATTATCGGATAAGGGTTACTGCTGTCGGTTTGACTTGCGAAAGCGCGTCCGGGTAGATCAATTCCAGATAATCGGGGACTTCTGTTTGAGCGGTATAGCCGCGCCGGATGAGCCACCGGGCCTGGTTCTCCAGGTCGACAAGCAGGGCCTGGTCCAGGGTTAAGTCAAAGTCCATGGTCTCAAACAGGGTGGCGACAATGTCCTGGTCAACACCGCTGACCTGCGAATGTATCGCGATCGATTCCTCTTTGTTTTCCCGGATAAATTTTTCGCCCTTCATCAACCCGGTCAAAAATGCTCTGACGGTTCTAGGGTGCTCCTGGACGAATTTTTTCCTGGCGACGATAAGCCAGGAGCCGGGGACAATGTTTTCGCTTGGCAGAACGAGGGCATTTTCCCCAAGTTTTTTTTGGACAAGTAGTGGAAAAGGAGACCAACAGAAGATGGCATCGACTTCGCCTTTTTCGATGGCCAGAACCATGGCCGGTGCATTGAGGTTAACTATTTCAATATCCGAGTGTTTCAGCCCATTGAAAAGCAGAAAGGAATCCATGAAAAATTCGCCCGAGGTGCCGTGCATGACCGCCACTTTTTTGCCTTTCAGGTCGCTGGCCGACTGAATGCCCCTGTCTTTTCTTGCCACCACAAAGTGAATTTTCGAGTGCGCGATTTTTCCGAGGATATAGAAATCGTCACGCCCAAAACTGCTGTACACGACCGGGGTTCCCATGACACTTGCGATATCGGCCTCTCCGGCGAAAAGCTGGTCCAGTGATGTTTTGCCATCCGAATTCATTTTCAAGCTAACGTCGAGACCTTCATCCGCAAAAAAACCGTTGTCATAAGCAATATGGGATGGAGCTTCGACAATGGCGGGAACTGTGGCAAAAGTTAAGGGCATCCGGGGTTGGGACCTCTCGGGGAGCAGGGAGCCCCACCAGTAATAACCTGCGGTCATCAGAACTAAACAAGTTGCGGCAATCCACAGTGTACCTTTTTTCGTAAGCATAGGGGCCTGTTTCCTCTTATGTGTGTTGACACTTCAGATAATGGTGTCTAATCCTTAAAAAGAATGGGCAAAGAAAAACGGACCTTCGTCCCTTTGCCTGGAGTCCTTTGAACCCAGATTCTCACCCCATGGGCCTCGAAGATGTTTTTGGCGATGGACACCCCAGCCCCCAGTCCTTCTGTCGCTGTATTCGAGGCGTCGGCGGACCCCTCTTTGGAATGTTTGATAATCATGGATAACCGCCTCTGGGTTTAACGGTTTCATGTGCATTTTAACGCAGATTCGCTGGAGCAGGGTGGATAAAGAGTGTAAATGCGTGGCCTGATTAAGGATTTCTAAACATCTGAGGCTTACGATTCCATTCTTGTTTACAGCAGAGTGATCCCCTTTTTCGAACACAGCAACTGCCTGAGATGGTGGGTGATTGGCCAGGTATTTTTTATCCGTAGATACTCATTGGCCCGACGCCATGAGGGGGCCCTGGGGGCAGGCCTGGATGGCTGAATGTTGAGTTGAGAGTCCGGGTATTCCATGTCAGGTGAGCAATGCGAACAGGTCCCGGCAGGCACTTCTGCGGGCAACGCAGAAAATAAATAAAAAAATCCGGAATAAAACGGCGACGGCCCGTATCTTTATATCTATAGGACTTGATACCGGGACCTGTGGCGCCGCAGCGAACGGTATTCAGACGAAACCCATTAACCTTTCAGTTCACGATTATCAAGGAGGACCCACATGTTGAAAAAAATCGCCTTCGCCCTTTCGGCCCTCGTGTTCACCGCTTCTGTCGCCCTCGCAGGAGGCTGGGATACCGACAAGGGCCTCGACAAGGTCACTCTCAAAGGAGAGCTGGTCTGCGTCGGCTGCAGCATGAAGAAGATGTCCGGAGCAAACGCCCAGTGCAACCTGTTCGCGCACCATGCCATCGGCTTCAAGACCGCCGACGGCCTGCTCTGGAGCATCGTCGACAACGAAAAGGGCCACGACATCATCCGAGCCCACCGGCTTCTTGAAAAAGGGAAAAAGGCCTCCATCACCGGATGGATCTACCCCGCCGCCCACTTCGTGGAGATCGACAGCATCGAGGTCGAGGGTGTTACAATGAAAGAGATTCAGGTGGCCGGCCTCGAGGAAGACCAACTCATTGCCAAGCGCCTTGCCAGCCGTAAGCTGGGAGAGGCCCCGACCGAAGCGCACGAGCACTAAGGTCACAGCCACTAGGAGGCTGTCCGATAATAGGGCCGAAGCGAAAATCCAGAAGTTTGAGAACAGATTTTGGGTCGTTTGAGAGCTCATAGCCATAGCTATGGGCCGAAAAGGAGCCGAAATATGGGCCAAACAGCTGGGTTTGCAGCCGGTCTCTACCTCGGGGCTTCCATCCCCCTGGCCATAGGTGCCGCATTCGCGGGGGGGGTTCTTGCAAGCCTGACCCCCTGCGTGTACCCCATGATCCCCATCGTGTCGACCTATGTCGGCTCCAAGACCCTGGGTGAGAAGACGCGCTTTAAATCCTTCAGTCTCTCACTCTCCTATGTCGTTGGCATGGCCCTGGTCTACGCTGGGCTGGGGGTAATCGCCGCGGTCACCGGCAGCTTTTTTGGTGAAATAAGCACCAACCCGACCGCCTACTTTGTCGTTGCCAACCTGATCATTTTTCTCGGCCTCAATATTCTCGAGGTCATCCCCATGCCGACCATCCCCGCCTTCAATCTTGGCGGGACCGAGCGCAAGGGGATGCTCGGGGCCCTGCTGGTAGGAGCGGCGTCGGGGCTGGTCGCCTCCCCCTGCACCGCGCCGGTCATGGGCGTACTGCTGACTTACGTTGGCACCCAGAAGAATGTTTTTCTCGGCGC
>CALZIZ010000289.1 GCA_945787465.1 uncultured Desulfuromonadales bacterium
GGCCTTTGTCACCGTGGCGATCGGCGTGGCTATCGGCTTTATTTCTCTCTTCGTGGTGCCTGCCTTTGAGAAGGTCTTTAAGAGCTTCGGAGCCGATCTCCCTCTGGCAACGAGGATTCTCATCGCGGTGTCCGATTTTGCGGTGACCTTCTGGCCTTTTCTTCTGCTGGGCGGGGTTTTGGGAACAATGGCTTTGAAGCGTTACCTGCAAACCCAACGTGGCCGGTTGCAATGGGATCGCTTGAAGCTGCGATTACCCCTTGCCGGAAGCATCATTCTGCGGGCGACCCTGACCCGCTTTGCCCGGGCCTTTTCCATGGGCTACGGCGCCGGGGTGCCCCTGGTGCAGGCGCTGGCCTACACCGCGTTGGCGGTGGATAACCTCTATGTCGGCAGCAAGCTTGATGAGATGCGCAACGGCATCGAGCGGGGAGACACCCTGACCAACACTGCCGCAGCCACCAAGATGTTTACCCCCCTGGTGCTGCAGATGCTGGCGGTGGGTGAGGAGACGGGCGCGGTCGATGCCACCTTAAAGGATGTGGCCGAGTTTTACGAACGCGAGGTGGATTACGACCTGAAGAAGTTAGCCGGTTCTATTGAGCCGATTCTTATTGTCGTCATGGGGGCCATGGTGCTCGTGCTTGCGTTGGGGGTATTCCTGCCAATGTGGAATCTTTCAAGTATCGCGCACCGTTAAATCGCTGAAGGTGTTTGTTATTTGCCGTCATTGCTTAAATATGCAGAGCAAAAAAGTCAAAACTTTTGCGCAAAAACGTCTGCTCATTAAGTGTGGTCGCGGCTTTACGATGTTGGAGCTGGTGGTTGTTGTCGTCATTGTCGGGATAATTTTCCTAGTGGCATTGAATCGCCTGATGACGCTGCAAATAGACGCTGAGAGGGTGACCATGGAAATGCAAATCGGCAGTTTGCGAAGTGCATTGGGATTGCAAACTGCAAAGTACCTGGTCCGGAATCAGCCCAAAGAGCTTGCCAAACTTGTGTTTGTAAACCCGATCGAGCATCTTGTCGATCAGCCTAAGAACTATCTGGGAGAGCTTAACAATCCTGACCCGGCTCAGGTCCAGGGAGGTTTTTGGTATTTCAACGAAGAGAAAAAGATACTGGTTTACCGGGTGAAAAATGAGCTGTTTTTCAGCTCAGGACAACCAGGTCCCTCCCAGGTGGAGTTTAGGGTTCTCCCTGTATTGGATGACAAGGGGGGGTACGAAAAGGACGTTCGAATAGTCGGTTTACAGTTGGCAGAAAAAGCGCCATATAAGTGGCTAAAAAATTCAATGGACATAGTGCATTAATAACTGCGAAAGGACCAGGGAAAGTAAATTAGTGTTTTGTGTAGAAATGGCACGGGGAATGCAAATTAAAGTTAATCGCGAGTGATGTTGCTCAAAAAATTTCGTAAAACTCAATAACCTAAAGTAATGGAGGACAAAGGCGATGAAAAATCAAAAAGGTTTCACAATGATTGAGTTGGTTGTAGTTATTGTCGTTCTTGGTATTTTGGCGGCAGTGGCAATCCCTAAATTTGTGGATATTAGTGCTGAGGCAAAAACAGCTGCATTAGACGGTGTTGTTGGTGGCATCGCTTCGGCAAGTGCTGTTAACTATGCTGCGCGGTCAGTCGATTCTTCAAAAGGCGTTGCGACAGCAGGTGTAGCAATCTTTTGTTCCAACGCTGCCACTGCACTTCTGGAAGGCGGAATCCCTGATGGATATACTTTGGATCCAGCTGCTCCGGTTGGGGGGCTTGTTGCCGGGTCAAACACCTGCACTGTAACTCAGGTCGATGGTGGTGTAACTAAAGATGTTACCATTATCGGCATATAGTAAATTAAATAGGTGGGTTCACACCAAAAGTTGAAAAAGAAAAGCGGGATCCACAAATGATGGATTCCGCTTTTTTTTTGAAATCAATCCTCTTAGTAAATTAAAATTGATAGGGGAATATACTAAATATATATCAGGGAACCCCTCTTTGGTGGATTTTGGAAAAAATAATCTTTATGTCGGGATCTAACTGAGATTGGTTGTATGAAGAACACCCATGGTTTCTCGTTTGTTGAACTTGTTTCTATTATTTTATTGCTGAGCATTCTTTCGGTTGTTGCTTTGCCGGGTCTTTTTGATCTAGATAGGTTCAGGGGACAAGGGTTTTATGCTCAGATTGTTTCTGCCACCCGCTACGGGCAGAAGCTTGCCGTGGAGACCGGTTGTGATGTACAGGTCTCAATGGATTCAGCAAGCTACAGCCTGAGTCAACGCACCAGTTGTGACACCTCAAGCCCTTTTACTATTGCGGTCAGCCATCCTAGTGGGAGCGGCTCTTTTTCGGGGGTTCCGCCCAACGGTATTGCCGTTTCTTCTGCAACAATCATTTTTGATGCCATGGGAAGAGCTCTGAACACAGCGCGCGTAGTGACCGAATTTACAGGTATTTCGGTAGGAGGGCCAACCTTTGGCGTGATCGGCGAAACGGGCTACGTTTACACTCCATGAAACGGTTTACGTACATCGCAAGCGGGCAGCGTGGCCTGACCCTGGTCGAATTGATCATGGCCATTGTGATCATCAGTGTGGCATTGAGCGGTGTGTTGCTGGTGATGAATTTCACCACCGCCCACAGCGCCGACCCGATGCTCGAGCATCAGGCGGTGGCCATTGCTGAGAGTTATCTGGAGGAAATCCTGCTCAGGCCAATCGCCGACCCCGGGGGAGGGCCTGAAGGGGGGCGTACCGATTTCGACAATGTGGCCGACTATAACGGTCTCAACGACAACGGGGCCCGCGACCAGTTCGACATTCCGGTGGTAGCGCTTGGAGCTTACCAGGTGCAGGTTGCTGTGCAGAACACCACGGCCCTGGGCAGCCCGGCGGTGCCGATGGCCGATTGCCTGAAGGTCGATGTGACGGTGACTCATCCCAGTGGGATCAACATGACCCTGACGGGTTACAGAACAGACTACTAGAGATTCGATGGGGCGATACAGAATTTCACATAGCAATATTCAGGGATTTACCCTGGTGGAACTGGTGGTGGTTATAGTCATTACCGGCATTGTAGCCGCCATGGGGGCGGCCTTTATCACCAAGCCGGTCGAAGGGTACATCGCCTTGTCCCGCCGTGCAGAACTGGTCGATGCTGCAGAGCTCGCCTTGCGCCGCATGCAACGTGACATCCGCCAGGCGCTGCCAAACAGTATCCGCATCGCTCCAGGGGGCTACCGGGCCGGCCCTCCGGGGAACATCCTCGATTTCTCATTGGCCGATGATCGCTTCGATGTCCTCGGGCAGCTGCGTGCCGCTCCTGCCGCGGGCGACTGGGTGGTGGTCTACAACCTCTCGGCCAGTGCCGCAAACGGCAACGCTTATAACGCTGCCGCAACCGACAACCGGGTGGCGGTGGCTGCTGGAAGTTCGACCACCGAGGTGGTGCTGAACCCGCCTTACCGTTTTCCTCGCTCCTCGCCCAACCAGCGCTTTTTCATCGTCGATGAGGCGGTGACCTATCGCTGCGATGATACTGTGGGTGTCAGAACTCTGACTCGACATGGCGGCTACGCCATCGCCACGGCCCCGGCCATCGGCGCAGGAGACCTGCTCGCCAACTATGTGACCGGCTGTAGCTTCACTTACGCACCGGGGACAAGCCAGCGGGCAGGGATCGTCACCCTCGACCTGACCATCGAGGAGCAGGGGGAGCAGATCCGCCTGCTGCACCAGGTTCATGTGGTGAATGCGCCATGAATATATGGTCACCCTCAGCGGGGTTCAGCAGCGCACCAGCCTCTTTGCCCTGCAGGGCGCCCGAGCCTATCAGGCCGCCCAGGGAGGGATCGAATGGGGACTCTACCGGGTGCTGCAGGCTTCGTCCTGTGCGGCGACGACCAGCTTCGTCGTTGATGGCTTTACCGTCGAGGTCGGCTGCCAGGCCTTGCCGAACAACGTCTACCGCATCACCTCAAAGGCTGAGTCCGGCACCTATGGCAGCGGCGATTATGTGTCCCGGCGCCTGGAGGCGAAAGTCGATGGATCATAGTGGCTGAGGGGACCAAAACCTGAACTGCCTGAAACACCTGAACCACTGGATCCCCGACAGAAACACCCGGCGATGACGAGTCGGGGGCGCAAGGCTGGATTTTGTAGGATGGGCAGAGTGCAACGATGCCCATGGCTGTTCAGCTGCCAACGTCATTCCCGCAGAGCCTTTGGGCGGAACTCAAGGTTTAACGGGTCAAAAGCTGGATCCCCGATAGAAGCACTCGGGGATGACGAGCTGAGTTTCGACCCGGGTGACAATTGAAAACATTGAGCTGCAGTGGGCACAACATGGGAAAGTTCTATAAAAAAATAACCCTTTTAGGGGTGTTGACCCTGGCAATATTCTTGGCTGTCTTTGAGCCCCTGTCGGCCGTGGCGGCCTGCTCATCGCTGGTTGGGCGCGCCACCGTCAACGAGCTTTACCGGGGCAACCCGTCCTTTGTCGAGGTCAAGCTGCTCGATACCTCCCTGGACTACAGTGCCTGGACCCTGCAGGTCTGCACCCAGAGTCTGGGCTGTACGGGGAGTATCTCCCTCTCCACCGCCCAGAAGTTCGGCCCCTACCTGGTGATTGACAGCATCAGTCGCAACCGGCTTGGTTTCGACAAGAAAGATCTCGATATCATCCTTAAGGACGGCGCGGGCAACGTCATCGACTACCTCGATGTCAACGGCCATTCGGCCCAGGCCGGGCAGTGCGGCTCTTATGACTATCCCACTGTCTACAACGGCAACACCAACAGCTTTTCGCTGGTGCGGATGCCCGACGGCAGCGGCCCCTGGTTCAACCTCAGCTCCGGTAATTCGGGAGAAGAGACGCCGGGTTACAGCAACGAGGGAAACAACCTACCCCAGCTAAGTATCGCCGAGGTTACGGTGCCCAAGGGGGCGCCTGCGGTCTTTGTTTTTCAGCTTGATCGCCCTGCGACCGGCAGCGAGTCGGTCAGCTATATCACTGTCGACGACACCGCGCTGGCCGGAACCGATTACACGGCGGCGACCAACACGGTGAACTTTGTCGCCGGAAGCACCCAGGCAACCGTCTCCATTGTCACCGATCCGACTTCGCCCTCGCCAAGCGGGGTCTTCTTCTGGCTTAACCTGTCCAACCAGGTTGATCTGGGGCTTCTGAACCATTTCGTCAAAGGGTCCATCAGCGGCACCATTTCATCGGTGGATCATTTTCGCATCGAGCACACCGGCAGCGGCCTGACCTGTCAACGCTCCGACATCACCCTTCGGGCCTGCCAGAATGTCGACTGCTCGCAGCTCTACATCGACCCGGTCGATGTCACCCTCTCGCCTTCAGGTTGGGTGGGGGGGGATACCAAGACCATTACCGGTGGTATCGCCAATCTGCAGCTGCGCGGCAACAGCCCGGGAATGGTCGTTCTCGGGGTTCCCTCTGCTTCGCCCGCTGCGGCAAACCCCGTGGAATGTTTTCAGGGCGGAGCACCTGGAAGCTGCGGCCTGGAGTTCTTCGATTCGGGTTTTGTTTTCGACGTGCCCGACCTGACTTCTTGTCAGGCTTCGGGCAATGTGACCATCAGCGCGGTGCGCACAGACGATACGACCCAGAGATGCGTGGCCGCCGGTGGGTTTGCGGGCCAGAGCAAGACGCTGAACTTCTGGTCGAGCTACCTGAACCCTGCAGCCGGTACCCGTACCCTGCGTCTCAACGGCACCGCCCTTGCCACCTCCGCGCCGGGAACCGCAGTCACCCTCAACTTCGACGCCAACGCCCAGAGCACCATCTCTGTCGACTACAACGACGCCGGCAGCCTGCAGCTTGACGCCCGCTATATCGGTAGTGGCGAGGAGGCGGGGTTGGTGATGCTTGGCAGCGATATCCTGGCGGTGCGCCCCTTCGAGCTGCGGATTCGGGCAACGACCGACGGGGTCACCGATTTGAACAACGCCGCAGCGTTGGGCGACCCGAAATGGCGGGCCGGGGAGGATTTTTTTGCCGAGGTCAGGGCGGTGTGCGCCGACGGGACCTTGTTGCCCAACTTTGCCGCCGGCACCAACCTGACCGCGGTGGCGCCCTTCGAACCGGCCGCCGGGGCGCTCGGTGTGCTCACCAATAACAGCCTTGCGGCAGCCGATTTTGCAGGCGGCATCGCCACCCTGGGCAACCTGCGCTACAGCGAGGTGGGGACGGTGACCCTGCGCGCCGAGGCTGCCGATTACCTCTCCCCCGGCGTTTCGGTCACCGGCACCAGTGGCGTGGTCGGGCGCTTTACCCCGGACCATTTTTCATTGATCGCCAATGTCCCATCCTTTCAGAGCACCTGCGCTGCCGGCGGATTCAGCTACCTGGGGCAGCCCTTTAATTATTCGGCGGCTCCGGTTCTGACCGTCACCGCCCAGAACAAGCAGAATGCCACCACCCGAAACTACACCGGCCCCTGGTGGAAGATCAGCAACGCCAGCCTGACCGGTAAAGCCTATGCGGCAGCCTCAGGCGTGCTGGATACCGCCCTGGCCCCCCCCGTCGATCCGGTCATCGCCGACCTGGGCGGCGGCATCGGCACCCTGACCTTCAGCGCCGGCGGTGGAATCGCTTTTGTCCGCAACGCACCCCAGGCGGCCTTCGACGCCGAGATCGCCCTTAGCATCAATGTCGCTGACGGCGACGGCATCGCATATGGGGCAAATCCGGCGACCTTCGGTGCACCTGTAGCCGGTAATGGCATCGCCTTTGATTTCGGCAAGCAGGTGCGCTGGGGCCGGCTTGCGCTGCAAAACGCTCACGGCTCTGAGCTGATCGACCTGCCCATGCCCTTGACAGCTCAGTATTTCGACGGCACAGCCTTCGTTCCCAATCCCGGCGACAGCTGCACCAATGTCGCGGCAGCCCAGTTGAACCTGGTCAGCGCTGCTGCCGCGACCACCGGCAACAACCCGATTCAGGTCAATCCCGCCAATCCCAATACCACGATGGCGTCTCTCAGCCCCCTGGCACTTGGTGATGCCGGCCTCTCCTTCGTTGCCCCCGGAGCCGGCGGCGACGGCTACGTCGATGTCAGCGCCGATTTGTCCGCACTATTCTGGTTGCAGTACGACTGGGACAACGCCGATGGCCTCAGCGACGGCCCCTATGACGACGACCCGGTCGGGCGGGTGACCTTCGGAGTCTATCAGGGGCATCCCCGGTTGATCTACCTCAGGGAGTCGGTGCAGTAATCCCTCCTGGGTACCCGGCCCGGTCCCCTTTATCCCTTTCGGCGCTTCAACAATAGCCCGGCCTGGGTCTTGCAACCTTAAGTCCGGCCTGATCAAGGCAAATGTTACCCGTTGGGCAAACCGCTAAGGACAGCATATGAGCATTCACGAAGACATGGCCCATCGGCCTCAGGGCTCGGCAGATTCACCATCCTCCGGAGTGAAAAAACCGAGTATTAAAACCATCACGGTCCGGAATCTGCTCAACTTTCTGTTGATGGCGTCTCTTGGATTTCTTTTCATCGCCGGCTTCAGTTTCAGGACGATTTCCTACAATATCATCCAGAGTAAATCCCTGGCGATTTCAGAGGTCGTTATCGCCGGCCTGACTTCGCACATGAAAGCCGAAATCATGGACAAGCGGGATTATTTCCTGGAGGAGATCGGATCCCTGTACGAGGTCAAAGAGGTCGGCATCATTCTGCCCTCGGATTACAAGGGTGTGCTCCAGATCGATTCCCGGTTTAAAAAAGACGTCGACGACCTGACCCGACAGGTGTTTATGACCGGAAAGCCTGTTTTTTCTTTGAAGGAATTTGATCTCGATCCGACTATCCGAGCCGTCATCCCCTATATCGCTACCAGTGAAGGCAGCCTGAACTGCCTTAGCTGCCATGAGGCTAAAAATGGCACCGTTCTGGGCGCCGTTGAAATTATTCTCGATCTTACCTCGTACCGAAATCTGGCCATTGGGGTTATAGCTGTCCTCTTTATTCTGGCCTTCATTTTTATTGTACTGAATGCCTATGCCAAACAAGAGCCCCTGATCCCTGAAGAGTTCGAAACCATCGAATTCGAAGACCTGGCTCATAAGTTCAACATGTTCAACTCTGAGGTTCTGGCCAACCAGGGGTTGGTCAAAGAAAAGAATTTCGAACTCCTCGCCCTGAACGATGAAATCGGCGATACGCTTAAAGAAACCGTCTTTACCATGGGCGTTGTGGAGGAGCGGAGATCCCAGGAGACGGCCGATCACACCAGGCGTGTGACCGAGTACTGCAACCTTCTGGCGACAAAGTTAGGGCTTTCAAAGCACAATGTCGAGATGATCACCGCGGCTTCTCCCCTGCACGACATCGGCAAAATAGGCATACCCGACTCTATCCTGTTGAAGCCGGAAAAGCTGACCGACGAAGAATTCGAGGTCATAAAGAACCATCCGGGTATCGGTTACGCGATGCTTGTTCATTCCAAACGGGACATTTTGAATGCGGCAGCGATCATAGCCCACCAGCACCACGAAAAGTGGGACGGTTCGGGCTATCCCCAGGGGCTGGTCGGGGAAGAGATCCATATCTTCGGACGCATTGTCGCCCTGGCGGATGTCTTCGATGCCCTGACCTCCGACCGGGTTTATCGCAAGGCCATGCCCGATGAGAAGGTGCTCGAGATTATAAAGAGCGAAAGGGGCAAGAATTTCGATCCGGTTCTGGTCGATTTATTTTTTGATGAGCTTGATGCCCTCATGGCGATCAAGGCCAGCTACCGGGATGGAGTCGTTCCCTGCTGCCCCCTCGAGCTTAAGCCCAGGAAGGTTTCGGCCTGAACAAAAAGTCGACCCAAACCAAAAAGGCTCTCCCGCAGGGGAGAGCCTTTTTGGTTGGGGTCGCTTAAAAAAGCTTCCATTTTTTCTTTTTTTCCGGCGGCGGCTCTTCAAGGTTTCCCACCACCGGGTAGCGTTCGATCACGGCTCTGACGTGGGGTGCCGATTTCAGCTCTTCGGTCAGGTCGCAGCCGGCGGCGTGAAGCCCCTGGTGATCGCCTGCAGCCCACAAGGGGCTCTCGGTAAAGTCGTAGACCTTGCCGTTGACAGCCACGTAGGCCTTGCGGCCGTCTTTTCCATCGAATGTTGCCAATTCGTCCTTGGTCATTTGGCCCTCCAAACTTCAATAGAAGATTAAAAACTGCTCTAATTCTAACACATTGGATGAACCCTGTCTCGTTGTTTGATGCACTTTCGTAGGTTGGGTTGAGGAACGAAACCCAACGGTATTTTTCGACCAGCCGATGCGTGTTGGTTGCCCTTTGCTAATCCCCTCAGGGCACCAGGGGAGAGGGGCCATGACGCGACTCTGCAACCTTTGGCTAAAGGTGATGGGCTTTGACAACTCTCTGCTCGCCCAAGCCAAGGGCCGGCTAGGAGGCTGTCCGACAATCCATGACCGGCTACAAAGCCAGCTGCTTGGCCCATATTTCAGCTCCTTTTCGGCCCATAGCTAATGCTATGAGCTCTCAAACGAGCCAAAATCTGTTCTCAAGCTTCTGGCTTTTCGCTTCGGCCCTTATTGTCGGACAGCCTCCT
The DNA here is from genome assembly GCA_945787465.1 of uncultured Desulfuromonadales bacterium. Taxonomy (GTDB): domain Bacteria; phylum Desulfobacterota; class Desulfuromonadia; order Desulfuromonadales; family Trichloromonadaceae; genus CALZIZ01. Next base: position 9,587 of record CALZIZ010000289.1, read on the forward strand.
AGGGTGGAAAGGCAACAAACCGTCGGTGCTGTTGGGTTTCGTGTCTCAACCCAACCTCTCATAGCCCGTTCGGGGGTGTCGGTCACCATGCCGGTCGGTTGGGTTAAGGATGCAAGGGAGTTTACTTTTCGTAATAGGTGTAGCCCCGCAGGCCGGCCGAGAAGTCTTCGAGAATGTCCTGGCGCTCAGCCACGCTGATCGTCCCTCGTTTGACGGCCTGTTCGGCGGTTCTTCTGAATCGTTCGAACAACTCTTTGGGGTTGTACTGCACGTAGCTCAAGATGTCAGCAATACTGTCGCCCTGGTCTTCGCGGGTCACATCGAAGCTGCCGTCTTCGTTGATGCGCACGCTGACCACGTTGGTGTCGCCGAAGAGGTTGTGCAGGTCACCGAGGGTCTCCTGGTAGGCGCCGACCAGAAAAACCCCCATGTAGTACTCCTGCCCGGGCTCTAGGGGGTGTACCGGCAAGGTCTTGCGAATGCCACCGGCATCGATGAAGTTGCTGATTTTGCCGTCACTGTCGCAGGTGATATCGGCGATGATCGCCTCGCGGCTCGGG
>CALZIZ010000290.1 GCA_945787465.1 uncultured Desulfuromonadales bacterium
GGGCCAGACCCTGCTCCCCGATCACCTCAAGGCCCAGGAGGAATCTGTTCTGGCAGACACCTCCCTGCGGTTTCAGATGCAGGGGCTGCCCTTCTACGGCGTGGGCAGGCTGATCATAAACGAGACGTTGCTCGGCGAAGGGATCCTGACCATCCAGGAACTGACCCTGGTGATGGCTTCTGGGCTGCTGCTCAACATCCCGGGCAACGCGACGATTGCTTCGTTCAACCTCAATGGTCCGGGCACCACCAGCGTTTCGGTCTATCTTCATGCCTGCAAAGATGAAGCAGACCCCTCGTCGGCAGCCGGGGGCTGGGCTCAGGAGGCCGAACAAGGGGTGCCGAAAATCGTCTACCCGCTGGTCCTTTCTTCGGAGCAGAATCATACCGGCGCCTTCGAAACGCTGAAACTGGCCGAATTCGAAAAGAACGCCGAAGGGCTCTGGCAGCAGTCGCGCAGCTACGTTCCGCCGCTGCTGCAGGTAGGCGATTCTCCCTTTTTCCGTAAAGAGCTGAGCGACCTCGCAGAGGCGCTCGGGCTCTTTCAGTACAACCTCGCCCTGGAGGTTGCGGGCTATCTGAGCGGCGACAGCCTCTCGAGCGTCAAGCAATGCCTCAAGGCCGTCTTCAGAGCCCAGAGGCTGCTGGCCAACCTGCAGGTCAAGCTGCACCCCTTCTACCTCTACGAGGAGCTCAACCTGCTCTATGCGGAGATCTGTTTCTATCGCAACATTTCGCCCCAGGATGTCGCCGCGGCCTACGATCACAAGCAGCTGGGGAGAATCGGCGAGATGGCCGAGCGGCTGGTCAGGCAGATGCAGCTGGTGCGCAGCAAACCGCCCTATCTGCCCTTCGAAAAGGCCGACAACATCCACAAGGTCAAGCTTCCCGACGAGATCCGCCAGGCCGGCAGCGTCTATCTGCTGGCTCAGAAGGACCGGGTGACGACGGCCCTGCCGATGGACAACCTCAAACTGGCCAGCCTCTCCAGGCTCTCTTTTGTCCACCGCATGGCCCTGCATGGGGTTCCGGTGCAGAAAGTGGACAATCCCTCGTTCCAGCACTCCTTCGGTGCCGAGGTCGATTTTTACCAGATCCGCGAAGGCGAGGAGTGGGACCACGTCCTCAATGAGATGGAGATGGCCTTTTTCGATAGGCCCGAGCTGGAAAACACGACCTTTTTCCTGTTCTGGCGGATCGGCTGAGCGATGGCATTTCTGAACCGGTTTCTTGGCGGCACGGTCGCAGAAGGCGACGAACAGGCCCTGCAGACCATCATCGACAACCTGAACCATCTTCTTAACACCAAAAAGGGGTTCGGCAGCTTTGTCGAGGGGTTCGGCATCCGGGATATGAACGAATACAGCTCCCGCGAGCAGCTGGCGGCCGCCATCATGGAAGAGGTCAGAAGCAACATCGAGAACTTCGAACCCCGTCTGGAGTTCGGCAGCATCGCCCTGGAAGAGAGCACGGACAACTTTCGCATCTCTTTTAAAATCGAGTGCCGGCTTAAAGAGAGCAAAAAGGCCCTGTTGATGGAATTCAACCCGGTTTACAACGACTTCAAGGTCAGGAACGGACAATGAGTCAGACCACCGATGCCCTGCAGATGGCTCTGAAACTGACCGTCGCCGGGCAAACATTCAAGGTCCCGGGGGCCAGCATCAAGTCGCTGGAGGCCTCGCTCCACCCCTGGGGATTCTCGGCGCGGCTGGGCTTCTGGGTTTCCCTCGAGCGAGGCGAAGACCAGCTCTTCGAGCCTTTTACCGGCCAGGAGCTGATAGAGGTCGCACTAAACATCGAGCCGCACTTCAAGCCCGAGGACGGCGAGGTCGAGTCCCTCGATCTGCAGGGACTGGCCACCGGCAAGGCGATTCTCGAAGAGCGCACCATCGAAAATGCCCACCTGAGCGGCGACCCGGTCCTCTACCGGCATTACCAGATCGATTTTAAGGATCCTGCCGCGGTGATCTGGGAGCAGCATTTTCCCTGCGACCTGCGGGTCGACGACAGCGTCAAGGGACTGATCGAGGCCAACAAACCGGCGGGGGTCGAGCTGCAATACGACTGGAAAGCGCTCGAGGAGACCTGCGCCGTCAACACCCTGGCCTGCGCCCAGGGGCCGGAGGACGGCAGTTTCCGCGATTTCCTCCTCTGGTACGCAGCGACCCGCGACGGGGTTTTCAGCTACGACAGCAAGCACAACCGCTACCTGCTCTCGGCGGAGAAACCGCAACAGGGCATCGTTGCCGAAATCGGTAAAGAAGAGGTTCATGAGCTTCGCGTCGAGTTTCCCGCCCCGGTGCGCTTCAATGATCGGTTGCTCAACGTCCATTCCGAGAACCCCGGCGAGAAACAGACCAGGCGCCCCCAGGCTGCCCCCGGCGTCCGCCGCGACCTGATGATGCGCGAGGCGGTCACTGCCGATTTTGAACAGGCCCGGCCGGGCAAAAAAGTCAAGCTGGGCGGCGGGCTCTGGAGCGACAAGCTCTTTACCAACAACAGGCCCTATCGGGTCCGCGACATGCAGTTCAGCGCCCGGGCCGAAAACCCCGAACCTGACGCCGATCACAACATGCCCCACTCGGTGTACGCCCTCGAGCTCTTTTCGACCCTTGAGACCTGGGAGGAAAAGAGCCGGGCCCTGCCCTCTTTTAGCCGACCGGCCTACCCGCTTCGGGTCGAAGGCAGAATCGTCAGCGAACAGGGCAGAGACGAGGACGAGACCTACCAGGCCTACCAGCACCCGCAGCAGGGCACCGACCAGTACCGGGTGGAGATCCCGGTGTTCGCCAACCGCCAGGTGGTGCTGCCCTTCGAACCGCTGTTCGCCCCGGGTTCCTTTTATTTTCCGGCCAGCAAGGGGCAGCGGGTGCTGATCGAGCTCGACTTTCACCAGGCGCGCATTGCCGCTTTTCTCGACTGGCGCCCCGGGGCCCGCCTGCCGATGGACAGCCAGGGCGATCACCTGCTGCTGGGCAAGAGCGCAGAGAGCAACACCTCGATCAGCCACATCTACGTGGACAACAAACCGCAGCTGAACATGAAAAGGACCTCGGCCAGCGATACCGAAGTGATCCGGCTTCACGAGGGCTCGATCATCCTTGAAACCAAAGAGGAGCCGTCCTGATCCGGAGCGGTTGAGAACCATGGGAAAACTAGTCTGCCGAATCGAGTTAAGCAAAGAAAAGGGGGTCGTCCTCACCGTCGAAAACGACGATGACGGCATCGGCCAGACGATCGTCATGGACGGCACCAGCATCACCACCACCGTCGAGGCGGCCGGAGAATCGAGCACCATCACCCAGAAGCCCGACGGTGTTGCCATCAAGTGCAAGAGCTTCTCCCTCGAGGCCGAGACCATCAGCTGCACCTCAACTAAGAACACCCTGCACAAAAGCGGAGGGGATTTCGAGCTCAGCAGCCAGGGCAGCCTTACAGCCGAGGCCGCCGTGGATATCGGCATCAAGGGCAGCAACAGCGTCCTCGAGGGCACCAGTGTCGCCGAAATCAAGGGGGTGACCCTGAAGCTGGCTGGAAACGGCAAAACCGAACTCAAAGCGCCCAGCCTCAAGATCGATTCGGCCGGCCAGCTAGACCTGTCTTCTGCGGGCATCGTCAATCTCAAAGGAAGCATGGTCAACATCAGCGGCCTGGCGAAGCTGGGATAAGGACCGGGAGTAAGAATGAAAATCGACGAAACCCTCTATAGCGCCTTTCTTGAAGAGCTCAACGCCCTGGAGACCTTCCGCCTCGGCTACGCCGCACTGCATCCGGGGGTCTCCCTCGACCGGGAAGACCCCGACGTCAGGCGGCTGATCGAGGCCATGGCGCTGTTCTCCGCGCGCACCCGGCTTGCCGGAGAGCGCAACATCAACGCCAATCGGCGCAGGATTTTTCAGCAGTTTTTTCCCTTTCTGCTGGCCCCCATGCCCTCGATGGCCATCCTCCAGGCGCTGCCGACCCGGCAGCTCGCCGAGCCCCTGACCCTGGAGCAGGGCGCCGAGATCGCCATCTCCCCCGAGTCGGGCGGGGCGGGCATCTTCCGTACCCTGCACGAGATGCGCATCCTGCCGATTGCACCGGCCGGTTTCAACACGCTGCTGCTGCCCGATCAGGGCTACCGGCTCTGTCTGCGCTTCCGGGCCTCTTTCGCCCGCAGCGAAGAGGTCGGCCGTCTCAGCCTCTTCATCAACCACCTCAACAACTACGAATCGTCCCAGCAGGTGCTCTTCAACCTCAGAAAGCACCTGCGGGGCGTTTCGGTGGTTTTTGATCAGAAGGTCAACGAGCTCACCAGCGGAGCCCCCTGCGAGGTCTCCTTCGGCATGCCCGAAGAAGACGAGGGTTTTGCCTCGGTGCACCCGCTGCAGAAGGAGCGGCTCTTTTTTCACTTCCCCTGGCAGGAGCTTTACCTCAATCTCCAGGTGCCCCAACCTGCGGGCTCCTCCTGGACAGAGTTCACCGTCCTTTTCGATCTGGACCGAGACTGGCCCCGCAACCTGCTGCTGAACCAGGACGTCTTTCAGCCCTTCACCGTCCCTGTGGTGAACCGCCTGCAGAGCATGGCCCAGCCGATTATCTGCGACGGCACCCGCGAGCGGCATCCCCTTCGCCATCCCGATCTCGAATCGGGCTTCGAGCTGCACTCCATCAACGGGGTCTACGAGGTGAGCAAAGAGGGGATGATCCCGGTGAAGCACGGCATCTTCTCCGAGACGGCGCCCTCCTACGAGACCGAGGTCGATAGCGCCGTGGAGGGGAAAAAGTCCCATTATCTCCACCTCAACTATCCCGGTGCGTTTCTCGAGCCCAAAACCATCGCTACCGATGCTCTGTGGATTCAACCCTGGTTCTCCGGCGTCCTCGCTCAGAAACTTGCGGTCGCCCCCTACAGTCGCAGCATGCTCAGCGTCAAGTGGGACCTGCCGGTTCTGCCCGTGCCCCACGCCGAAAACCCGTTTTTGCAAAACCTCGACGGCCTGCTGCACTTTCTTACCCTGAGCAACCGGGCCACCCTCGGCCGCGAGGACCTGCTCGACATCTTCCTGGCCCTGGGCATCTCGGCGCAGCCCCAGTTCGAGGCCCTGGCCCGGATGGTGGAGGATGTCCGGGTAGAGAAGGTGCCGATCCGGGCCACGGGGAGCTCGGGGATGCTCATGCACAGGTACATTCTCAAGTTCCAGAATGACGACCCCAGCCAGGAGCCGCTGATGGCGGCGTTTCTGGCGCATGTGGAAAACATACTCAACGCCTGGGTCTCCGGTGCGCAGATCGAGGTTCGAAAAGATGGAGTCGCCGGCGATCCCGGCGCCCTCAGCAGTAATGGAAAGGATTTGTCATGAAAAACAAGTACTGGGAAGCGGTCCACACGGTCTACACCCGGATGGAGGAACTCTGCGGCAAGAGCCTGTGCAGCCCTGATCCCGCGGCCAAGAGCGAGGGTCAACAGGGCCCGCCGCCTGGGGCCGAAGACGATGCCGCCAGCGTCGGCACCGAAACGGTGGTGCATATTCGCTCCGAGCTGCGCACCCAGCTCGATTTTTTGAAGGCCACCCTGGCCGAGCAGTATTCGGAGCGCGACAGCTACCTGGTGCTCTTCGCCGTCGTCGCCCAGATCGACGAGGTGATCCAGACCCGGTTTTTGCGCACCATGCAGACCAGTTGGCCTCTGCTGCAAAAAGAGCTCTTTCAGCTCGACAATGCCGGCGAGGTCTTCTACGAAATCCTCGACGACATCCTGCTCAAGCCGCAGACCTCCCTTTTCATCAAAGAGGTCTACTACTTCTGCCTGCGTTACGGCTTTCGCGGACGCTACCAGGACAACCCGGTCAAGCTCAGCGAATACCTCAAAAAGCTCGAAGCCCAGCTCGAGCAGGTAGAAATCGAAGAGACCGCCGAAGAGGTGGAGGAGGAGGTCAGCGCCTTCAAAAACCTCGGCTCTTCGCCTTACTGGAGCTACCTGATCACCGTCGCCCTGGTGGCGGGCGGTTATCTGCTGTTCATCATCCTGGGCAAGTACCTGTGACCGCCCTCAGGCCTGATCAGGAGGGGCATTAACCATGGCAGAGCGGCTCGACGAACTCTTCTCCCCTGAGCGGCTGCGCAAGAACTGGCGCAGGGAGGCGGCTGAAGAGACCGACAAGGCCGGTCGTAAAGCTACCGAGGCCATTCCCCTGGCCTGTTTGACTCAGCTGCAGGAGATGATTCCCAGCCGATTTACGGGAGAAGACCTGCAGACCCTCAACCTGATGCTGGAGGAACTGGGGGCCATGCTCGAACCGATTTATGGCGATGGTGGCGAAAACGCCCCCACCGCGGAGGAGCGAGCCGCCCTTAACGAGCTTCTGAACCGGATCGAAGACCTGGTAGAGGCCTTCGAGATGGCAGGCCGCCAGAGACCCTGAACCCGAAAAGACAGTCGAGATTCGCATAGGCTGAAGCGCACCCATGACCGAAGTTGAACAACAGATCACCAAACGGGTTTACGAGTTCGATATCCTTCCGCTGCTGCGGCTGCTGAGTTCGATCGGCTACCGGCCCGAGGAGATTCGGTTTCGCAGCCACAACAGCATCTGTTCCCAGCCCGGGCTGATCGATTCGATCCGCTTCCGGCGAGAGCCGGTCCGCGAGGTGGTCATCACCATGAACATCGGCCTGCTCAGCGCCCAGTC
>CALZIZ010000291.1 GCA_945787465.1 uncultured Desulfuromonadales bacterium
TGATTTCATTTATGCTCTCCTTTTTTGGTCTGATAATCCTTCCCGATACCCGTTTGTCATTGTCAGCAAAGTTGTTTTTGGACAAAGAACGAGGATTTAGGGCCGGTGCTATCTCTCAAAATCAAAGCAGTAGGCGAGGACCTTAGCCGGAGTGACTTCATCAAGTGCAGCTATCAATGGAATTAATTCCTTTTATCAAGTTTTTGGACAGTACATTCAGGCATTGACTTTCTCTACCTGAAAATTTTCTCCATGGGCGCAACTCAGGTGTTGAGGCGGCCTTTTCTTTTTAAGAGACGAGAGCGTAATAAGATATTACCAATAGTCCTGAGGATATCTTGGCGTATCTGGTCAACTTTTTGATCGATCTGTGCATTTTGCGGTTTTTCCGGGAAAAATGGATTTAAAAACAAGTTGGCGGACAGGGAAAGGCAAGGTATGAGACAAAAAATGAGATCCGTTCCGTTCCTGCATTTGTAGATTTCCGAATAGTCTTTCACCATGGGTCGCAGGCCTAGAACCCATTATCCCGACCCTGCTCAATTACGCCTCCCTTGACACTCCCCCCCAAGTGCAGGCTCGGCACCGGTGCCCCTGTTCCAAAACATGTTTGATCCCCCCGGCAAAGATCCTCCGATAGGAATGTCCTTGACCCACCCCTGGGTCGGATTTGACCCGCCGTCTGAGCCCCGCTTTTCCCCTTCTAACAGTCTCTTCCAATTCCGCTCTGTCGATGTCTCCGGGTTATAAATCACCCACATTGAAACTATATAAATAAAAATGTCTGTAAATACGGTTGGTTGAGGCTGTGCGGGAGTTGGCACTCGAATTGCGACTTCCCCATTGTATGTTCAATCAAGAACCAAGAGGGGGAGCATGGGTCAGGGCCTCGAGAAGAACGTGATTCGAACTGCTGAGGATATTCTTCAATACCTTGAAGAGCACACCAACGCCATGGATACCCTCGAGGGGATCGCGAAATGGTGGATTCCCCGCCAGCGACTGGATGAGTCGCTGCAGACTGTCGATAAGGCTCTCGACTATCTGGTTGAGAGAAAAGTCATTTGCAGACGTATTACGCTGGGGGGAGATCCGGTGTATTGCAAAAAAAAGGTGAAGGGTCGGAATGGATCCGAGAACTGAACTTGAGAAGAAAACCTGAGTTGACAGTAGGACCGAACGTATCCGGAGCCGGATCGGGGGTGTCTGCTGATCAATATCGATGGGGAGGCGAAAATGCCGTCAGCTTTGATTATTCCAGGAGTCCAGGTAAAAACCGAGTTTGAACCCTCACCCGCACTGCCGGGGCCCACCGGGATACTTGGCGTGGTGGGGGTCGCGGATCGCGGCCCGGTCCTGCCGACGCCGGTGGGGAGTTTCGGAGAATTTCTCGAGATCTTCGGGCCGGGCAGTCGCTACACCATGCCTGAACTGCAGAGAGCCTTCGCCAACGGTATCTCCCGGGCGGTGATCGCGCGCATCGAGGCGGGCCACGGGCAGAAGGCGACCCTGGATCTACTCGATGATGACGGCGAAAAAGTCGCCACGCTGGAAGCACGCGCCGAAGGTGCCTGGGGCAACCGTCTTGCTGTCAAGATGACCCAGATAAAGGCGCTCTCCGGCAAAGGTGTCAAATATGTCAATTTTGAAACCCTGCTCGACGGCCAGACCATTGAGAGCCTCAACAGCCTGGTTATGAACGAGACCAGCCCCGATTACCTGTTCGACCGGATCAACGGTCAGTCCAAGGTGTTGGTGGCGTTCGATCCCCTGTTCCAGAAGGCCCTCCCGGCGACTATCCCTAAAACAGCTCTGACCGATGTCGAAAGCCGCGCGGCTTTTGCTACGTTCAAGGCTGGGCCCACCGATGTGATCAGAGTCGAAGCAAAGCGTGCCGGCAAGCAGGGCAATCTCTCAGGCGCGGTGATCAGCGATGGCCAGGCCGGGTTGATCCTGACCGGGGCGGCCGATGCGGCGAGCCTCGAAATAGCCGCCCGCCAGGCGGGGGCCGCCGGAACCGGCATCCGCATCAGCGTCTCTGCGGGCGGCCCAGACAGTGTTAACCTTGTTATTACCCCCGCATCGGGCGGACCGCGCACTCTGGGGCCCTTCACTGCTTTAAACGCGCTGGTCGCAGCGGCCAAGAACGATCCCGATGTCATCGTCACCGCCCAGGGTGACGTGCTGCCCTCGATAATCCCCTCAACTGCCCTGGCACGGCGGGTCAGTATCGACGTGGTCACCGAAGGACGCGACACCTCAACCTACGCCAATCTTGGCACCCTCGACGCCATAGCCGCTCTCTCCGATCCGATTGTCAGTTTTTCCGTGGTCGGCTCCGCTACCCAGCTCCCTGATGTGAACCCTGGCGGCAACCTTAAAGCCGGCAGAAACAAAGGCCCGGCGCTCCCCCTGACCGATGGGGTCAGCGCCGCTCCGTTGTTGGAAATTGTCCCCGCACCCGGGGTCAAGGGCAAACTCGAGCTGAGTATCACCCAGGGGATTTCCAGCATCGACAATAGCACCGGTGTGGTCAACCTCGCGGTTTTTCAGGACGACGAACAACTCGAAACCTACCAGGACCTGACCATGGACCCGGACGACCCCAATTATCTTCCGGAGGCCCTGGAATCTTCGGCGTTGATCCGCGCCCACGACCTCTTCGTGCGCAGCCGCGCCACCTCGTTGCCGAAGCACATGGCCCGGCCCGAAAAACTCACCGGTGGCACCTCGCCGCTGGGCGACGACTACCAGGCGGCGCTCGACCGGTTGGAATCGGCCGAGGAGGTCGACCTGGTCATCGCTTCGGTGGCCAACCAACTCGAGGGTGCCGGAGCAAAGTCTATTCACCAGCTGGTGGTGGCTCACTGCACTAAGATGGCCGACGTGGCCCGCAACCGCATCGGGCTCGGATCGGTGACCGATGCTGAGTCCGGCAGTATCCCGGCGATTCTCGATCATGCCAACGACGTGCGCAGCGATCATTTCGTCCTGACGGCACCGGCGGGGTCCGAAGCGCCCTTCGCAGGGCTGCTCGGCCGGCAGGATTATTTCCAGTCTCCCACATTTAAGACCATTGCCGCACCGGGGGGGGCGGTAGGACGTTACACCGATTCCCAGCTGGAAAAACTTATCACCGGCAACGTGTTGGCTATCAACGAAAAGCGCGGCCTGGGTATCATCGTCATCAAGGGACTACTGACCAGCGGCCGGCAGGTCAACGTGCAGCGTACCGCCAACAAGGCGGTGCGCGAGGTCAAGGCGATCTCGGACAAGTATATCGGCCTGCTCAACAACGAAGGGGCGCGCAACTCGCTGCGACAGCAGATTATTGCCCTGTTCCTGCAGATGGAGAAGGACGGGGCGCTGGTCCCCAGCACCGACGGCAAGGACCCGGCCTTTTTCGTCAACGTCTACTCGACCCAGGCCGACTTCGCCAACGGCATCGTGCGCATCGATATCGCCATCCGGCCGGTTCGTGCCATCGACTACATCTACGCAACCATCCTGGTGAAGAACTAGGGGGTGATTTTTCCGGGGAAGAGGAGCTAAGACATGCCTCAGGTTTTTACAGCGTTTGCATCGGAAGTGAAGGTGAACGAGGAGACCATCGAAGGCCTTCAGTTCATCGAATACAGTCTGGCCAAGAACCGTCAGCACGTGGGGGCGATCGGCACCGACGAGCGGATCGCGGTCTACTTCGGACTCAAGACCGTCACCGGCAAGCTGCGGGTGGCTTCGATCAACGCCACTCTTGACGGACTGCTGCAGTCCAACGAATCCTTTTCGGTCAGCGCACGAATGCGCCATGGTGAGGCCACCCGGCAGGTGGCTTTCGACGAGTGTTACATGGAAGACAAGGCCTTCGGCCTTGGCGCCGAAGGGCACGCCGAAACAGTCTATACCTTTACCGCCACCAGGGTGCGTGAGGAATAAGAGGATCGAAAATCGATCCGGGAGACGTCGTGAAAGCGTATGTGGACGAACGACAAAGCGTGGTCAGGGCTGAGGGCCGAAGCTGGCCCTTCGAACTGGACTGCCGTACCGGAACCGTGGCTCTTGCCCTGGATGGCTTATCTGTGCGACTGCAGCGCCATTCCTGGCGGGGAAAACGGAACCTGGCTCGCTTCGCCCACCTTGGTGAAGGTTTTTTGCAAAACCAGTTCCTGCGGCTATCTCTAAGTGGTGAGGGGCCCCTTCCCGAAAACGAAGCCGCCCGGGAGGCGCTCTGGGCGCTGGCTCGCTGGCTGAACGGGCCGCAGGGGGATTATGGGCTCCCCCTGGACCAAGTGCTGCTGGCCAGGGTGACCCTGGATGTCTGCCGGGCCATGGGGTTATCGCCGGTGGCGCTGGAGGAACTTGAGGCGACCGAGGTCGAATCTCTGTGGCAGGCCTCCGGAGGGGAAACACCGCTTTTCCCCTCCATTTGAATCGGTTGGGGCTTTTACTGAAAAAGCGTCCTCAGAGGCGCTCCCTACCCAGGTTACCGAAGCAGTTTCATCAAAGCAGGCTGTCGAACCAACAAGCGGTAAGGCTGGGGGGCAGGCCACCTTAACGCCTCCTTCCGGAGAGTCCTCGGCGGATGCCGGGGGGCTGCTGCCGCCAGGAATAAACCGAGCCTTTGCCGCAAGGGAAAAAAGGATTCCTGAGACCCAGGGCCGTTTCCGGGTGGTTCTTGGAACGTCTCGGACGAGCCTGGGCGAAAAGGAACCCGCTCCCCGGCAAGCGGGTGAGACGAAGACAAGTGAGACCGAAAATTTAAAAAGTTTATACCAACCCTCTTCTCCCGAGCCCGTCTTCACAGAAACGAGCCTGGAAGCAGCCCTCGGCAGGGGTAGGGCCGGGGAGACAGAACCCTGGCCCCCTGTCGCCGCGACGTCTTCCGCTGCAGTCGCTTTGCAGGCCGGAGAACCTGGCCGGTTGCTTCCACAGGGATCACCGGCTTTGGCCGCGGTTCAACGGGAACGTTTTGGCAGGGTCGAGGCGGTGGAATCGGGGGTCGGAAGGGACTCGGAGACCGGGGGACAAGTGGAGATGCTCTTGGATGAATTCGCTGACCGTCTCGAAGAGGCGGCCGGCGCAATGGGGATAGACTTGGAGTCGTGAGGCTATGGGCGCACCGATGATCGACGACATTGAACTCAAAGCGGTCCAGCAAATCTGGCAGGAGACCGACCAGGACTACGTCCGTCAGCGGATCGCCGGCCTGGAGGGGACGCTGCACCAGAGGATCGGGCGCCGCTCCCACCGAGTGGTTCTTCACGGGCTGCTGCTGCCCGGGAGCGCGGTGGAGGACCTGGAAAAGCTCCAGGAAAAGGGATCTGGCGGAGAGGAGGTCACCTTCACCGCGGATATCACCACGGCCCTGAGCGTTGAAAAAATGGTGATCGAATCTTTCAGCGCCGAACAGGTTGTGGGGCCCGCCGGGCAGATCGCCTATCGCATCGTTCTGGCCGAGAGCCCACCGCTTCCCCCTCCCGCCGAAGTCAGCCCCTTTGGAGGCCTGGGGGAGTTTGGCCTGGGCGACCTGGGTTTTGACCCCGGCGCGCTCGGCGACGTCTTGAGCGATATCCAGGACCAGGCAGGGGCGGTGATGGACGCGGTCGATTCGGCGTTGGATGCGGTTGACCAGCTGCAGGCCCTGGCCAGTCTGGGGGATCTGGCCAATGTCGGCAATCCCATAAAGCCGATCACTGACAAGGTCGGAGAACTTGCCGAGCTGGGACCCGCCATCGACGGGCTGGCCGGCGTTATCAAGGGGCTAACCGGATGACCACGATGCTTAACCCCACCTACGAGTTGACCCTCGGGTCGCAGCGCTGGACCGAACAGGCCGCCCGCATCCGCCTGACCCTGGCGCTCGCCCCGCAGGTGAACCTGCTTGCGGTATGGTTTCCGGCTGCAGCACCCCTGGCGGCCGCCAAGGGGGATGACGTCGAACTCAGGCTCAATAGCGGGGAAAAGGACGAGGTGGTGTTTACCGGAAGCATCGATTCGCTGCGCAGCGGTTTCGACGGCACTCGCGTCACCTGCCTCGATGCCGGTGGCCGACTGGCCGGGTTTCGCCCGGCGGTAACCTTCGAGCAGGTAACAGCAGCCACCGTCATCCGCAACCTTGCGGACGAGATGGGGATCGAGACCGGTGAGCTGGAAGACGGCCCGACCCTGCCGTATTACGTTGCGGACCCGTCGCGTACGGCCTGGGAACACATGGCGCGGGTGTCGGCCTGGGGCGGGGCGGCGGTCAGCGTGACCAAAAGCAACAAGGTTAACGCCCTGATCATCGACGCCAGCCAGGCGGAACTCGCCCTGCGCTACGGGCGGGAGATCATCGGCCTGATGGCCGATAGTCGTCTTCCGGTGGTGGACGCCTTCACCGTGGCAGGCGAGGCTGGCGCCGGGGATGCCGCTTCACCCGATGTGCTGCGGGCCAGCACCGATTTTTTCGCCGGCAATCGCCCCGAGGGACCGGCTCTTGGAAAACGCTGGCGTTTTGAGCCGGCGCTGCGCACGGTCAATGCTGCTGCAACGGCGGGCGCCGCCCGCCAGAGACTATATGTTTCCGGGCGCGAAACCGGCCAATTCAAGGCCTTTCTGCAGCCCCAACTGCGCTGCGGGACGGTTCTCGAAATACAGGACCTGCCGCAGGGGCTGCCGACCGGGCCGATTTGGGTTACCAGTGTGGAACACCGGTTAGGGCAGGGCGAAGCCTCGACCACCGTCTGCTTCAGACAGGGGGGCGACAGCTTCGATCCCATGGCCCTGCTCGGGTCACTGGCCGGAGCGATAGGAGGACTGGTATAGCTATGCAGAGAATCGTCCAGACCATTCGACATATCGCCCGACACGAGGTTGGGCAGAATTGGAATGCCAGCCTGGCGGTGGTCAAGGCGCTGCATGGCGCTAACGGGGAGAGCCATTACGCGTGCACGGTAGAACTACGAGAGACCGGGGTGGTGCTCCCCAGGGTCCCTATCGCCACGGGGCTGATCGGGGTGGCTGCCCTGCCGAGGGAGAAGGACCTGGTCATCGTTGTCTTCGCCGGGGGCGATTTGCATGCCCCGGTGGTGGTCGGCCGGCTCTACAGCGAGGACGTGGTCCCACCCCAGAATGCCCCGGGTGAATTTGTCGCCGTGCTCCCCGGCGACGAAACCAGCGAAGACAAGCGGCTGGAATTGCGCATCAAGACCCCGGGCGACGGCACCCGCGACATCCAGCTGAAACTCGCCGGATCGGTAGAGGTGGGGGTCACGTGGGGGTCACCATCAACGATGAGGGGTTGGAATTCAAGGCCCAGGATACGGTATTGAAACTTAGCCAGAGCAGCAGCTCGGATGGCAAGGCGTTACTCAAGGTCGGCGACTCCAAGGTGGTTGTGGAGCAGGGCGGCAACCTGACCATCGAGGCATCGGGGACGCTCAAGCTCAAGGCCGCCAAAATCGAAATTTCCGGCGACGCCACGGTCAAGGTCGCCGGCCAGACCATCGATTTGAACTGATATGGGGTCACTATGGGACAACCAGGCGCAAAGCAAAACGATCAAGTCATCGCCACCGACACCCACATCGTCATGGTGCCGACCCCCGGCGGACCGGTCCCCACACCGCTGCCCCATCCTTTCAGCGGGAAAATCACCGGAGGGACGGTCAGCACGGTGCGCATCGGGGGAGCCCCCGCCGCGGTAGTCGGTTCCACGGCGGATAACCTGCCGCCGCACCTTCCCACCCCGCCGGGGGTGAGTTTTCAGAAACCTCCGGCCAACCAGGGGACCATCCAGATGGGGAGCGCGACGGTCAGGATCGGCGGTAAGCCCGCGGCACGCAGCGGGGATACGGCACTGACCTGTAACGATCCGGCTGACGCGCCGGTCGGGACTGTGATTGCCTCCGGTACGGTGATGTTCGGCGGGTGAAAGGGGTATTCAAACCATGGCCAAGGCGAAGACCTACAATGTTCTCGGCACAGACCTGGCGTTGACCCGCTACAGCGGCGTGCCCGCCGCCGTGCCGCTGGAGTCGGCCGATTCCTGGGGGACCCTCGACCTGCAGGTGGTCCCCGGCGGCAAAGGCGGTCTGCCCCGTAAAGGTCAGGTCAGCGACATCGGGTCGGCAAGCGCCAGGGCCAACCTGGCACAGGCCCTGGTGTTGCGCCTGCTGACCCGGCAGGGCGCCCTCGCCGGGCTGGGGCATCCCGATTACGGCTGCCGCCTCACCGAACTGATCGGTGAGCTGAACAACGAACGAACGCGCAATCTGGCCAGGCTGTTCACCATCCAGGCGATTCGCCAGGAACCGAGGGTGGTCGAACTGCTTGATCTTTCCGTGCAGACTGTTTCCGGACAGCCCGAGACCATCCACATCGGTTTTGCGGTTCTGCCAGTCAACGATGACGATCCGCTGGCCCTGGCATTGGAAGTGTCGCTATGAATTTCGTTCATCGCCCTTATCCGGATATCGTTCGGGACGTTTTGACCACCCTTACCCAGGGCGTGGCCCGTGAGGTTCACCGGGTCGATTACGATACCCTGGCGCGACCATTACAGGTCCCGGACATCGTTCTGCTTCGGCGGCCGGTACGGCGCGTTTCGATGGTCGAGGGGTTCATTGACGGTCCCACGCCGGCCGACGAGCCGATTCGTTACACCTTTACCCTGAACGATTACGAGCTGGTCCCCGATCCGGCAGACTCGGAGGACCTGAATCGAATCCGTTTTCTCCCCTTCGGCAGAAAGCCTGCCAGCAATACCGACCTGGTGGTTAATTACTACCCGCGCAACACCGATCCGACCCCGATCACCGATCTCAACGTGGGGAGCGTGGCGCGAACCCTGCTCGAAGCGGTCAGTAAGGAGTTGGGCCTGCTTTACGGCCAGCTGAACCTGGCCTACGATTCGGCGTTTCTGGAAACAGCCACCGGCTCTTCCCTGGACCGGGTTGTGGCGCTGCTCGGCTACCAGAGGTTCCGGGCCGGAAGGCCGGTGGGGACGGTAACCTTCACGCGGCGCCCGGGGGCGGTCGGCAACATCACCATCCCGGCGGGGACGCCGATTACCGACACCGCCGACAAGATCCGCTACGAAACCATCGAGAGCCGTGCCATGCTCGCCGGGGAATCGACGGCCCAGGTCGCGGTGCGTGGCGCAGCCCCAGCCACCCCGGTGGTGGAGAGCGGTAAGCTGACCGTGATCCAGCGTGCAATCGCCGGCCTCGAAAAGGTGACCAACGAGCGGCCCACCACCCGGGCCAGCGAAGACGAGACCGACGTTGATTTGCGGGCCCGGGCCAGGGACGCGCTGCTGGGGAGCAACAAGGGAACGGTGAGCGCGATCCGCCACGGGCTGCTGCAACTGCCCGAGGTGCGGGACGTGAAGATCGTGGAGATGCCCAACGGGGTGCCGGGTGAGATCAGCCTGGCGGTCAGCCTCGATAAGCCGACTTCCGATGGAACCCTGCCCCGTGCGGTCCTGGAGCGGATCGAGGAATTGCGCCCTGCCGGGATCCGCATCGTCGCCGGAAGCGCCGGCAACATCACGTTGCAGGCCAGGCTGCAGCTGGTTCTGGCCGGCAGCCACCTGGCCCCCGCGGAGGTCTCCAAGGTTCAGAAGCTGGCCAAAGAAACCCTGGTTGGCGAAGTCGCCCGCAAAGGGGTCGGGGAGAAGATCCGCAACCGGGCTCTGGCCGCCGCCATCCTTGGCGACCCGCGGGTGGTGGACGCCGTCATCAGCCTGGGCGTCGAAGGGGGAGGCCCTGGTATCCCGGGCGAAGACTTCCAGCCCGAGGCGGGCAAAAGTGTGCAGCTGCTCCCTGAGGACGTGGCCTTCGACCCGGAAACCTTCGACCAGCAGCTCGGCGCCGGAGAGACGATCCCTGTGGAAGTGCGCGCGGTGATCACGGCCGCGCCGGTTCCGGGCGTTTCGCTCAGCAGCGTGAAGTCTGAACTCGAGAGCCGGCTCAAAGCCTTCTTCGAAAAGGCTGTCGCCGGCAACACCATCGACAGCGACGCGCTGTTGACTGCGCTGCGGGCCGAAACCAAGTACGCCGTCGACCCGCTCAAACTGCAGGTCACCCTCACT
>CALZIZ010000292.1 GCA_945787465.1 uncultured Desulfuromonadales bacterium
AAATAACGCGCCGTCGTCAAGCGAAGGCCCGAATCATCACTCAGGGGAATAATGGTCTGCACCGACCCCTTGCCGAAGCTCTGGGTTCCCATGACCACGGCCCGCTCATGGTCCTGCAGGGCTCCGGCGACAATTTCCGAAGCGCTGGCACTGCCGCCGTTGATAAGGACCACCATCGGATAACCCGATTCGGTCTTTTTCAGACGGGCCGAAAACTTCATCTTGCTCCCCTCCTCCCGGCCTTCGGTATAGACAATCAGGCCGCTTTCGAGAAAGGTATCGGAGACCTTGACCGCCTGATCGAGCAGCCCCCCGGGGTTGTTGCGAAGGTCGAGAATCAGTCCGGAGAAAGTGCCCCCGTTCTCATCGCGGAGCCCTTCCAGGGCCCCCTGCAGATCCTCTGCGGTGTGCTCCTGAAACTGGGCGATACGGGCATAACCGTAGCCATCTTCCAGGGTGCGGGCCTTGACGCTTTTGATCTTGATGATTTCCCGCGCCAGGGTAAATTCCTGCGGTCGCTCAAAGGAGTCGCGCATCACGGTAATGGTGATCTCGGTTCCCCTGGGACCACGCATGAGTTTCACGGCCTCCATGATCGAAAGATCCTTGGTGAATTGATCCTCGATCTTCAGAATCTGGTCACCGGCCTGCAGGCCGGCCCGAAAGGCCGGTGTGTCCTCGATGGGCGAGACGATGGTCAGGACACCGTCGCGAATAGTGATCTCAATCCCCAGGCCACCGAACTCCCCTCGTGTGTCGATTTTCATTTCCTTGTACATCTCAGGGGGCATGAAACTCGAGTGGGGATCGAGGGCGGAGAGCATGCCATTGACCGCCCCGTAGATGAGCTCTTTCATTTCGACCTCTTCCACATAGCTGCGGCGCACGATGGAGAGCACGTCGGTAAACAGCTGGAGGTCTTGATACCGCGGGGTGGCCTCTGCAGTCACCAGGCGATTGACTTGACCGGTCGAAACCCACCCGAGCAGGACCATGGCGAAGAACATGAGTAGAGTGATCGACCGTTTTCCCTTGAGCATTCTCTTTAACCTCCAGTGAACTGCCCGTTGCCGGCAGCGCCTCGGTAGTTCCATTTTCAGCGGGACTCCAGCCAGGGCTGGGGATTTAAGGGAGTCCCTTTGTGGCGGATTTCGAAATAGACGGAGTCGCTGCCCTCGAACCCCGAGGAACCGACAACATCGCCTTTTTTCACCCGTTCGCCGACCTTTCGGGTCAGCTTGCCGGCCTGGGCATAGAGGGTGTAATAGCTCTCGCCATGGTCGAGGATCATCAGGTTCCCATACCCCTTGAACCAATTGGCGAAAATCACCTTGCCATCGCCGACTGCGGTGATGGGAACCTGCCCCGATACAGAGATTTCAATACCGTTGCTTTCGTACAGGGTTCCAAGTTCAGGCTTGCGTCCTTTACCGAAACCGATCTTGACGCGGCCCTTGACCGGCCAGGGCAAACGGCCTTTCTGGCGGGTAAAAAGTGTTGTTTTTTCAGTATACTCGCGGCCCTGTTTCGATTCAAGCTTTTTGACCAGCCCCTGCAGGCGAGCGGCGCGCTCCTTGAGTTTGTCCAGGTTGCCGGCGAGTTTCTTGCGCTCTTTGCGGGCCTTGCCGAGCAGTTGTTGTTTAAGACGAGCGGCTTCGTGCAGCGTCTCCTGTTCGGCGCGCCGGGCGCTGAGCGCCTGCGTCTGTTCGGAACGCAACGCATCAAGTTCGGCGACCGCAGCACTCAGCCGCTGCAGTTTGCTGCGGTAGTCGGCCAGCAGCTTCCGGTCCTGGCGCACGACGGCGCGAAAGTAATAATATTCCTCAGCCAGCCTGGCTGGAGATTCGGCGGTGAACAACACCTTGAACAGGCCCATCTCGCCACCTTTATAGATGGCTGCCAGGCGTTTTTCGACCTGCTGCTGCTGGCCGCGAATAGAAATCCGCATCTGCGCGAGTTCACGCTGCTGGTCCGCCAGGCCCTTTTTCAACACCTGCAGCCGCTCATCCAGCGTCCCCACCCGCCTCTTCAGGCTGGCTTCTTCGTGCTCGACGCTTTTCAGGTCCTGGGACAGGCTGCGCTCGGCAGCCTTTTTCTGCTCCAGGTTCCGGTTGGTCTGCTTGATGCGCTGCCGGATTTCCTCGAGGCTCTGGCGGCTTTCTTTTAGGTCCTGGGCCAGACAGGGATGAGCCACCAGGGCAACCAGCAGCAAACCCGCAAGGGACCGCAAAACCACAGGCGGCAAGCGAAGAGAAACCGAGGCCACTCTTTAGACCCGAACCAGCTTGCGCAGCGAAAAAAGGCTGCCGAAAAATCCCAGCAGAGCCCCCGACCCGACCAGGACTGCCTGGTAAGCCATGGGCAAAAAGGTGATCCCTTCGAGCCCTGTGTTCAGCAACACAGTGCTCAGCCCCTGCTCGAGAAACGCGGTAAACAGGGCGTAGCTGAAAAGCAACGCCAACACTCCCCCAAAGGTCCCCTGCAGGGCACCTTCAAGAAGAAAGGGGGCCTTGATGAACAGGGGTGTGCCGCCGACCAGGCTCATCACCTCCAACTCGTCGCGACGGGCATAGAGAGTCAGTTTAATGGTGTTCGAAACGATGAACAGGGCGGCAAAAAGCAAAAAACCTCCCAGAACCGCCCCGGCGAGTTTGAGCAGCTGCAGAAAGGCTTCGAAGCGCTCCAGCCATTGCTGTCCATACTGAAGGTCGGCAAACGCCGGCTGCTGCTGCAACCAGGAAACAACCGTCCCGACCCCCTGCTGGTTACGGGAAGCAGGTTTCAGGGCAATTTCAAGAGATGCGGGAAGCACCTCGGAGCTCAGCCCCTCGAGCAGGTCGGCCTCGTCCCCCAGACGCTTGCGGAACCGCTCAAAGGCGGTACGGGGGTCAACATAGGCCACCGCGGCCACCTCGGGCAAGGACTCGATTCTCTGAATCCATTGATCAAGAACCCCGGACTGAGGCGCCTGATCGAAATAGGCAATCACCTCCACATTCTTGTTCCAGCGTTCGGTCAGTTGCTGAACATTGAGCACCACGATGGCGAAAAAGGCCATGATAGCCAGGGCCACGGCAACCGTTCCCACGGCGACGCTGCACAGAAACGGGCACTGCCACATGTTGCGCAGCGCCCGGCGCACAAAATACAAAGGGCGTTCAAGCAAGATAAAACCTCGGAAAAGAGCAATGGCTCGGCGATGCGGCAAAGCGCGAGTCGTTCAGGGCCGGTGGTCCTCGGTTAAACGTCCGTTTTCGAGGGTAATGGTGCGCCGGGGAAAGAGTCGAATCATTTCCCGGTCATGGGTGGCCAGCAACACCGTGGACCCCCTGGCGTTGGCCGTTCTGAAAAGTTCCATGATCTGCAGGGTGACCTCGGGATCAAGATTGCCGGTGGGCTCGTCGGCGATCAGCACCAGAGGGTCGACCACCAGGGCCCTGGCCAGGGCCACCCGTTGCTGCTCCCCCCCGGAGAGCTGCAGGGGCAAACGCTGCAGCTTGTGTTCAAGCCCCACCATTTTCAGGGTCTGGTAGACCTTTTTACTGACCTCAAAGCGTTTTTTTCCCAGGATTTCCAGGGGAAATGCGACATTTTCAAACACCGTCCTGCTGTTCAGCAGCTTGAAATCCTGAAACACCACGCCAAGGCGGCGCCGCAGCTGGGGTATTCGCGAGGGCCCCATCCGGGTGATATTCATGCCGTTGATCAGAATCTGCCCCCGGTTCGGTTTTTCCGCAGCATAGAGCAGCTTGAGCAGGGTCGATTTTCCCGCCCCTGAGGGACCGGTAATATAAACGAAGTCGCCCTTGGGGATCTTCAGGTTGAGATCGACCAGGGCAGCCGAGTCCTTCTGGTAGGACTTGCAGACATTATAAAGCTGGATCATCGCTTCCTTACCACTCTCTGTAAGGAACGCCATTGAGGCCGACAAGTTCGCTGCCGCTTTTCACGTCGAAGATCCCTCCCGGGGCGATGTCCCCTTCTTCGGTCGGTTCGGGCGCTACAGTCTCCCAGGTTTCCAGAGACCTGGTGAAAGGATCGCGGGGCAGGCCGCGCAGGTAGCGTTTATCGACCAGGTCCTCGAGGCTTTCGGGATACTGGGCATTGTCGGCAAAATAGGCATCGATAGCCCGGCGCATCT
Source organism: uncultured Desulfuromonadales bacterium (assembly GCA_945787465.1). Lineage (GTDB taxonomy): Bacteria > Desulfobacterota > Desulfuromonadia > Desulfuromonadales > Trichloromonadaceae > CALZIZ01. Next base: position 4,142 of record CALZIZ010000292.1, read on the forward strand.
GGTAGAGGTCTTCCATGAGAACCGCCTCGCGAGCCTTAATGGTGCTGCGCTGGTAGCTGGGCACCGAAATGCTGGCCAGGATGCCGATGATGGTCATCACGATCAGCAGCTCGATAAGGGTAAAGCCTTTGTTGTCGACAAATCGACTGGAGTTCATATCCATAGGTTCTTACCAGGTGTTGTAATCGGTGCCGTCAAGGCCGACACCATCGCTCTGGGAGTAGACATCGTAGACATCCTCGCCGCTGTAAAAAGTCGAATCGGGCTCATC
>CALZIZ010000293.1 GCA_945787465.1 uncultured Desulfuromonadales bacterium
TGTGCCGGGGGATCAGCGCCGGGCCCAACGAAGATGTCGAAAAGCTCAACTGGCTACTGGTCGGGGCCCTGAACTGCGCCAGGCGCCGGGTGCGTATCATGACCCCCTACTTCATCCCCGACCGGGCCCTGATCGCCGCTCTGATCGCTGCCGCCCTGCGCGGCGTCAAGGTCGAAATCATGCTGCCGGAGAAAAACAACCTCCCCTATGTCAACTGGGCCAGTCGTGCGTACTTCTGGGAGCTGCTGCAGCACGACATCCGCATGTACTACCAGCCCCCGCCTTTCGTTCACAGCAAGCTGCTGCTCGTCGACCGGGACTACGCCCTGGTCGGCTCGGCCAACCTCGACCCCCGCAGCCTGCGGCTCAATTTCGAATTCAACCTGGAGGTCTACGACCGCAAGTTCAACGAGGAGCTCGCCCGCCATTTTGACACGGTCCGTAAAAAGTCCCGCGAAATTTCCCTTCAGGAGATGGACGGTCGACCGCTGCCCGCCAAGCTCAGGGACGCCTTTGCCAAGCTCTTTTCGCCTTACTTGTAAAAAAGGAACTATTCAGGCCATAGGTTGTTGGGGGGACCGAAAGCCAATGCAAAACCGGCGGGTCGCGTCCCGCCAGACGTCTTCATTTTTGGAAGCCACCAAAAACGAAGCAAAAAGTGGCTTCCCCTGCGGGGGGCATTTCTTTTGCCAGGCTTCGGAGTTCTTTCCTGGTGGTGTCACCCAATGAGCAAGGCGGTGCTGCGTGGCAACGAAAACCAAACTGCCCCATGCTCGCAGGCTCACAATGGGTTAGACGGTGAGGGCGGTAGGGCTTCGTGTCGCCGGGTGCCGATGACTACCAGCCCTTAGGCCCATAAAGTCTTTGACTCCGCTTGTTTTTTCTGCTGTCGGCACATGACGGAGATGCGCGGGCACAATCTAACCCATTGCGAGCCTGCGAGCATGGGGCCTTTCGCTTTCAGGCCGGGCGAAGCTCGAAGGAATTTTGCCAGCAGTGACGCTCGAAGGGGATACCGAACCTACCGTTACAGAAATAGAAAAGCCGCTTTTTGCTTACTTTTTGTCGGCTCTTACAAAAAGTAAGGCGTCTGGCGGGACGCGACCCGCCGGTTTTGCTTTTCAAGGTTTTGGCCTTTCATTAAGCTTCATGCTAGATGGATGACCAAAAAAAAGAGCGGCCACATGGGCCGCTCCTCGCTACTTTGCGTCGGATTGATCCGCCGACTCCTGTTTTTCTTCCTTCCGCACGGGAAGGCTGCAGCTGTCCGATAGTCAGGTCTGCACCCCGAGGCGGGGCAGGACCCAGCGGTTGAGAACGTACCAGACGGCAACGACCCCGATAATCCAGAGTATCTCCATGGCGACCTCCTTAATTGTCCATTTAATATATATTGTTTTTGTCTTTCAGGCAAGCCCTTTGCTTCGGGGCTCAACTTGACGGCTGCGAATAACAGGGTATAGTCCTGCAGTTGCGACATATTCCATTGAAGGAGGTTCGAGGGTATGAAGAAGCAGATCAATCGCAGGGATTTTCTCACCCGTTCCGTCCTGGCCGCAGGGGGCCTCACTCTTTCGGCGACTGCTGTCCTTGCCGACCATCCGGTGGACCGGCTCAAAGGCTACGCCCAGGTGGAGCAGGCCCTGTTTCTGGGGATCAACCGGGTCAAGGACCCTCACAAGAAGAGCGCCGTCGAAAAGAAGCACGCCCCGGTTATCGGCGTCCCGCAGCAGATCAAGGCGGGCCAGTCATTTGCGGTGACCCTGAGTGTCGGCGAGATCGCCCACCCCATGGGCGCCGGGCATTACATCCAGTATATTGAACTGCTGGCCGGCAATGAGCCTGCAGGCCGCCTGGAGTTGCGCCCCGGGCTCAACGCTGCCCAGGCGACCTTCTATCTGACTGTTGACAAGCCGGTGACCCTTGTCGCCCGGGAGTACTGCAACCTGCATGGCCTCTGGGAGAGTCGGCTGGAGATCGAGCTGGCCTGAGACCTCCCGGCAGCTATTCGCCAGAAACAACGCCCGCCCTTAATGCTGAAGGGGCGGGCGTTGTTGTTTCAAGGAGACCGTAAGGCAAAGCGGACCGGTACCAGCACCTCTGTTTCTACGGGCAGCAGTCCCCGGCGGCCGGGTTGAAACCGCCACTTGCGCACTGCCTCTATTGCCGAGTCATCCAGTATCTTGTGCCCCGAAGATTTCTCAAGCTCAACCTCCAGGCTCTCGCCGTGAATCCCGACCTGCACCCTTAACAGCGTTTCGCCCTCCCAGCCCCGCTTCTGGGCGAGGCGCGGGTAGCGAGGCTGGGGGGATACATCGTAGCGCGGCACCGCCAGGGTCAGCGGCTTTTGCCTGGCGGGGCTGCCAGGCGCCGTTCCGGCGGCAGCCGTTGCATGCTGCGAGGCCTTTTCCGGGGCCTTGCTGGGGACGCTTTTCGTTGCCTGTGGAGGGAGGGATGCCAGGGTGTGGGCCTCCTGAACCGGCACCGGGGCAGGCTTCGTGGTGGCAGGGGAAGTTTGTCGAGGGCTCTGAGTCGGCGGCGGGGTTTTCGACGGCACAGCCTGGGGGTGTCTCTGCTTCGGTTGGGGGCTTGGGCTCGGTGGGCGTTCAGGCGTCGCCCTGGGCGTGCTCTTGTTTGGTGCTGGTGTGGGTGCGGGTGTGGATTTACCGGTAGGGGCCGTGAGGGCAGGCGCAGGAACAAGGCCGATCTGAACGTAGCTGACCCTTTTACCCTGGGGCGGCTGATCGCTGTTGGGGATCATCAACAACAGCAGATGCAGCCCCAGGGATAGACTGATCCAGCCGCAGGTGGCGATGATGCTGCAGGTTCGATCCATGCTCTGGTTTTGATTTGAGGCCATAAAGCTATTGATGTTTATAGCAGGGCTGCTTGGGGCAGATGTTTATAAATATGACCCAAAAGGTCAGAAACGGTGTTAGATCGAAAGACAGGCCCATAATAATGGAGTCGGGCGCTTTTGGCTATGTTTAAAGTGTCTAACATACTGTATTTGAGGTTGATTTAGCTTATATTCATTGCTAGTGTGCGATCATTCTGGTGAAATATATTCGAGTGCTATCCGCACTTTGGTGGTCGTATTTAATTTTTCTAAAAGCGTAAAAAAAGAAAGCTGTTTTATCGTGATTGTTCAAAGGGGGTTGTTATTTCTACTGATATACGGGTGTTTGTTGTTTCTGAGCGCCTGTGGTTCGGGGGACAGCAGCAGCTCCGCCTTATCGTCCGCGCAAACGGTTGCCGGTTTCATTGAAGACGGTCCGGTTGCCGGGGCCAAGGTCTTTTTGCGCAGCAAAATTTCCAACCAGGTGGTCAATTTCTGCGGACCCCGTGGGACCGGGCGCTGTGAAACGACCAGCGGGGCCGAAGGCGGCTTTTCTTTTGAGGTGAATTCCGGTGCCTCCCTCGAGAACCTGGTGGTGGCAAGCCTCGGGGGCAAGGATACGGGGACGGGGGTCGATTTATCCGGTCTGGAGATGCGTTCGCCCCTCGCCCTTTTTGCGGGCCTGGAGCAGGAGGTTGCCGTAACCCCGGTCACCACCCTTTGCGCCGGCGAGTTTGCGCAGTATCAAAACCCCGAAGAGACGCTGGAGCAGGTGCGTTTCTGGTTGGGGCTCGATGCCACCACCTCGCTTCTGAGCCGCCCTTCGCAAAACCAGGAACTGCTCAAGCGCACATTGTTGCTGACCAAGCTGGCTATGGAGCAGAGAAGGCTCGGCCAGGAGGCTCCCTATGTCGGCTTTGCCGACCAGGTGTACCAGGGCCGGCTGCTGGACGAGTCGGGCTCCCTGGATATCGGGACGTTGAGCGGGCTCGGCTTCGCAGGCCAGGTCAGGGATTCCATCGCAGCTCTGCAGCAGATTCTGTGGCAAAATGGCCAGGAACCCCTGGAAGAACGCTTCAAGAGGGCCGAGGTCAGTGAAGCGATAGGCGGCTTTCTGGCCCAGATGTTCGAAGGGGACGAGCAGTTCGACCCGCAGAATCCAGGCTTCCTGGGCAATCTTTCCATCCTTGTTGACCAGGGCCTCGAAGCGGTCGGTGGAAGTCTTCCCCTTGGCGGCCTTGTGCCCTCCCGCCTGGCTCGCTATGTCCTGCACAACTATGGACCGGAGCCCCTGGATTGGGCCTATCTATCGACAGATCCGGTCACCTTCGCCGCCGCCCTGGTGCATAAGGAGAGCGGCCTGGCGCTGGTTGAGGACCCTTACATCGACGAGCTGATCGCCATCGCCTCGCCCAACGTCGTAGCCCTGCCGCTGCTGCAGGATGAACTGCCCGGCGACGACAACCAGAGGCGGGCCGAGTATTACTTCAACTCTGACCGCTCCCACCTGTTTCTGGCAGAAAGCCTGATCGGCAGCGTCTTCGATGATGTGGTCGGCGACG
>CALZIZ010000294.1 GCA_945787465.1 uncultured Desulfuromonadales bacterium
TGCTGAAACGGCTCGATTTTGCTTACTATGGCCGCCTGTTCGGCAGGCTTGCCGGCGATGACCACTGCCTGGCTGTCTGCAATGGCAGAGGCGATCTGGTCTGGGTGTCAGAGGACAGTTCCCGGCCAGGGTTTCCCGAGGCACTCCGGCAGATCGGTCAGACCGAAGGATTTCGTTCTGCGGCCGGCGGCAACGGGCATGGCCGGCTCACACTGGGGGAGCATGGCACCCTGATTTTTGCCTCTTTCGGGCAAAACGGCGAGGCACCGGCCGGATGGCTGGCGTCTCTGGCAGGCGGCGCGGCCAGGGACGGGCAGGCCACGCCTGTCGAGAGGTTGACCGAAGCCCTTCAGGACATCGCCTGCGGTCTTCACCGGGAAGTTGATTATCAGTTTGAACTCGACGATATCGCCGACGAACTCTCTGGTCGCTACGAAGAACTTCATCTGGCCTATGCCCTGGCCGGCCTGTCCCATGATTACAGCCAGGGCGCGCGGTTGCTGGTCCCGCTGCTGAGCCTGTGCACGGAAAACCTCAATGTCAGCCTGGCGACGCTTTTGACCAAGGACAACAGGTCTCCTGTTCATGTCGCCAAGGCCGATCTGGAGCCACTGGCCAATCTTGACTTCCTTCTGGTCAGGTTGCAAGGGGAGGTTTTCAACTTTGTCTCCAGCGCCAGGGATACGCTGGTCATCAATGCCATGGACGATCCGCGGCGCGCCTATCTCTGCACCAACTTGCCTTACAAGGTCCTGGCGGCACCGGTTTTTGTTCAAAACCAGGTCAGGGCTGTCCTCACAGTGGTCCGGCAAAGCACTCAGCCTGATTTCACCAACAGCGACCGCAAACTTCTCGAAATGCTCGCCAACCAGGCCGGGTCGCTGATCCTGGGACAGGATATGCATGGCGATCTGAAGAAATTCACCCAGCAGATGGTGTCCTCGCTGATCGAGGCCGTCGACGCCAAGGACCCTTACACCCGGGGGCATTCGGACCGGGTGAATCTGTTTTCCATGGAGATCGGCCGCAGTCTTAAATTGGGCGAGGCGGCGATGCAATCCCTTTACTGGGCCTCGCTGCTTCATGACCTGGGCAAGATCGGCGTGCCGGACGTGGTGTTGTCCAAACCGGGCAGACTCGAGGACGATGAGTTCACCCTGATCAAGGGACATCCAGCTCTCGGCCAGGAAATTCTGGCTCCGGTTGAGCGGCTCAAATCGGCTTTACCGGGCATTCTGCATCACCATGAACGCTTCGACGGCAGCGGCTATCCCCATCACCTTGCGGGAAGGGCGATTCCCCTGAATGCCCGGATCATCGCCGTGGCCGATACCTATGATGCCATGACCAGCACCCGCTCCTATCGACCGGCTCTTTCCCATGCTAAGGCGATGGATGAAATCATCCAGGTTTCGGGATCCCAGCTTGATCCCGATGTCGCCCAGACCTGGTGGCAGCTGGTGGAATCTCGGCCTGAGATCCTCGGCATCGGTGCTTTGACCGAGAGGGAGCACCATGGCTGAGATCGTACGCTCGCGCATCGGAGTCCTGACTTATCTCATCCCCACGGGGGCCTTTTTCGATGAAGAAAGCCTGGCGGCCCTCAAGGATACGGTTGCCGACTGCATCGAGGGCCGTGAAGTCAACCTGGTCCTCGATTTCGACAATGTCCCGTCCCTCACCGGGGCGGCCCTGGAGAGCCTGCTCGATGTGCAGGATATGCTTTCCAGGCACGGCGGCGGCCTCAAGGTGGTCAACGCCAATGCCCTGGTGCAGGATATTTTCCTGGTGACCAGGGTCAACGACTATATCGAAGTGATCGACAAATCCGGCGGCAGACGAACTGTATGAAAATATCGACCAAGCCACGCAAAAAGCTCGGTGAAATTCTCCTCGAACGCGAGCTGATCACCGAAGAGCAGATCGCCGAGGCGATCTGCCTGCAGGCCCAGTTCGGCAAACGCATGGGTCAGGTGATCGTCGAGCGGGGATGGGTCTCTGAAGAGGACATGCTTGCGGTGCTGAGCGAGCAGCTGGACATTCCCCATGTGTGGCTGCGTCCTGGCCTTTACGATCCGGAAGCGGTCTTTCTGCTGGGCAAGGAGACCGCCCGCAGGCTCGAAGTGTTGCCCCTGTTCAAAGTGCGTAGCCAGCTTTCGGTCGCCACCGCCGACCCGCAGGCTCTGCCCAGGTTCGATGAAATCGAAACCCGCACGGGGCTGAAGGTACGGCCGGTGCTGGCCCGCCGGGGCGATATCCGCAAGCAGATCGAGGAAGCTTACGCGGGCACCGGGCTGGTGACCGATTACGTTGAGGATCTCGAAGAAAGCTTTGAGCTGGTCGAGAGCGTGATCCCTGATGATTTCACCACCATCGACGAAATGGCCGAGGGGAGCCCGGTCATTAACCTGGTCAATGCGGTGATTCAACGGGCGGTGCGCGAAGGTGCGAGCGACATTCACATCGAACCCTCCAGGCAGAAATGCCGGGTGCGCTTTCGCATCGACGGGGTCCTTTACGAGGTGATGTCGCCCAAGATCGAGATGCATGCGGCCATCGTCTCGCGACTCAAGGTCATCGCCGGGCTGGACATCGCCGAGCGTCGCTTGCCCCAGGACGGTCGCATCCAGGTTTCGACCCAGGGCCGGGTGGTCGACCTGCGGTTCAGCTCCCTGCCGGGTATTTTCGGCGAAAAGGTTGTGCTGCGGGTGTTGGACAAAAACCAGTCCATTCTCGATGTCGAAAAACTCGGAATGACCGGTCCCAACCTGGCCAGCTACAAAACCCTATTGGCAAAAAACCACGGCCTGATTCTGGTCACCGGGCCGACGGGAAGCGGCAAGAGCACCACCCTGTATGCGGCGATCAATCACCTGAACAGCCTGGAGAAGAATATTGTTACCATCGAAGACCCGGTGGAGTACCAGGTCGACATTGTTAACCAGAACCAGGTCAAAGAAGCCATCGGGCTGAGTTTTGCCAAGATTCTCAAACATGTGCTGCGCCAGGACCCGGACATCATCATGGTCGGCGAGATCCGCGAGCGCGAGACCGCCGAAATCGCCGTCCAGGCAGCCCTGACCGGGCACCTTGTGCTTTCCACCCTGCACACCAACGACAGCGTGGGGGCGATTTCCCGGTTGCTCGACATGGGGATCGAGCCCTACCTGCTCTCTTCTGCGCTGGTGGGGGTGATCGGCCAGCGCCTGGTGCGAACCATCTGTCCCGAATGCAGGACCACCTTTTTGCCGACCAAGGAGCTGGCGGCAACCCTGGGGATCGACGAGGGTGAAACCGTCAAGCTGACCAGAGGCCGAGGTTGCCCGAACTGTTACGACTCGGGCTTCAAGGGACGGATGGGGGTCCACGAAATCCTCCCTACCGACAGCGCCCTGCAGAGCCTGATGAGTTCCAACCCGACCCGCGAGGACCTTTCGGCCTACATCCGCAAGGCGGGGGTCAAGACCCTGTTGGACGACGGTTATGAGCGGGTCAGGGCGGGGCGCACCACCATCGAGGAAATCTCCCGGGCGGTCAGCTGCGCATGATGAGGAGGCTATGGCGATAGAGGTCAGATCAGCCAAAAAACCGGCCACGAAAAGCGCAAGTCGCGATCTGGCGGTCAATTTGCGCTTCGGCAAGGGTCAGGTCTCGGCCCGGGAGCGCATGTTCTTTATCGAGCGCCTGGCGCTGCTCCTTGAAACCGGCAGCTCATTACATCCGAGCCTGCAGACTCTAAAAGCCCAGACCCAGAACCCGGTGCTCGCCGCGGTGCTTTACGATATGGCCGAAGAGGTGATGTCGGGAAAGCCGTTCTCCCAGGCGCTGGCCCGGCATCCGCAGGTTTTTTCCGCCACCTACGTCAACCTGGTGGCAGCCGGTGAACAGGGCGGTTTCCTTCCCCAGGTGCTCAACCAGCTTCAGCAGATGGAAGACAAGCGGGAAAAGCTCCAGTCCACTCTTTTGACGGCCTTTTCCTACCCGGGCTTCCTGCTGGTGTTTTCCCTCGGAGTCATTGTCTTTATCCTGGCGGTGGTGTTTCCGAAATTCGGGACCCTTTTCGCCTCGATATATGACCAGCTGCCGGTGACCACCCGCTTCCTCATGGCGATGAGCGAACTGGTCAGGCATTACTGGATCGCCATCCTCGGCGGCACCGCTGTCTCGCTCTTTGGCTATGTCAACTGGGTGAAGTCGCCGGGTGGCAGCGAGATCCTGAGCGGACTCAAGCTCAAGGTGCCCGGGCTGAAGGATATTTTTATCCAGGTCTATCTGGTTCAGGTTTTGCAGGTATTAAGCCTGTCCCTCGGCAACGGGGTCAGCGTGCTCGATGCGCTTAGGGCCTGCCGCGATGTGATTGACAACACCGTCTTAGATGATCCGCACCGGTGAGGATAGCGGCAATCTCGAGGTAGTCATGGAGCGGATCGCAACCTTCTACGAGCGGGAGCTGGAGAAAAAAATCACCCTGGTCACCAAGATCATCGAGCCGTTGATGTTGCTGCTCATGGGGATCGTGGTCGGGGTCATTGTGGCGTCTCTGATCCTGCCGATCTTTAAACTGTCACGGGCGGTTCATTAGTAAGGTCACAACCTTTGGCAATAGAGAGTAGGTTGGGTTGAGGAACGAAACCCAACAAATTATGTTGGGTCCGTCGCTTCGCTCCTTGACCCAACCTACAACTTCTGTCACGGGCTGTTCATTAGGTCGTTGCTGAAGAAAATTAATTTACAGCCAGCATGGATTCTATAAAAAGACACAACCAAGCAAAGGGAGGCAAGGGAAATGAGTCCAACCACAAAACCAAGCAGAAGGCTGAACCAGAAGGGCTTTACCCTGGTGGAACTGCTGATCGTCGTGATCATCCTGGCGGTGCTGGCGGCCATCGTGGTGCCCCAGTTCAGCAGTTCGACCGACGAGGCCAAGGAGGCGGCACTGCAAAGTTCGCTGACCGAGATGCGCAATGCCATCGAGCTCTACTATCATCAGCACGGCAGTCTCTATCCCGGTGCCACCAAGGCTTCAGACGGCTCGGCAGGGGGGACGGCGGCCGACTTCAAGGCTCAGCTGACCCTTTACACCGATGCCAAGGGTCAGACGGCCAACACCAAGACAGCGGTGTTCAAGTTCGGCCCCTACCTCAAGAGCCCTGATATCCCCAATAACCCCATGGACATCAACCCGGCCACGGTCAATACGGTGGTCCTCAATTCGGGGGGCACCTTGGGGGATCTGACTGCCACCGGAACCAATGCCGGAGGCTGGTGGTTCGATCCAGCATCGGGCAAGTTCATCGCCGACGTGGATAATTCGGGATCCGGCGGCACCAACTACCAGACCTGGTAAGGCGCCGGTGAAAGGCTGCGGCGGCTTTACCCTCATCGAACTGCTGATCGTGGCGGTTATCCTGAGTTTTGTCGCCATGGTTGTCGCCCCGAGCTTTTCTTCGCACCAGGATGAGCAGAAACTGGCCCTGGCAGCCCAGGAGGTGGCCGATGCGCTGCGCCACGCCCGTAGCGAGGCGATGCGCAGCGGCGAAGAACATCACCTAAGGTTTAATACCAGCACCGAGAATTTTAAGGTGCTTGAAAAATCCAACGGCAAGGTCCTTTATCATCCCGCAGGCAAGCAACCCTTCGATGTCAGATTTGATCTGAATCGACTGCTTGAGGGGGTGGACATCGTCTCGGTGGCAGGTGCAACAGGGAACGTCGACCTCCGGTTCGATTCTAGCGGTGTGCCCGTCACTGTGACCGGGGAGCCCGAGACTGTCAGTCCGACCATTGTTCTCTCTTATGCCGGGCAGGTGAAAACCCTGGTGGTGGGTGAAGGGACGGGGCGGGTGTTGGTTCAGTGAAATCCTCCTTCGGCAGCAAAGGCGGTTTGCGGGGGCAACGGAGCAGCGA
>CALZIZ010000295.1 GCA_945787465.1 uncultured Desulfuromonadales bacterium
GAAAGAAAATAACCATGGCCGAAAGAGCCACCAAAATGGGTCTATGCATTAAACACCCCTGTAGGAAAGTTGGGACTTCGAGGTTGTGTGCGTATCTCCTCACCTTTACTGGACAGGAACCGGCGCAGCCTGACCGGGCAAGATGGGATTCTGCCGCAGATAGCGATCGTTGAGATACTGAAACTGGTGAAACATTCCGTTAAGAGAATCAACCACCCAGATGGCGTCATTGGCGTCCACATCTACCCCTGAAGGCAGGTAGAAACCACCGGGGGAAACCTGGCCATCGAGAGCCATGGCCTGCCCGCCCATGGTCATCAGGTGTTGGCCCTGCAGATCGAAGACAACCACCTTGTGGGCCATGGAATCAGAAACGTAAACATGCCCCGACGGGCTGACTGAAAGGGCCTTGGCGACCTTAAAAGACCCTGAGGCCGTCCCTTGCTCCCCGAAGGCTCTGAGAAAACTCCCCTCCGAATCGAAGACCTGAACCCTGAAGTTCATCGCATCAAGAACGTATAGGTTTCCTTCCTGATCCACTTCAACATCCAGGGGATAGTTAAACTCACCAGGGTAGCTTCCACGCTTGCCGATCGTTTTAAGATGGCGGCCCGCTCCATCAAAGAACACAACCTGGTGGGCCCCGGTATCGACAACGTAGATCCGGCTTCGCCCCCCATCAACCGCAAGCCCCGTCGGGCGATTGAGGTATTCACTACCGAAACTGCCCTGGTACATTTCGTCTGAGTCAAAAGCGTGGATTTTCTTGTCCAGTGAATCGCTCACAAAGGCATTTCCGACCGCATCCACAGCCAATCCGGCCGGAAAAAGAAAGGGCCCCTGGCCACGGTTTGGTATCTGGAGTTTTCGCACCTGATAGTTTTTCAGATCAAAGACAAAGACCTCACGCAAGGAGGTGTCCGACACCCAGACCCGCCCCTTTCCATCAGATGCAATGTCATGGGGTTTCTGGAAGAGCCGGCTTGGCTTGTTTTTCCCTAAAACAGCCTCGGCAAGCCAGGATTCCGCCCCTCGGCGAGCATCCTCGGCGGTTTGATAAAAATTGACATACTCGAGCTTGGGGTCATCGCTGCCCGGGGGCCAGAAGTAACGATTACGCTCGACCTGCGGAGCACAGGCGGTGGTGGTCAGAACCAGCAAAGCGAGAAGGATACTGTTGCAATGTTTTCGGCAGATCATAATACTCATTTTCGTGCTTTTGGTTTGTCATTTACCGGTCTGAGTGCACCGTCTTCTGTTCTCTGAGAATATCCGTCGGCCTCAACCGATCATAGGTTTTAGGCTTGTGGCAACCGACATAACAGGTGGCGCCGGCAGTGCCCGGGTCGAATTGTATAGGGATCTCCCAGCTGCCGAAACCTGGGATGGCGCTGAGGATCAGCTTATCCTGGTCGGCTCCGTGGACCCCGTGACAGCTTTTGCAGACCCGCCCCTTTTTGGGGCGATTGACGTGCAGGACGTGCAGGTTGTAGTCGCCATTGCGAAAGTTAGTCGCCTCGGAGGTCCGCTCGTAGACAAAGGCGCCGGCATCATGGCAGGTAAAGCACAGCCCGAAATTCTCTTCAGCAAAAGAGACGTAAAAAGGCCTGGGGTAGAAAGACCTGAGCAGCGGCTTGAACTCTGAGCCGTGGGGATTGTGGCAGTCCCAGCAGTTGCCTTCGGCTACAGGCTGATGCTGGGATTTGGCGGAGGCGATGATGCGTTCGATTCCCCCGTGGCAGCGAAAACAGACCGTATTGTCTTTGGCCGTCAAAAGATTGGCAGAATCGGAGCTGTGGGGATTGTGGCAGTAATTGCAGCGACCTGCCTTGACCGGACCATGAAGCTTGGGACTTGCCACGATATCGTCATGGCACTGGGTGCACAGATCTTTGACATGACCGACCAGCCTGAAACCGGCCTTGCCGCCCGGGTGTTTGGCCCCGGTCGATTGGTGGCAACTGGCGCACTCACCCTCTTCAACGGGTGAGTGGACCACGGCCTTGGCGGTCAGATTGCCATGACAGGCTGAAATCAGGCAGTTGTCTTGCGCAGAAACAGGGAACGACTGCAGAAACAGAGAGGATAAAACGAAGAAACCACAGAGCAGAGCCTGCTTGATATCCATGACGTTGCCTCATTTAGCAAAATCGCGATGCGATTACACGGGGTTCGTTTGGATGATGACCCGTCCCTTCTTGGTTCGGAGCCACGGCAGGCAGCGTTATCGCTGCCTGCCATGGCCATGAAGTGAACCAAAAAGATTAAAGAGTCAACCACCACCGAACACCATGTGCAATCTTTACGCCATGGATGGGGGGAAGGGATGAATCAGCTGCCGCCGTAGGAATGGAGGCCGGACAGCACAAGGTTTACGCCAAGGTAGCAGAAGATCGTCGCGGCAAAACCGAAGATGGAAAGCCAGGCTGCCTTGCGCCCGACCCAGCCCCTGGTGAAGCGGGCGTGGAGAAAGGCTGCGTAGATGAACCAGACGATCAGGCTCCAGGTTTCCTTGGGGTCCCAGCTCCAGTAGGTGCCCCAGGCATAGTTGGCCCAGGCCGCCCCGGTAATAATCCCCAGGGTGAGCATAGGAAATCCGACCATGATCGCCTTGTAGTTCAGGTCATCGAGAATCTTGGTGCTGGGGAACATGCTGAGGATTCCGCCGGCCGGCGAATCATCGGCCGATTGCTCCTCTTTGCCGACCTTGATCAGGTACATGATCGACACCCCGCAAGCCATGGCAAAGGCCGCGTAGCCGATGAAACAGGTGATGACATGATAGGTCAGCCAGTTGCTCTGCAGGGCCGGAACCAGCGGTTCGATGGCGCTGTTAAGCTGCAGCTGAGCCCAGATCATGCCGAGAAAGGCAAAGGGCAGGACAAAGGCACCGATCGCCCGCTGTTTATACTTGAGATCGAAAATCAGATAGATCAACAGAATCGACCAGCAGAAAAAGACCACCGACTCATAGAGATTCGACAAGGGCGCATGGCCATAGCCCAGGTCGAGAGACGCCTTCCAGCGCAGGCCGATAGCGATGGTGTTCGCAGCGAAGCCGCCCCAGGCCAGCAAGGTGGCAACCAGAGATACGGCCTTGTTGCGCGAAGCGATGTAGACCACGAAGGTAACCATCGAGGCGAAATAAGCAACGGTGGTGATATTGAAGAACTGTGAGCTCGTCATTGTTCCTGTCTCCCGAGGGCTTAAGAATTGAGTTCGGTTTTCAAGTTTTTCTTGAATTCATCCATGAACAGCTCAAACGCCGGCTGGTTACGATGCGCCGATCCGCCGAGCTTGATGCCGACTTTATCCTTAACCGGCTGAATGGTCATCCAGATCCGCCGGTGGGAGAGGAAAAAGGCTATCATGGTCCCCACCACCAGAAGCAGGCAACCGGTCCAGACCACCCAGACCCCTGGGTCCTTGGCGACCTGCAACCCGGTGTAATACCGCTGCTTGAAATCGAGCAGGCTGAAGACGAAAGCCCCACCGCGCTGTTCGTCGAACTGGGGGAAGGCCTTGAGCACCACAAAAGAGGTGCGTTTGCCATCCGCGGGTGTCACCTCGACCCGGGCCCCGGGCCCGAAATTCTGGAACGAAGGCGAATAATCGACCACCCTGAAACTGGCCCCGCCGGGCAACTGGATGCGCTGCCCCTGGCGGCCGCTCACATCGACAACTTCACCGGTGGCCCGGACCTTGACCTGGAACTTGAACACCGCATCACCGGTCGGGCCGTAGCTCGACTGGTAAAAGGTGATCCCCTTGTAGGTCAGCGGATCGTTGACGATGATCGGGCGCTTTTCGATAACAGTCTGGCCGTTCTCAGAGACGGTCAGCAGACTTTTAAACTCTTTTGGCCGGCCCGATCCTTCGTAAAAGGAAACGGAGAATTCATCGCAGCGTACGGCAAAACCCAGGTCAATCGGCTGATTGCTGCCCCGGGGCCAGACCTGGGTGGTCTGGGTGCCTTCGACGATGTTCACAAAAGCCTTGTAACCGAAAAGGGTGCCGACAATGGCGCCGATAAAGATCACCAGGATCGATAAGTGGGTGACGTAGACTCCGAAGCGGGCGTAGGCCCCTTTCTGGGCAAAAAGATGTATTTTACCATCCTTTTCGGTCACCACCGGATTGGTGAAGTTTTTTCCGACAAAGGCCACCAGCCTGTCCCTGACCTGATCCATGCTGCCTTTTACGAGATGTTCCTCGAAATTGGAAAAAGTGCGGTACAGGGGGTCTTCTGCCACCAGGACCGGTTCCTTGACCACCTTGATAATCCGGGGCAGGCGTTTGATCGAGCAGGCGACCAGGTTGATTGAGAAAATTCCGAGCAGCGCCAGGAACCACCATGAGTGGTACATGTCGAAAAAGTCCAACGCATCGAAGATACGATAGGTCGTCTCTCCGTAGCGCTGCAGGTAGTCCTGAGGCGGCAGGTTCTGCTGGATGACGGTGCCGATGATCGAGGTCAGCGCCAACAGAATGAGGGTGGCAATGGTCAGCTTCAGGGAGCAGAAAAAATCCCAGAGTGCATCAATGGGGTTGCGTTTGGCGTTCAATATCCCTTCTCCTGAGGTAAAGCAGCCTGCGGGCTCCATCCAATCGTTCCGCGTCCGGATCGAGAGCGTGCAAAGGCGCTGTTCCCATACGGGTTTCCGGACCAGGAACTGCTATCCGGTGGCGATTAAGGCTTGAGCAGCCAAAACCATCAAATGAATTGCGAATTATCACAGAATTCGCAGAAAATCTTTTTAAAACTAATATAGTCCTATTTTCCCTGTCAAGGGAAAACGGGCCGCTCCAAAGCACCACGGCCCCCTGTCCTGGTCCCAGGGACTAGAGTCCGTCCTGGGCCATGCGCTTTTGCAGGGCCTCGCCCTTGGCTTCAACGCCGACAGCCATTTTCTTTTTAAAGTCCGAGAGTTTGTCAGCCATCCCGGCATCAGCCGAAGCGATGATCTGCACGGCAAAAATCCCTGCATTGCGGGCCCCGGCCTTGCCCACGGCGAAGGTCGCTACGGGAATGCCAGCGGGCATCTGCACAGTGGACAGCAGTGCGTCAAGCCCGTTGAGAGCCGTGGCATCGATGGGAACACCGAGTACCGGAAGGGTACTTTCGGCAGCGACCACACCGGCCAGGTGGGCCGCAGCGCCAGCACCGACGATCAGGGCCTTAATCCCCCTGCTGCGAGCCTCGCGGGCGTATTTGCCGGTGCGTTCGGGCGAGCGGTGAGCGCTCGAGACGGTCATTTCGAAGGGAATCCCGAACTCTTTGAGGGCCTTGGCGGCCTCGGCCATGATCTCATAGTCACTGTCACTGCCCATCAAAATTCCAACAAGGGGTTTTTCCGACATGCCTTAAATACTCCTTTTATA
>CALZIZ010000296.1 GCA_945787465.1 uncultured Desulfuromonadales bacterium
CCGATATTGCCCGGTCCACCGAAATGTCCCAGTTGGTGTAGCCGCTGCTTGCCGGCGGCGTGTTGTCGGTATGCCCCTCGATGCGCAGGTGCAACGGCAAATGCTCTATCAGCCCGGCAACCTTGCGCAGCACCGGGTAGGCGTCGGCCTTGACCTTAACCTGGCCGGGTGCGAACAGAATCGAGTCATTGACCCGCAGCACCACCGCCCCGCGGTCGCGTACCAGGTCGATATCCTTGTCGATCTTCAGCCGCCGCATCTCAGAGAGCACCCGCTTGTAGACGCGGGTGACGAAATCGTCTTCGATGGGTGTGAACTCGACCACGTTCTGCCGCGAAGGTTCGGCCCTGGCTCCGCCGCCCATAACGCCGAAGGCGTCGCGCAAGGAGCCTGCGGCATCCTCGAATTTCATCTCGTCCATCCGCGCCATGGAGAGCATCAACACGAAAAAGGTCAGCAGCAAAGTGACCATGTCGCTGAAGGTGACCATCCAGGCCGGCGCGCCGGCAGGTTCTTTTTTCGGTTTCTTGGCCATGGCTATTTCTTAAAGTTGCTTTCCCGCTGCTTGGGCGCCAGGTAGGCGTGAAGACGCTGTTCCATGATGCGCGGGTTTTCCCCTGAGAGCACGCAGCGCATCCCCTCGGCGATCAGCGTCTTGCTCAGCACCTCGTCCTGGGAGCGGCCTTTGAGCTTGCCGGCTATGGGCATGCAGATAACGTTGGCGATGATCGCTCCGTAAAAGGTGGTAAGCAGGGCCACCGCCATGGCCGGGCCGATTGATGAGGGGTCACTCATGGTCTGGAGCATCTGCACCAGGCCGATCAGGGTGCCGATCATCCCCAGGGCCGGTGCATAGGTGCCCAGGGCAATGAAGATGTCCGCCCCGCCGTCATGGCGCTCCTGGATATATTCGATCTCTCGGTCGAGCATCTCCTTGAGGTCGTCCGACTCTTGCCCGTCCACGGCCATCTGCAGCGACTTTTTAAAAAAGGGATCCTCGACCTCGTCCATAACCGACTGCAGGGCCAGAATCCCCTCCTTACGCGCCTTGCCGGCAAAATCGATGAGCTGCCCGACGAGTTGCTGGGCACTCTGACTTTTATGAAAGAAGGCCTTTTTGACGATCGACAAAGCCCTGAAGAACTCCCCGAAGGGATAGTGCACCAGGGTTGCCCCCACCGTCCCCCCGACAACAACGACCAGCGAGGGGATGTTGATGAAAATCGACAGGGGCCCGCCGATCATGATGGCGATGATCATGAGGGCAAAGGAAACGACGATGCCGACAATCGTTGAGAGATCCATTTACGAAAACCTCGGAAACTGTAACGCGCGAATTAAATAGTCAGCTGCTCAGCTAGGGGTTGAGCAAATGCCATGCCATGCCTGCAGAACCGGCCCATCGGTGGTTCTAGGGGGCTGTCGGCCCGTCAGGTCCGACAGATACCCTGTGTGTAAAATTAACCGCTCAGGGCACCACCTCCCCTATGGTGTCAATCCTTTGTCAGATTCCAAAAAAATGGCCGGACAAAGCGTCCGGCCCGTTTTTGGTCAATTTATTGACGAACCGGAAAAATCACCGTTTAAGGTTGATCAACTCGCTGAGCATTTCGTCGGTCGAGGTGATGATTTTCGAGCTGGCCTGAAAACCGCGCTGGGTGGTGATCATTTTCACGAATTCCCCGGCCAGGTCGACATTGGACATCTCCAGGGCATTGGTGAAGATCTTGCCGATCCCTGAACCGACGGTGCCGACCACCGCCTCGCCCGAAGCCTGGCTGGAGGAGTACATGTTGGAACCCTCCTTTATCAGGCCGCCGGGATTGCTGAACTTGGCCAGGGCGACGCGGAAGAGCTGCTTGGGCAGACCGTTGGAGAAGTTGCCCAGCACGTTGCCTTCGTTATCGATGGTCAGCTTGGCCACGCTGCCGGTTGTGTAACCGTCCTGGCTCTGGCCGATGACCACCGATTCGGAGGAAAACTGGGTGGTGGCAAAGTTGAAATTGAACTGCTGGTTGGGGTCGGAGTTATTGGACCAGGCCAAAACCCCCGGGGTCGAGCTCGGGCTTGCGGGTACGGTTGTGAGCAGGTTGCCGTCGGCATCGAAGGTTAGGGTGCCGCTACCGACATTCAGGGGGCCTGCGGGAGCCCCCACCTCGGAACCGTCGATAGTTGCGGTGAACTCCCACTGCAGGGGGTTGGTGGCCGGGTCCATTTTGGAAAAGTACATGGTCACCAGGTGGTCGTTGCCGAGGGAATCGTAAACGGCCACCGACGAAGCGTAATTCGAGGTGCTGACCGGGTCGGTGATGTCGAAGGGACCGCGATAATTGGCGTCGGCATCGAGGTTGGTGTTGAGAGTAATGTTCTCGGTAGCCCGCGGCGCACTCAGCGACTGGGTGTCGACCTGAATCTCGGTCAGGTCGCCGGCCACCGAGCCATCAGCGGCCAGGGCATAACCCTGGACCTTGTAGCCTTCGGGGGTGGTCAGAAAGCCGCTCTCGTCGAAGGCGAAGGAGCCGGCCCGGGTAAAGAGATCGACGTTGGTCAGCGGCTCTTTGACGACGAAGAAGCCTTCGCCCTCGATGGCCAGATCGGTGTTCGACTCGGTGTTCTCGAAGGTTCCCTGGCTGAGGATATTGTCAATGGACGAAAGCGAAACCCCGCGGCCGACCTGGCTGGTTCCCCCGGAACCGGAGACGTTACTCGACAGCAGATCGGAGAACAGGGTGCGGCCGGATTTGAAGCCGACGGTGTTGTTGTTGGCGATGTTATTGCCGATGACGCTCATGGCGTTGCCGTTCGCTGCCAGGCCACTGATGCCGCTATACAAAGACGCGAGAATTCCCATGATATTTCTCCCTTTCGTGGGCCGCCGCAGTCGGTTGGCGGTCCGCGAACCCCCTCCAAGAGGACCGGTTCGGCTGAATGATTATGTCGTAACGCTCACTCTTCAGGCGATAATTGCGCTGTCGATATTGGTGAAAACGTTTCCCTTGAGCTGCTCTTTGTCGACAACCGTCACCACGGTGCTGTTCTTGACGCTGACCACCAGGGCCGTATCGTCGAGCAGCACCAGTGAATCCCGGCTGCCCTTGGCGCTGACCTGTTGAACCGCATTTTCAAGGCGACTCATCGCCTCGGGTCCCAGGGCGATGCCCCTGCTCTCCAGCCGGCTCTGGGCATGGCGGGAGAACTGCAGAGCTTTGGGTCGCTGCACCTGGGCGCTGAGGATGTCCTCGAAGGACGCCCCACCGGAGCTGCGGCCCTGGGTTCTGACCTGACCACCGCCGCCCGGAGAAGCCGGAGCGATGGGCCTTGGGAAGATGGTCAACTTATCAGTCATGCTCAGAGCTCCTCGACGCTGCGGACCGTGCCCAGGGCGAACTCGCCGGCACTGGTCACCAGCACGCTGCCGGTCGGGTCGAGGTCGACCCCGGAGACCTGCCCCTTGACCAGGGGCTGGGCCTCGATCTGCCCATCGCCGCCAAGCGCCTTGATGCTCAGTCGGTAGTCCCCGGCGCTGAGGGTTTCGCCTTGCAGGCCGCTGCCGTCCCAGCTCAGAAAGTGGCTGCCGGCACCGAGCTGGTCAGCGGGGATTTCGGCCACCAGGATGTTGTTCATG
Organism: uncultured Desulfuromonadales bacterium; assembly: GCA_945787465.1. Lineage (GTDB taxonomy): Bacteria > Desulfobacterota > Desulfuromonadia > Desulfuromonadales > Trichloromonadaceae > CALZIZ01. The sequence goes on from CALZIZ010000296.1 coordinate 3,626, forward strand.
TCGGTGACCTGCAGCGACACTTCAGATGCCGCCTGATCGAGACGATAACCCAGGGTCAGGGGCTGGCCTTCGAAGTTCAGATCCCCCGATTCGGCCACCACCTCTTTGCCGATCATGCTCAGCGCCGAGACCCGCTCCATGTCGGCGCCGCCGGTGGAGAGTTTCTCCAGGTTGTTGTTGACCTCGAACAACTGCTCCAGGGAGCTGAACTGGCTCAACTGGGCAGTGAACTCGGTAGGATCCTGGGGATTGAGGGGATCCTGGTTCTGCAGCTGGGCGACCAGGAGCTGGAGAAAATCCTCCTTGCCCATGCTGGTGCCGCCGGTCAGACTGCCGGTGGCGCTGCTGCTGCTGGTTGTCTCTGCTACAGATGTCAACATAATGACTCACTTTGTAGTGCCCCGTGGGGTTGGTCGTGTCAATGAATTCTGAGACATTTTTGGTGCTGCCAAGACGTCGCCAACGAAGGCCTGGCCATGCGCTAAGTCAAGTTGGCGCAACGCAGGCAGCGCCGAAAAGGGCCAGAATCAGAAGGCAGGCCTAGCCGCACTGGGCACAGATTAGACCCTCAGACTCAGCCCCTCCATGTTACGGGGCTTTCTCTCATCCTCGTCCCGGGACTCCATCTGCCCTTCCTCTCGGCTCAGGGTAAAGCGCCGCGCGAAGGACGGTTGTTGTTGCTGCTGCTGGCTCTGGTCCTGGAACATGCCGCGCTCACCGTCTTGCCCGGAATGAAGCTGCATGGTCATGCGGCTTTGCTGCTCGCTGCGATTGAGCGAAAACCGTCCGACGACCTGGTCAACCACCTGGCTTTCAGGCAGGGTGCGCCCGTCAGTCAGTTTCAGGCCAGTCCCCTGTTCGGGAGCCTTGGCTTCTGCCAGGCTGGCTGCGAACCGCCCCCCCTCCCCGGCGACGGCCGGGATGGCAGCGCTGTGCCCCTGAGTCGGCGTCGGATCGGGATTGACCTCGCTCGCGCCCATGGCCGGTGCGGTGGCCACAGGCTTCAGCCCTTCGGACGCCAGTTGCGGGGTTTCGAGCTGCTGCTGGCCCGCGTCGACGGCTGCCGGCTGTACGGCCTGGTGAAGTTCGCCAGCGATCTTGCCTTTGACCTTACCGGCCGGCTCCTGGGCCGGCTTGCCCTGCAACAGCTGGGCAAAGCGGTGGTCGGAGAGAGACGCTGATGCGGCCTGCTGGCTTTGGGCCTGGGGCAGGACTACGGCCGCAACCATCGGGGTTGCTACAGAAGTATCAGCCTCTGCCGTCTGCTGGGCCAGCTGAGCTGCCTCAGGCATGGTCCGGTCCGCCTTTGGTCCGTCCTGACCCTGGGCTTTGGTTGCCCCTTCAGTCATCGGAGCGATCTCGCCTGCAGTCGGCTGCGCGGCGGGTGCAGGTGCAGGCTGTGCTACCGGTACTCCTGGCATCATGGCGGCCATCAGGGCATCGGTTTCCCCGGTCCCCTCGCCGTTCTTGGCTTCCAGCACGTCTTCCTGCCGGCCCTGGACAAGCCCACCGGTTTTGCCCGGGGACTGACCGCTTGTCGAAAGCTGGGGATCTGCCTGAAAAGTGCCTGACACAAGAAGTGCTGCCAGATCGGGAGTTCCGTTGCCCGAGAGCGCGGCGCCGACGTCGTTGCCGGCTACGGCCTGAACCGCGCCGAGCTGCTGCTGCAGCAGTTGCGGAAACTGGACATTGCCTGCGGCCGCCGCCGGGGCGCCCTGCTGGTTCATCGGCACCATTGCTTCAAGATTGATCGGCATCATCTGCATTTGCTTTCACCTCCTTTCTCTTTGCAGTCTGGGTTATTGCCGTCTTACTTTGCGCCAAGGACCGAGTAGGCCTTGCTGAGCCGTGCGGCCTTGACCTTGTCCATCGAGTTGAGAACCTTGCCCGCCGACTTGGGCTTCATACCGGCGAGAATGTCGACGGCCAGCCCTTCGTTCAGCTGATCAAGAAGCTTTGCGGCCTGGGCCGACTCCATCTTTTCGTAGATACGGCTGAGGCCCTTAATCCGCTTGACCTCAATCTCGCTTTTTTGAGCGAGCAATGTTCCTGCTGCAGTGAATAGCGGATGCGCCGCTCTTCGACCGAGTCGATCCCGTCAGCAGACTTTGCCTTCTGCTCCTGGCCCAGGCCCAGACCGGTGCCAAGCACCATCACCAGCAGCCCTGCCAGGGCAACGATTCTGAAGCTGTTTCTCACATCTCACCTCTTGATGAACTCGCAAAAACTTCTGATATGGCTAAGCAAAAATTTCGCCCCACAAGGCTTAGTGGTTTTTCAGGGACGAAGGCATACATGCTGTATGTCGAGGTCCTGAAAAACCACTGTAACGCTGTAGGACGGACTTTTTGCGACGCCATCACCTCTTGGGTTGCTGGACGGCAATTTCGTCCAGAAAAATATTTTCCAGGCGCAGCTCTTCTTT
>CALZIZ010000297.1 GCA_945787465.1 uncultured Desulfuromonadales bacterium
ACGTAGCCGTACTCCCGGTCATGGCTGATCAGCCTCTGCAGGGCGGCCCGGGGGCTTTCGCCGGGGTGGCGGATGACCGTCACCTGGGTCTCCCGGGCGATATCGCCGACGGTGAGGATGTTGGTCGGGTCGACCCCGCGGAAGAAGGCGCGCACGTAGTCGTCGGCGGGGTTCTGCAGGATCTCTTCGGGGGTGCCGACCTGCACCACCCGGCCGCCCTCCATGATAGCTATACGGTCGCCGATGCGCATCGCCTCGTCGAGGTCGTGGGAGATGAAGACGATTGTGCGCTGGGCGCGGGCCTGCAGTTTGAGCAGCTCGTCCTGCATCTCGGTGCGGATCAGCGGATCGAGGGCCGAAAAGGCCTCGTCCATCAGCAGCACGTCGGGGTCGACGGCCAGCCCCCGGGCCAGGCCGACCCGTTGCTGCATGCCGCCGGAAAGTTCGTCGGGGCGGCTGTTGTGATACCCCTCGAGGCCGACTTGTTCGAGGGCCTTCATGGCCCTTTCGTTGCGGCTCTTCTTATCCACCCCGGCCATTTCCAGGCCAAACGCGGCATTTTCCAGCACGCTCATGTGCGGCATCAGGGCGAAAGACTGAAAGACCATGCTGATATTCTTGCGCCGCAGCTTGACCAGGTCTTCATCGTTCATCGTCGCAACATCCTGACCATCGACATAGACATGGCCGGAGGTCGGTTCGATAAGACGGTTCAGCATGCGCACCAGGGTCGATTTGCCCGAGCCGGAAAGGCCCATGACGACGAAGATTTCTCCGGTGTTGACTTCGAAACTGGCATCCTGAACTCCGATTGTCATTCCGGTGCGCTGGTGGATGGTTTCTTTGTCCAGCCCTTCCTTGACCATCTTCATGGCCTTTTTGGGATTGGGCCCGAAAACCTTGTAAAGGTTTTCAATTTTGATTTTTACTGACATAACAAACCTTTATTGCTGCTCGCGGCATCGACCTGAGCAGCTCATCTGATTTTGGGAGCGAATGGATGCGACGGATCGCAGATGCTGCAGTCAGGAGCCGGTCGGAGGCTTTTTGGGGAGGGCCGAGGACAGGGGCCCAGTTTCGAGGACAGGCGCCGCTTCGATCCTGCCTGCCTCCATCAGGTCGACGACCTTTTCCAGGGCCAGGGTTATCGAGACCTGCTCGAGTTCCGGCAGGCCCTTGAGGGCATCGGCGAGGGTGTCCTGCAAGGGAGAGGGGGCGCTTTGTGCGAGTAGCTTCCCGCTTTCGGTCAAGCCGATTTGCACTTGGCGCCGGTCCTGGAGGCCGCGAGTACGCGCGACCAGCCCCTTTTTTTCAAGCCTGTCGACAATGCCGACCACGGTGCTGGGGCTCAAAAAGACCGTCTGGGCCAGCTTGGTTGTCGTGAGGGAGCCGTTTTCCCCGATGGCCAGAATGCAGCCTAGCTGAGGTCCGGTGATCTGGTGAGTCTGGGCGAGTTTCTGTGAGTGGATTTCGATGGCCCGAATAATCCGGCGCAGGGATTGAAAAATGCGCAACTCGTAGCTGGTCTTGGGGATTTGGGGGGAGTCGCTCCCTCTCCCCAATGAGTCATGGGGGGGCTTCTGTGCCGGGCCGGAGTCGGCTGCCCCGGAGGGCGATCGCTTAGTGGACTTTTCTTCTGGCGGGGTACTCATCAAAAGACTCGAGAATTAATCCTGAGGAAATAACACTTGTTAGCACGGTAAATATTTCGAAAGAAACTGTTAGCATGCGAAATATATTTATCATAGCATGCATGATTTGTCAAAAAACAGATCTTGTGTCGTGCTGAAAGTTGCTTGGTTTTATTGAGGTTTTTTAAAAACGGGGGAGGCGGGAAATGTCACCCCTCCCCCGCGTTTGTTGCGGGAAAGGGGTGGGATGAAGCTTATCTGCTGCTGCTGCGGTACTCGATGATCGGCTCTCTTCTGGGCGATCTGGTGCCGGAGGTTTTCTGGCCGGCATAGCGGCTGTTTCCGTTGCCTTTATAGCCGGGCTTGCCGTTGCCGCCCCCGGGACCCTTGCGGTATTGACCGTTTTTCGACCCCGGCCTGCGGTTGCTTGAACGCACATCCAGTTTGTAAGCAGGCTCAAGACCTTCGACCACGTGCTGAGGCAGTTCTTTGCCGATGTAGCGCTGGATGCGCTGCAGGGCGGTCAGGTCATTGCGCGAGGCAAAGGAGATCGCGGTGCCCGAGGCCCCGGCCCGGCCGGTGCGGCCGATGCGGTGAACATAGTCTTCGGCGAACTTGGGCAGGTCGAAGTTGATCACGTGGCTGATACCTGCGACATCGATGCCGCGGGCGGCGACGTCGGTGGCTACCAGCAGCCGGATGCGGCCGCGGCGCAGGTCGCGAAGGGTGCGGTTGCGGGCGCCCTGGGGCATGTCGCCGTGCAGGGCGGCGGCCCGGTGGCCTTTGGCCGAGAGGTCGCGGGCCAGGCTGTCTGCGTCGCGCTTGGTCGCCGAGAAGATGATTGCCTGGGTCAACTCGTCGTCGGAAACCAGGTGCTCGAGAAGTTTATTTTTATGATGCAGGTTGTCGGCCACGTGCAGGCGCTGCTCGATATGCTCGCCGGTGTTCTTCTTGCCGACGATGTCGATGCGCACCGGATCCTTGAGCAGGCGGCCGGCCAGATCGGCCATGGTTTTGTCCATGGTGGCAGTAAAGAGCAGGGTCTGACGATCGGCCGGAGCGGCCTTGGTGATGCGTTCCACATCCTCTTTAAAACCCATGTCGAGCATGCGGTCCGCCTCGTCAAGAACCAGGATCTCCAGGCGGGACAGGTCGATGCTGCCGCGGTCCATGTGGTCGATAAGCCGCCCCGGGGTGGCGACCACCAGGTCCAGCGGTTGGCTCAGGGCACGAAACTGGTCGCGGTAGGGGGTGCCGCCGAGAATGACAGCGCTTCTGACGCGCAGGTATTTGCCGTAGGTGCGGGTGGCGTCGGTGACCTGGCTGGCCAGCTCGCGGGTCGGGGTCAGTACGAGAACCCGAGGTGAGCCTTTGGGTCCCTTTTTGAGGGTTGCAAGCTTGTGCAGGGCCGGAAGCATGAAGCCTGCGGTCTTGCCGGTGCCGGTCTGGGCGCTGGCGATCAGGTCTTTGCCTTCGAGGGCCTGGGGGATCGCCTGTGCCTGGATCGGGGTGGGCTCGGTGTAACCGCAGTCGGTGATGGCTTTAAGCAGCTGGGGATCCAGGTTGAGATCTGTAAAAGACATGGTAATTCCTTCCCGTTTCGCGTAGTCGGCAGGCGCAGTCATACGCCCCAGGCCGGCCTTTATTGCCGGTGGGGGTCGCGCCGTTTGCAGACGAAACGATGGTGTGATTTGAGCGTGCGCAACCGCAGAAGCAAACCTATGCCTCTGAGACAGATTACGGCCTTGCACAACAGGTCTGGCATAAACGCATCGTCGCCAACCTGGTGTGCTGCTCAAATTCAGAAAGGAACTGAATGCAAGAGGGGTCAGGGATCGATGAGGCGGGCTTTGGGGCCGGATAACTCCGGTCAAGGTATGTTCGGACCGCCCATAGCGTTAACGCTGAACTGCGTACAATACAGGAATTTGTTGGGAACGCAAGGCTTTTTTTCTTGGGGTGCCTTGGGGAAGGGAGGGAGCACTTGGTTGCAGAGGCTCTGGAAGAAAGACTTTTGTGACATTTGGCAAGGTCAAAATCTTTGAGATGCAAGGTCAAGACCCTCGGGTCCCGGCCCGAGAGCCGGCGTCATTTTCTTTGGAAAGCCGCAAAGAAAACGAAGCAAAAGAAACGGCTTTTTATGACCAGCTTGGCAGGTTTTTTCTCCGTTGTCGGGGCGTAGGAATTGAAGGCATTGCTTCGTTGTGGCAGCAAGAAGCAAACTGCCCCATGCTCGCAGGCTCGCAATGGGTTAGATTGTACCGGCGGTGGTTTTTTGTTGAGCTGGAGTCCTGGTTTACTTTCTGTGACTGCTCTTTCTTCGCTCTGCTCTTGTATCTACCACCTGTTAACTCCGCTGCTGGATCGGTTCGGAGAGCCGCCCTGACAACCTAACCCATTGCGAACCTGTGAGCATGGGGCCTTTCGCTTTCAGCCCGGCCCAAGCTCAGCTGTTTTTATTTGCAGCGGGCAACGAAAGGGGTGCCGAATCGACCGCGACAGAAATAAAAAAGCCGGTTTTTGCTTCGTTTTTGGCGGCTTTCAAAAATGAAGGCGCCTGTCGGGGCGCGACCCGACGGTTTTGCTTGGGTTCTAGTACAGACGGGCGAAAGTCCGTTGCTGGATTCGGTCGCCGCTGCATCCCGACCCGCTGCGTTGCTCGGCGGTTGAATATGGCTCAATATTCTCCACGCAGGCCTAGCCTTGCGTTAAGTCAAGGAGGGGCAACGAAGACAGCGGCCAGAAGGGCCGGAATTAGTGGTCACGATTAACCGCACAGGTCACTAGGTCGTTGGCCTCAAGTCGCCGACCAACCGCAATCGATGGTCATGGCCGAGCCGGTAATGCAGGCCGCCGCATCGCTGCACAGGTAACTGACCATGGTGCCGATCTCCGATGGTTCGATGAGCCGTTTGACCGCGGCGTTTTTGAGCATGATCTGCTCGACGACCTCGCTCTGGGAGATGTTGTGGGTTTTGGCCTGGTCGGCGATCTGGTTGTCGACCAGGGGGGTGCGCACGTAGGCCGGGCAGATGGAGTTCACGGTAATCCCCAGGGGCCCGCCTTCGAGGGCGGCGGTCTTGGTCAGGCCGGTCAGGCCGTGTTTGGCCGAAATGTACGCGGCCTTAAAGGGCGAGGCGACCAGGCCATGCACCGAATTGATGTTGATGACCCGTCCCCAGCCCTTTTCTTTCATCCCCGGCCAGACGTACTTGGTGAGCAAAAAGGGGCCGGTCAGCATGACCGAGATAATGAAATTCCACTTCTCCTCGGGAAAATCCTCGATGGGCGAGACATGCTGGATGCCCGCATTGTTTACCAGGATGTCGGCAGGACCGTAGGTCTGCCGGGTAAAATCAACCAGCTCCTGGCAGTCCTGCTGCCTGGAGAGGTCGCAGCGGAAAAAGCCCGCTCCGATCTTATCTGCCTCCGGGCGCCCGCCCGCTTCGTTAATATCCGCCATGACCAGCTTGGCCCCCCCGGCTGCCAGCGCCTGAGCCACCGCCAGCCCGATACCGCTGGCGGCACCGGTTACGATTGCGATATGTTGACTCATTTTTTTCTCCCTTAAAGGTTGTTATGGAAATGTAGGATTTGCTCTCAAGTACTCAAGTATATAGGCCTGTCAACCGTTTATCGGTTTCAAGATACCACTTCCCTACGAAGCATCGCCCCTGTAGGAGCGAATTCATTCGCGAAGCCTTTTCACGGGCCCGCAAAGGCAAGGCCTTCTCTCGAAGATCATCGCCTCTGTAGGAGCTCATTCGCGAAGTTTTTTTTCTTTTAAGGCACTTTCTCTGCCAAAAAAAACTGCTGTTTTCAGTTGACACCCCATAGGCATATTCAATATTATTTCCCCCAATAAAGGGGAGTAGCATCCGGCGGGATAAATCGCCGGCCCGCAATTCGTCATTACGGTGGTTCGCGCCACCCGGATGCGGGGTTACGACGATATGTCGATATTTGCAAGACCTTTATCCACTGCATGTCAGCATGCCGCGGGTAGAGGTCTTTTCTTTTACCTG
>CALZIZ010000298.1 GCA_945787465.1 uncultured Desulfuromonadales bacterium
CATCCGGGCGCGATAGCCCATGATCTGCAAGCCCATCCCTGGGGAGGTCCCGGAGTCGGGCAGCCCCTTGCCGTCATCGGTGACTTCCAGGGTGAGATGCTCTGCGCCCTGACTCAAGTTTACCGTGATCAGGCCGGCCTCGGCGTGCTTGACCGCATTGTAGATCGCCTCCTGGGCGATGCGGTAGATGTGCACCGCGACCGCTGCGCTGATCGGAACCTTGTCATCCCCGCTGATTCGGCAGGAGACGCCAAAGATCGAGGTGACGGTATCGGCCAGTTCACGCAGGGCAAACCCAAGCCCCTCTTCCACCCTGTGGATCGGGCAGAGCCCTCTGGCCAGGGCGCGGGTTTTCTGCGTCGCCTCGGCCACCAGGGCGCGGATGGTTTCCGCCTGTGGCGCTTCGGCTGCAGAATTGGTGGAGAGTTTTTTGTGCAGCACCCGGCACATCACCTCGATGCCGATCAGGTGCGGGGCCAAATCGTCGTGCAGCTCCTGGCCGATGCGGATCCGCTCTGCGTCATCGGCTTCGGTCACCTGTCGTTCGAGTCTTTTTCGTTCGCGGGTTTCGCTGTCAAGCTGCTCCATGAAGCGGTTGAAAAATGACGACAGCTGGCCGATCTCGTCCTGCCCCTGATACTCCATGCGCACCGAATAATCGCCGGTCGCGCCGCGGGCGAAGCGTTTCGCCAGCAGGCTCACCGGCCCGGTGATCGAAGTGCTGATCCGCATCGCCACCAGCCCACCGCCAAGCAAAAAGAAAATAGCGACCCAGACGGCAATGTCGCGCATGGTGTTGATCGGCCTGTAGAGATCATCCAGGTAGGCCGAAGAGGCAACGATCCAGTCAACTTCGGGGATATGGTCGAAAATGACGACCTTCTTGCGTGGCGCCTGTTCTCCAGGATTCTGCCATTCGTAAAAGATCTCCCCCTTAAGCTGTGCCAGCATCGTCTTGAACATCCCCTCCGGCGTCTCCATCCCTTGGGTGAAAACATTCTCCCCCTGGTGGATCGGATGGACAATCAGCTTTCCGCTCAGGTCGAGAACATAGGGATAGCCACTGCTTATGAATTTCAGCGACTTGATGCTCTTTCGGAAATCTTCAATATTGACGACCCGGTCAAATTCGTCCCGATAGGCGGTGGCTGAAATGATCCAGTCCCAGGGTTCGAAATAGGTCATCCACAGCGCTTTGGCCCTAGCCCGCTGATCGCCGGGGTTTTTCCAGTCATATTCAATGTAGCCGTTCTTGCGCTCGATCTGCTCCCTGATAAACGGTATCTCGACAAGATTCTGGGCCAGGACCCCCTGCTCTGGATGTACGGTGATCGTCCCCGTGCTGTCAAGGCAGTAAAGATAGCCGTTCTTGGCAATCTTCTGGCTCAAAAGAACCTTGACGGCTCTAGCTTTCGCTTCTGCTTCGGTCAGTTTCCCGCTGAGTTGTTCATGGTAAAAGAGCCTGACGATGTCGGCGTTTTTTTCCGAGACCGAGCGCAGGGAGTTCCGGATCGACAGCCGTACCGAGGTCTGGACCATGTTCAGCATCGACTCGGTCGAGTTGCTCAGCTCGCGGTTGATCTGTTTTTCCAGGGCATCGCGCATGACCCAATAGGAGAGAGCCCCGGCGAGGATGGCGAAGGGGATGAACAGCGCCGTGCAGGCGGTCACGATCTTGTAGCGGATAGGGAGGTTGCTCAGTAGCTTGCGAAACTCCATAAAACCCCTTCGAAGCATTCCGAATTGTCATTTTTTTCAGAGAGTCTACTTGGTCGCTACCTCCCAGTCCAGGAGTTTCCCGGGGGTATCATGACACCCTCAAAGGCAACAGGCCGGAGCCGGATAAACGCATCCGGTCTCCGGCCTGTTAGACAAGAAGGCTGGTCAGGACCAGATGGCTGTCTGAAAACCAACTGCCGGCAATTTCCCGCGTGGGGAAAAGTCCGGCCACCAGGCCCCGGTCGCCTATTTGGGTTTTTTGATAAATTGAAACCAGAACTTGAAGACCCCGAAAAAACTCAAAGGGATGCCGATCCAGAAAAAAAGGTTGCCGAAGGCGCTGAAAAAAAAGACCAGAAAGGACGATTCGAAAAACTCCCGCAGGGCCAGAAGCAGAAACCCCAGAATCAAAAGCCCGATCCCGCCACCGAAATAGACCAGCCCGGCCATCTTCACCTCAGGGTGCTCCTGGTCAGAGCCTGTAAAATCTGCCATGCTTTTCTCTCCCATGTTTAATCTTGAACCAGTGCGTTCCTGGGTCCATTGTCTCTTGCCCACCCCAACCTGGAAAGCTTTCTGGTGGATATATGTAGCTCCCAACCCATCCCTGGATTCTTCACTTATATAAAATAAAACCACGTTTGACAACTATGAAACATTCCAAAGCCTCCATGCCCTGGCTATGGCATCCGCCCTGCATGGTGCCCCAAACCCGGCAGGTTTCATATTCGCTTATCCCAAGTATACTTAAACCTGAATCCGTAAGTTCAGACCGGGCGATAGCGCAAGTCATTGACCTGCCTAAGCGATCAAAAAATCACCGACGAACCTGTGGGTGCGCCTCAGATTTTTTGAAACACTTATTCAGGCCAAGCACTTACACTCTTTTCCCGCCCCAAACTCACGGAACCAGGTTAAAGTGAATAAACCCGCTGATGCATAGAAACCTAGAGCCTGCCAGCCACTTTTCTGGCACTGTGCACCCGAAACGCCCCAAAGAGCCCATTCCGTTCACAGGCAGCCCATGCCAGACAAGCCGGACATCAGCCGAAAATTAAGCCGGGCCGAACAGATCACCATCATGGTCCATTATTACCGGGCCGAGGTGCAACGCAGCCTGGCCTGGCGGGAGCGCCTTGACCGCACCACCAACTGGGCGGTGGCGGCTACCGCGGCCATTCTCGGCTTTACCTTTGCCCACCCCGAAATACCTCACGCCGCGTTCCTTTTCGGACTGACCATTATCTACATTCTTCTCTACGTAGAATCGAGACGTTATCGTTTTTTCGACGCCTATGAATACCGGGTTCGCCTGTTGCATCAAAATTTCATCTCAGGTGCCTTGACCAAAAACCTGGATCTTGACGAGAACCCCTTCTGGCTGGCGGAGCTTGTGTCAGACCTCAAATATCCCCAGTACAAGATGGACATGACCTACGCCATAGGTCGAAGGCTCAAAGCCAACTACATCTATCTGTTCTCCATCCTGATCGTCGGCTGGCTGCTCAAAATCCAGCTGCATCCGTCCCCCGCACGGTCCTGGCCACAATTTCTGGATCAGGCTTCGGTCGGCGGGATCCCCGGGGTGGCAATCATGGTACTTATTCTGCTTTTTGCCTTTCATCTTGCCGCTTTGGTCGTCATCGGTCGCCGTCCAGGCGGAGGAAGAGATGTTCTCCATTCCGGCCCCAAGGGCTCATCAGGCCCCCTCGCAAAACCATAACTCCCCCGAAAGATCGAAAAAATTCCTCTACCAACGTTGACTTAATTTCGTCCTGGAGTTTAAAATAGCCATGTTTGCCCACAGCGTATACCACGCTACGGGTGGGGGGGTTCTTGCTGCCACCAAGAGCCGGAGGACATTAACCGTAGAAACAAAAGGAGTAAGGAACATGAGAAAAAAATTTTTCACCACGACCGTTCTGATGTTGGTTAGCCTGACAATCGCCGTTTCGGGCAGCTTTGCCCTCGACATTCCGGCCTGCAAGACCGAATGCAAGAACATTCACGGGCCGGCCATCGATTCCCTGATGGCCACAAAGCCTGGCGCCACCCAGTCTCAGGAGCAGATCCGCACCAAGGTCAAGGCAGAGCTGAGCCTTCTCAACGAGTGCGTGGCACAATGCGATCAGGGTATCAGCCCCGTCGCCGAGGTTCAATCCAGAGATTAAGCAGACCAACCGCCGGTAAAATCTACCACAATTTTTTTCGCACCACCCACAGGACCTCAACCTTGTTGAGGTCCTGTTTTTTTATCAGGGCCACCCTCTCGCGGATTTTCGATCCTGATATCATCGCGATTTTGCACCCTGCCGGGCAGAACTGGCCCGGAAACTGCTGGACTGAATATACAAGCGGTTTTCGGTTTGGGGTTGACAGATTTTAAAACGCTGGTTACCTTTAAAGACAGTTCAAAACAGGTGAATCTTTTTCAGACCGCTCTTCAGTCACCTGCCGGCCCCATGACCCTGCTTTGCCCGGACGTTGTAAGAACAAACAGCACCTGCGGAGGGAACCTGAAGTGAATGCGAATCTCGGCCAGCACCTGACCCTGTTGGGGCTTTGCTCCATGGTCTTTTACGGCGTCATGCT
>CALZIZ010000299.1 GCA_945787465.1 uncultured Desulfuromonadales bacterium
AGCCGCCGCCAGTGGCGAACCAAGGTCCACAACACCCACTGGGAAAAAGTCACCGTGCGCACCGTGGTCAATCGCCAGGCCAAGGGGTTGCCCGCCCTGGCCAAGAAGCTCTTCGACAAAGGCGTCTGGACGCGGGGGATTCTGCCGATTCTGGTGGGGGTGGAGGTGTGGAATGTAAAAGAGATGTATGGAAAACTTGACGACATGCGGGAAACGGAAGGTGCAGCTCGCGCTCGGTTAGATTTTAGGGGGGCGTTGATCGACTTGACTGCGATTTCTGGTGTTGTCACCGAAGCCCGGGTCAAACACTTGGCCGTGCGCGAGACCGGCCAACCAGTAGACAAAATCCTTGAGAAAGGCGGGCCGTGGGCCGACAAAATTCGTCTTTCACGTATGGCTGCCCGCGGCCTGGGGGCTGCGGCCGGGCTCTACAGTATGGGGCTATCTTTGCACGATATGATTGAAAACATCCGCCAGGGGGATGACGCCGCTGTCGCCCATGGACTGATGGCCGGCGGGTTTGCCTTAACTGTTGTTGCTGAGACATCAGGTTTTCTGGTGGCTGCGGGTACGGCCACCGAAGCGTCCCTTGCTGGTGCCATCGCCGGTGGCCCCTGGCTCTGGGTCGGCCTCGGGACAGTGTTTGCCGGCGCTGCGCTCTTGACCTGGGTGTTCAGCGAAGACTCACCGCTGGAAGAATGGCTGGCTAATGGCCCTTTCAGCGCCCGCCAACCCGCCCAGCTTTACGAGCAGGAGCTGCCGGTTCTGGGCCGCCGCAAGTATTGGCATGAGGCGGGCGGCACTCAATTGCTCTTCAAAGAAGGCGACGTCCTCGAAAAGATCCTCTACCCGGCCGGCGGCCGTTTCGTGGAGAAAGACGACGGCAGCGTTTACCTGAAAGAAGAAAACGACGTAACCCTCATCGGAAAGATCGGCCAACCCTTTACCGCCTGGGACAAGTTGATGGACAAATCCAGCCGCTTTGCTGGGCATGAGCCCGGCAGCGAGGTGGAAGACAAGTTCGGTCGCTGGTGCGAAACTCCCCACAGCGCCTCCCTGGCTCTGGCCGATGCCATCTACCGCCCCCGGCTCGAGCTGAAGATCAACCAGAACCCGAATATGCCCAGGGCCGCCGAGATCACCATTCAGATCCCCAACTTCATCGAGGAGAAGTCCCTGCTCTTCGTGGAGCTCTGGGAGAATGGGGCCATTTACCATCAGGGGATCGAGTCGTTCACCGGCCTGGGCAGCGGCCCCCGCACGGTGCGGGTAGTCTGGCCCTTGACAGGAAAAGGCAACGCCAAGGTGCTCGCCAAAGTGCGCATGGACCTCTATGGCAACGGCGATGTCTGGCTGCCCAGCCCCGGGAACAGTGACAGCGACTGGATTGAGGCTGAAGAATTCGTTGAGCTCCGCCAAGGCATTGATACGCGTCGAATTTTTCATGGAGATCCGTTCAAGAGATGAGTGAACATCAGGAAAAACCGAACAAACATCCTTTTAAGGCCCGCGGAACTCTCCTGCCTAAGACACCCCTTCGACCCTTCTGGTGCTCGCCGAAACGGATTGATGGCAAGGAATACGTTGAAACCTCCCCCCGTGACAAGAAACTCCTGCTCTTTCTGCCGGTGATTTTTGCTTACGTAGGGGGGGGGGGGCTTTTACTTGAATGGACCGCGCTCCATGAAGCCTGGACTTTGATAACCGGCCTGGTCCTGTTGGTCATTGCGGGTTGGGCGCACTGGAAACTACGGCGGATGAAGCCGACGGAGTTTTATGTTTTTGACCGGGAAAAAGGTGTATTCCGTGCCAAGATCGGATTTCCCGGAAGGGTGATTGAGATACCTTTTGTCGAAATTGAAGGCCGGCTCGGATTTGGCCCCGGTCCGAGAGGGGTTCCTGGGTATGGCCTCTCTATTTACCACCCCAACCTGAGAGGATTGTCGCTTCTGGAAACAGTTGGAGACAACGATTTGTTGCTTTGCTACTGGTCCTTCCTGGTGCAGTACATGGACAAGACCAAGCCCCTGCCCGACGTTCCTTGGCTGCGCGATTATCCCAACCGCACCAAGGGCATGGGCACCATGGAAGAGTGGAAAAAAATGGAAAAAAGCCATAACTTCATTGACCCCTGGCACGAATGGGAGGCTATCGTCTCGCAAAACCCCAAACTCGATTCCAACTACTACATTGAGCACCCCGAGGAACTGGCCCAGTGGAACGGCAAGCCGCCCTGGACCCTGAACGGCGAAGAACTGGTCGATGCTGGCATCATGCCCGAGTGGATGCTGCCGCCTGACGAACAGGAGCGCTACCGGGCGCAAAAAGGCCGTAGGAAGTCACATGGCGGGGAGAGGCGGTAAGCGGCCGCTGGTGCGAAACTCCCCGCAGCGCCTCCCTGGCCCTGGCCGACGCCATCTACCGCCCCCGGCTCGGGCTGCAGATCAACCAGAACCCGAATATGCCCAGAGCCGCCGAAATCACCATCCAGATCCCCAACTTCATCGAAGAGAAATCCCTGCTCTTTGTCGAGCTGTGGGAAAACGACACGATCAGTCATCAGGGGATTGAATCCTTCACCGGCCTGGGCAGTGGGCCGCGCACGGTGCGGGTGGTCTGGCCCTTGACAGGAAAAGGCAACGCTCAGGTTAAAGCCAAAGTGCGCATGGACCTCTACGGCAACGGCGACGTCTGGCTGCCCAGTCCCGAAAACAGCGACAGCGAGTGGGTCGAGGCTGAAGAATTCGTTAAGTTGCCCCAAGGCATTGATACGCGTCGAATTTTTCATGGAGATCCGTTCAAAAGATGAGTGAACCTCAGGAACAACCGATCGAGCGCCCTTTCAAGGCCCACGGCACACCTCTACCCAAAATCCCCTTGCGTCCATTTCTTACTCTGGCCCATCGGATCGACGATAAGGAATACGTTGAAACCTCACCAGATGACAAAAAACTCCTACTCTTTCTGCCAGTGATTTTTGCTTACGTAGGGGGGGGGGGGCTATTGCTTGGGTGGACAGCGGTTGTTGAAGCTTGGGCTTTGATAACTGGCCTGACCCTGCTGGCGTTTGCGGGTTGGGGGCACTGGAAGCTGCGACGGATGAAGCCGACCCGCTTCGTTGTTTTTGACCGTGAAAAAGGGGTCCAGCGGCTTCCAACGGGGATTTTTAGAAAAAGACCCTTGGAGATTCCCTTTGTTGAGTGCGAGGGGCGCATTTCGCGCAACGTTCGCAGTGCCGGTGCCCCCTGCCACATGCTCTGGCTGGCACACCCGAAATTGGGACCCATGCTTATTGAGGAATCGGTCGCCGGCATCGACTTTCTTCTCTACTACTGGTCCTTCCTCGTTCAGTACATGGACAAGACCAAGCCTTTGCCCGACGTTCCAGGCCTGAGCGACTATTCCAACCGCAGCAAAGGTGTAGGCACCCGTGAGGAGTGGGAAGCCCGGAAGAAAAGCCCCAACTTCATCGACCCCTGGTACGAATGGGAAGCGATCGTCTCACAAAACCCCAAGCTCGACTCCAACTACTACATGGAGCACCCCGAGGAGTTGGCCCAGTGGAACGGCAAGCCGCCCTGGAGCATGAACGGGGAAGAGCTGGTGGACTCCGGCATCATGCCCGAGTGGATGCTGCCTCCCGACGAGCAGGAGCGCTACCGGGCGCAGAGAGGCCGCAAGATGGCTCATGGCGGTGTAAAGCGGAGCCCTTGAAGCGCTGCGCAAAGATTCCGGGTTTCTTTGAACTCTTCGTGAACTATGGTGAAGCAGATCATGCCGGGATGCTAAAACCACGGAGGACAAGAAGTTGAATGCGATCAATTTCATGAGCGAACAAAGGGGCCGCGTTTAAGGCCTGGGGTCGGACCAAGCCAACATGTTGATATAACAACAAATATGCTCAATATCGGGGCCTAGAATGGCCTTAGAAGCCCCTTTTTATAGCAAAAATGGCACGTTTAAGGATTGAGCTGACATGGACAGAGCAAACCGTCATCATATCCCAGGACAAATCTGGCAAATCACCCATCGGTGCCACAAAGCAGAGTTTCTCCTTAAATTTTCCCGTGACAGGAAAAGATGGTTATGGTGGCTGTTTGAGGCGAAGAAGCGCTATGGACTGCAAATCCTAAACTACTCTGTCACTTCAAATCATATTCACCTCTTGGTCCTTGACGGGGATGCGGAGATGTTGCCAAAGAGTCTCCAGCTAGTCGCCGGCAAAACGGCCCAGGAGTACAACAGAAGAAAAAACCGAAAAGGCGCCTACTGGGAAGATCGGTACCACGCAACCGCGATAGAGACAGGCG
>CALZIZ010000300.1 GCA_945787465.1 uncultured Desulfuromonadales bacterium
GATGAAGAGGAACCGTCTATTCATGGCATTGCAGGTTCTGGCCATTCTCGAGCAGACCTATCCTGAGGCTGAATGTGCCCTGCATTACCGCAACCCCTTCGAGCTGCTGGTTGCGACCATTCTCTCGGCCCAGTGCACCGATGTGCGCGTGAATATGGTGACGGCGGAGTTATTCAAAAAATACCCCGATGCCTTGGCCCTGGCCGCCGCGGATCTTGGCGACATAGAAGAGGCAATCCGCACCACCGGGTTTTTCCGCAACAAGGCCAGAAACCTTCTCGGCTGCGCCGGGGTCCTGCTTGATCGGCATTGCGGAAAGGTGCCCAAAACCCTCGAGGAGCTGGTCCGCCTCCCCGGGGTGGGGCGCAAGACCGCCAACGTGGTTCTGGGCAACGTTTTCGATACCCCGGGGATGGTGGTCGATACCCATGTGAAGCGTCTCAGCACGCGCCTGGGCTGGACAAGCCACAGCGACCCGGTCAAAATCGAGGCCGATCTGTGTGAACTGCTGGCGAAGGAAAAATGGACGCAAACCGGCCATGTGCTGATTTTTCACGGCCGGCAGATCTGCAAGGCCCCGATTCCGCTCTGCTCGACTTGCCCGGTTCTTGAACTCTGCCCACGGATCGGGGTTACCCGGTCGCGTTAGTGGGACAAAAGCCGCCCCCGGTATCCTCGAGCGTTAAAAGAAAGGCCTCCCCGATGGATGGGAGGCCTTTTTCACATTCGGCTCAGGGCAATCAGGCTGAGTCTGAAACCTTGTGGATTAAAACTTGGCTACAGGTCCGGTTTTTTCGGCGACTTTCGTCGGGTTGTGCCTGTTCAGCAGGGCCAGGATTTCCGGATCGCTCTGCACCGGAGTAATCACTTTGATCAGGTTTTGTTCCTTGTCCACGAAGAATTGTTCTCCAGGAATCCCGGCTCCCAGGAGCTCGTTCACGGCGTTTTTCAGGGCTTCTGGGGAGGCAAAGGTAGCGGTTACGGTTTCGTTCATGGTATCTCCTCCTCATGAGGTTGTTTGAGCCTTCTTAAAACTTGACTGCAAACCTGTTGTGATGGAAAAAAACGGCGTGAAGACTCCTGTATATTCCCAATTCTAAAATTATTTAAGCTCTTACTCCATAATAACAGATCCCTAATTATGTCAAGTAAAAAAAAGGCGGGATGACCCCCCATTTATGTTCGGGGCGAGCCGGGGCTATCTGAGGGGATTGACAGCAGGGGGTTCCGGAATAGGCTTAAAGGGTAGGGTTGCATGAAAAGGCTGGTGAAGGGCGGTGAAACGGCCGGTGGGCTTCGGTGTGACGATGAAAATGAGGGTGACAATCTGCCTCTTGGGGCTGCTGTGGGTATTGGTGGTCGGCTGTGAGCGGCAGGACCAGGCTTTATCCTTGGGCGGCGGGCCAGGCGGGTCCTCCTTTCATGGTTTTTCCATCGCGATGGCCGAATTGTTCGCCCTGCAGTTGCCAGAGTTCCCCGTGAAGGTTCATCGCTCCGGGGGATCTGTGGTAAACCTTGTCAGGGTGGAGCAGGGCAAGCTGAGCATGGGCCTGGTCTATGCCGGCGACGCCTACCTGGGGCGCCTGGGGAAGTTAAGCAGGTATCCCGAACCGACCCAGAAAGTGCGGGCTCTGGCGCGCCTCTACGGTGCCTCTGCCCAGTTGCTGGTGCTCAAGAGCAGCCCGATAAAATCCCCCTTCGACTTGAGAAAAACCAGGGTTGCTGTCGGTAGCCCGGGGTCAGGGTCGGCGATCAGCGCGCGGCGATTTTTTAAGAGCCTCGGCCTGTGGGAGGAGATCACACCTATCTACGCCGGTTTCGCCATGGGCCTCGATGACCTGGGTTCGGGGCGGGTTGAGGCCGTCTGGATGCTGGTCGGAGTGCCCAATGCCAGGCTGATGGAAACTGCGCGGAATTTGCCCCTGCGGCTTTTAGACCTGTTTGATGCGGCGGTCGTCAGTGGTTTTTTCGAAAACTATCCCTTTTACGGGGTAGCGACAGTTTCCGCGGGAACCTACCCCGGCCAGGTAAGGGATGTGAGAACATTCCAGGACTCGGTGTTATGGATTACCTCGACGCAGATGGATGAAAGCCAGGCCTACCGGGCTCTGGAGCTGCTCTTCAGTCAGCAGGGGGTGGCGTACATGCGCTCCAGGCAGACGGTGGCCGAAGACCTGGATAGTGAAAAGGGGCTGATGGGGGTCAATATCCCCCTTCATCAGGGGGCGGAGAGGTTCTGGAAGGCACGGGCCGGGCTCCCCGGAGCAGGGGGGCAAAGAGAGTTCTGAGCACAACTCAAAGGCCGAACTCTATAAAAGAGGCGGCCTTTAAAATGGCGGTATTTTAGTTGTCTTCAAGATCGAGCTTGAAGAAATCGCGGGCCCGGGGCTTTTGCTCATCGAGAGCGTAACGGGTCGGGGCGGTCCCGGGGGCAAAAACCTCGATGTAGGCCTTGCTGCTGTCTTCGGGGGTCAGCAGGCCGGTCATCGGGTCGATGGGGCGAAACTCGATGCCGTCGGGCACGGGAAAGTCGATCGGCTCAAGACCCTTGACCGCTTCCTGCATGAAATTGACCCAGGCAGGGGCCGCGGCCTTGGAGCCGGTTCAGGGGCCGCGGCCTTGGAGCCGGTTTCGCGTCTGCCCAGCGGACGCTCCTGGTCGTAGCCGACCCAGGCCACGGTCACCAGTTGCGGGACGTAGCCTGCAAACCAGGCGTCCTTGAGGTCGTTGGTGGTGCCGGTTTTGCCTGCCGTGGGCCGCCCCAGGGACTTGGCCCGCCAGCCGGTTCCGTCGCGAACCACGCTTTCCATGAGATTGGTGACCAGATAAGCGGTTTCCGGAGAGATGACCCGTTCTGGAGACAGGCGGATGAGGCGCTGCCCTTCGCCCGGCCCTTCGGGAAAATCGGCCGGGTCGAGGGATTCAAGGACCCGGCCGTCGCGATCGGCGACCCGGGTGATGTAGGTTGGCGAGAGTCGCACGCCGCCGCTGGCAAAAACGCTGTAAGCGCCGGCCAACTCCAGGGGAGTCAAAGCGGAAGATCCCAGGGCCAGGGTCAGGTCCCTGGTGATGGGAGAGCTGATGCCAAGCTTGCGGGCGTAGTTGGCCACGTAACCGACCCCGATGTCCTCGAGGATCTTGATGGTGATTACGTTGTGCGACTTGGTCAGAGCGGTACGGAATGAGGTCGGCCCGTAAAACTTTTTGCTGTAGTTCTTCGGTTTCCACTCGGTTTCTTCGCCGGATTCGCTCTTTTCCTTGTAAATCAGCGGGGTGTCGAGAATCACCGTGGCCGGGGTGTAGCCCTTATCAAGGGCTGCGGCATAAATAATCGGCTTGATGGCCGAACCGGGCAGACGCCTGGCCTGGATGGCGCGGTTGAACTGGCTCTGCTCGAAGGCATAGCCGCCGACCATCGCCTTGACCTGGCCGGTCCCGGATTCCAGGGCGACCAGGGCACCCTGGCCCTGGGGTTGCTGTTCGAGTTCGAGCAGCAGGGTGCCGTTGCCCCTGACCTGGCTGATGCGGGTCAGTAAAACCGAACCGACGGGCAACCGGCTCAGCTCGCTGTCGGCGTTGCCGCTTGCGGCCTGGCCCCTTTTTACCACCTGCAGCGGAGCCGCCCATTTTGCCTGGGCCAGGGGAATATCGCACTTAAAGGGGCCGATGCGCAGCTTCAGGCTATTGTCGTTGCCGCCGACCAGTATGCCTTTGATCAGCAGACCTGGCGAAAGCAGTTCATTGCCGAGTTTGCGAGTCTGTTCCTCGAGAAAAGCCTCTGCTTCTGCTTGGTCGAGAACCTGCTCGGGGCCCCGGTAACCCTGTCGCTTGTCGTGATCGTGGAGGTTTTCCCTGACCGCACGCTGGGCAGCCTGCTGCATGCCAAGGTCCATGGTGGTATGGACCTGGATTCCGCCGGTGTAGAGCATCTCTTCGCCGAAGGTCTCTTCGAGATAGCGCCGCACCTGTTCGGTGAAATAGGCGGCCTCGGTAATATGCACGTTGACTCGCGGATGGATGGTCAAGTCCTGGTTGAGCGCCTCTTCGGCCAGCTCTTCGTCGATATAGCCTTCTTCAACCATGCGCCCGAGCACATAACGCTGCCGGTCGCGGGCCCTTTCATAGTGCCGGTAGGGCGAATAGCGACTCGGTGCCTGGGGCAGGCCGGCAAGCATGGCGCATTCGGCGAGGCTGAGCTCTTCGACATTCTTGGCGAAATAGTTCTCGGCGGCCGCCTGCACCCCGTAGGCGCTGTGGCCGAGGTATATCTGGTTCAGATAAAGGTAGAGGATGTCTTCTTTGGACAGGGCCTTTTCCATGCGCCAGGCCAGGATGGCCTCTTTGAACTTGCGTTCGAACTTCTTCTCCGGCGACAGCAACAGGCTTTTGGCCACCTGTTGGGTGATGGTGCTGCCGCCCTGGACGATACCGCCGGCCTTGAGGTTTTTCAGCGCCGCGCGCAGGATCGAGACCAGGTCAATGCCCTTGTGCTCGAAAAAGTGCGAATCCTCAGCGGCGACAAACGCCTGGATCAGCTGCTGGGGCATACGCGAAACCGGCACCAGGATGCGTCGTTCACGGTAATACTCGGCGATCACCTTGCCGTCGCCACTGTAAACGCGGCTGATGATGGGGGGGCGGTAGTCGCTCAGGGTTTCCACCTGGGGCAGAGACCGGGCCACGTAGAGGTAAGCCCCGACCAGGGTCAGAGCGGCGGCAACGGCCAGGCCAAGTCCGCACCAGAGGAACCAGCGAAATAGTCTGTGCATCAGCATAGGGGGGATAAAGTCTCCATTTAGCGTAAGATTCTACTTTTACCACAACCTCGGGGCGGGGGCAAACCGGATTTGCCGATTGACGGTTTGCCTGCGGGTGCCGCTGTGATATAGTTTGCCTTGCGAGAAGTCCCAAGGAGGCTCCCCCAGATGAAAAAAATACTACTCCCCCTGATCGGATTGGTCATGTTGACTTGGGGGTGCGCCCTTTTCGCGCACTGGAAGGCCATCCCGCCCCCTGGCGGTTGCGAAGAGTGTCATTTCAAACAGATCAGCCACGATTGGAAAGTGACCTACTCACCGCCGCAACTGAGCGATGAACTGGATCGGAACCCCTGGCAGCGGCCGAGTTCGGTTGAGCCTCCGCAGGATAGCCCGCTTGAACAGCAGAAAATTACCGAACAGCGCTGCTTTCGTTGTCACAAGGGTCCGGACAAGGCCCACGTCCAGTATAAGGGACGCTATCACCATTAAAAGCAGGTGAGGAGTGAAGCGCAAGGAGTGAGATCCAGCAACCAAAACTAAGCTCCCAGGCTTTTTTTCTCACTCCTCACGGATTATAGGACCCTTCCCGGGCGGGAAGGGTCTTTTTCGGCTCTATTCCTGACCATTTTCAGGAGAATAACATGTACCGACGCACCAAGATTGTCGCCACTCTCGGTCCGGCAAGCGATTCGGACGAGATGCTGCTGGCCCTGATGGAGGCCGGGGCCGATGTCTTTCGCCTCAATTTCTCCCACGGTGACCAGGCCGGCAAGTCGGCACTGATCAAGCGCATCCGTGAACTGTCCATTCAAAGGCGCCAGGCGGTGGCGATTCTCGGTGATCTGCAAGGGCCGAAGATCCGTACCGGGCGCATGAAAGACGGGGCCCTGCGACTGGTCGCCGGCAGCGAGGTGACCCTGACCGTGCGCGAGGTGCTGGGTGAGGGGACCCTGATCCCCATCGGCTATCGTGGATTGCCGAGGGATGTCGAACCGGGCGACCCTATTCTGCTCGACGACGGTCTGCTTGAGTTCGAGGTTCTGGAGGTGGACGATGAGCAGGTGCGCTGCCGGGTGATAGTCGGTGGGGTGCTTAAGGATCGCAAGGGGATCAATCTGCCCGGTGCCGAGGTGTCAACCCCGGCGATGACTGAAAAGGACCGGGAGGACCTTCAGTTCTGCGTGGACGAAGGGGTCGATTACGTGGCCCTTTCTTTCGTGCGCCGAGCCGCCGACGTGATCGAACTCAAGGAACTGCTCTACCAGCAGAAGGCCGATCTGCGGGTCATCGCCAAGATCGAAAAACCCCAGGCGGTCGCTGATTTCGAGCAGATTCTCGAAGTGGCCGACGGCATCATGGTGGCCCGCGGCGATCTGGGGGTGGAGATGAGCCCCGAGAAGGTGCCGCTGATTCAAAAACGCATTATCCGCCACTGCAACGAGGCCGGCAAGCCGGTAATCACAGCCACCCAGATGCTCGAGAGCATGATCCTGAATCCGCGGCCGACCCGCGCCGAGATATCCGATGTCGCCAATGCCATCATCGACGGCACCGATGCGGTGATGCTGTCGGCTGAAACGGCCTCGGGAAAATACCCCGCCGAGGCCGTTTCGGTGATGGTCCGGGTGGCCCGGGACGTAGAATCGGATCCGGCCTTCAAGGAGCAGGTGTTTCACAACATCCCCGAGGTGCGCGGTTACCGGCATCTGCCCGAGGCTATCGGCCAGGCCGCCTGCCGGGTGGCGGAGAACCTTGGCGCGGCAGGGATCCTCGCCTTCACCCAGACCGGCAGCACCGCGGCGATGGTTTCAAAGTACCGGCCGGCGCTGCCGATCTACGCCGTGACGCCGACGACCAAGGTGCGCCGTCGCTTGGCGCTGCACGCCGGGGTGCGCTCCATCAGGGTCGACATCCAGGGCGATACCGAGGCGCAGATCCGTTCGGTGGAACAGGCGGTGCTCGACGCCGGGGTGCTTAAGCGCGGCGATGTTGTGGTCATCACCATGGGCAGCCCTGTCTCCGCACCGGGGACCACCAACCTGCTGAAGGTGCACCGGTTGGGGACCGGGGATTTTTACGAATCTACAGCGGCGGGTTGGACTCGACGACCTGCATGGCGATTGCCCAGTCCGAGGGGTACGAGACCTATGCCATGAGTTTTGCCTACGGCCAGCGGCACAGCATCGAGTTGGATAAGGCCAAAGAGTACGCGCCCAGGGTCGGCGCGGTGGAGCACCAGCTGGTGGAGATCGATCTGCGCCGCATCGGCGGCAGCGCGTTGACCTCGGAGACCGAGGTGCCCAAGGGTCGGGCCATCGACGAGAGCATCCCGGTGACCTACGTGCCGGCGCGCAACACCATCTTTCTCTCCTTCGCCCTGGGCTGGGCCGAGGTGCTGGGGGCCTTCGATATTTTTATCGGCGTCAACGCACTCGATTATTCGGGCTACCCCGATTGTCGCCCCGAGTACATCGCGGCCTTTGAGGCCATGGCCAACCTCGCCACCAAAGCCGGCGTCGAGGGGCAGGGC
>CALZIZ010000301.1 GCA_945787465.1 uncultured Desulfuromonadales bacterium
TCCTTCCACTCGGGGCTCATCTCGGCGAGGATCTTCTCGCGCATCGAGCGCTTCTCCCAATAGGGAATAATTCTCTCCTGCTGAATGCGGCGGGCCTGCTCGTCGACCTTGAAGGAGATTTTCTCCCGCGCGTCCATGATCTTGAAGTCTTCGATGGTATGGCAGCACAGTTCGGGATAGGTCGGGGTGGCGGCGGGCGCTTCGCCCCGTTCGCCGACGATCAGCTCGCCCTCGCCGATCCAGAGTTGTTTCTTTTCCATCAGGTTCTTAAAAGCCAGGGCGCGCAGAATGGGAGTCGGCACCGCCCCCTGATGCCGGCGGTAGACCTCGTCGATCAGCTGGGCCCGCTCCATGGAGATGCGAGGGATGGCCTTTAGACTTTCTTCACGCAGTTTTTTGACCCGCTCGTTCATCGTCATCCTCCAATTACCGCCTTGAAGCCGGCATCGGCAAAGCGCCTTTGAATGGTCTTCATCATCTTTTCGCCGGGGGCCTGCAGGTTCTCCCAGCGGTCATTCCGCCCCAACTGGGACGCCTTGCCCCGCCCCAGGGCGTGGTAGGGCAGCAGATTGATCTGCTCGATGCTGATCCGGCGCAAAAAGGCGATGGTCTGCTCGATATTCGCTGCCCCGTCATTGACGGTGGGGATCACCGGAAAGCGGATCCAGATCCGGGCGGCGGCTTCGCTGAGCCGCTCCAGGTTCTCCAGAATCAGGCTGTTGGAGACTCCAGTATATTGCCGATGGGTCTGCTCGTCCATGATCTTCAAATCGTAGAGAAAGAGGTCGGTCAGTGGCAGGATCCGCTCGAAAGAAGTCCAGGGCACATAACCCGAGGTGTCGACGGCGCTGTGAAGCCGCTGCTTCTTGCAGGCTGAGAGCAGCTCGGCCAGAAAATCGATCTGCGCCATCGCCTCACCGCCCGAGCAGGTCACCCCGCCGCCGGAGCGCTCGTAGAAGACCTGGTCCTTGAGCACCTCGCCCAGAACCTCGTCCACGCTCAACTGCTCGCCGCAGATCTGCCGGCCGTTGCGGGGACAGAACATTACGCAGCGGCCGCAACTGGTGCAGATCTCAAGATCGGTTTGGGCCTTTTGTGCAGAAAGTTCGATGGCTCCTTCGGGGCAGCGATCCATACAGGAGGCGCAGCCGGCGCACAAATCGCCCCGCAGCATCGGCTCCTTGGAGAAGGCCTGGCTCTCGATGTTGTGGCACCAGGCGCAGCTCAGGGGGCAGCCCTTGAAAAAGACCGTGGTGCGGATGCCGGGCCCGTCGTGGAGGGAGAATTTCTGGATGTTGAAAATCAGCGCCTTGGTGGACATATTGCCAGAATCAAACTTCGTAGGGTGGGGCCTGCCCCACCGGATTTATGTGGTCCAATTGCAATCGGTGGGGCAGGCCCTACCCTACCCGTTCAAACCGTCGAATGCAGAGGTTTTTGTAGGTTGGGTTGAGGAACGAAACCCAACATCCCAATTGCCCAGAATCTGCTGCCGCCAGCTTTTGTAGGTTGGTTTAAGGAACGAAAGCCTACATTCCAATTGCCCAGAATCGTTGGGTTTCGCGGAGCTCTACCCAACCTACAGGTTCTTCGTGTTCCTCGTGCCCTTCGCGGTGCCGAACAAATTACTGGGGCAATTCGACTCAATGGGACATCAACACCGGCACCGTCATGAATCTGAGCAAATGGCGACCGACATCCCCCAGGCTCTGGTGGCCGCGCCGGGTCTGGGAGAAAGCACCCATCACCAGCAGGTCGATCCCCTCATCCGCTGCGCGGTTAAGCAGCAGGTCTCCGATGCTGAGCCCTGCTCTGCGTTGTGAGACTCGTAGGATTCATCCCCGCCCGAGCCCTGCACGGTGAGAACCCGCACCGAGTCAGCCTGGCGCAGCAGCGGCATGGCGTCGTGCACAGCCCGGGAGGATTCGGGCCCGCCCCGCCAGGCGAGCATCACCCGCTTGCCGAGGCTCTCGAAGGTGCCGGCGTAGGGCACGATCAACACCGGGCGACCGGAACCGAGCACCGCTTTTTCGGGTAGATCGAGGGGGATCGAGCGGTCCCCCGTATCGGGGTCGGTCTGGCTGACCACCAGCAGGTCGCGATAGTGGGCATACAGATTGACCGCCTGGACCACTTCAAGCCCGGTTTTCGAGCTGTCAACGCAGATCCACTCCGATTCCAGACCGGCCTCGGCGGCGGCAGCTTCAAACTGCTTCCGGGCACTCTCCACGAGTTCCTCGGCCTTGTGATGGCGCGAGGCGTAATAAGGATGGGCGACCACGTAGAGGCCGGTCAGCCTTGCCTGCTGCTGTTTTGCCAAGTGGATTGCCACGGCCAGCCGCGAAGCACAGGTCGGCCGGTTGTCGATATGGACCAGGATATCTTTCAGATTCATAAAAACTCCCTCACAAACCCAGGTTCTGTAGGTTGGGTTAAGGAGCGCAGCGACAAACCCAACATAAGGTCTTCTGAAAATGTTGGGTTTCGTTTCACTCTACCCAACCTACGCCGCTGGCTTCTGGCTACTGGCTCCTGCTTTAATGCTTTTTACCGAGATAGGCTTCCTGTACCTTCTCCGAGGCCAACAGCTCCTCAGAGGTGCCCGAAAGAGCGATGGTGCCGACGTCGAGCACGTAGCCGCGGTCGGCCAGCTTCAGCGCCGCCTTGGCGTTCTGCTCCACCAGCAGCACGGTCACGCCGCTGTTGGCGATCTCGCGGATCTGCTTGAAAATCGCCTTGACCAGGATCGGCGCAATGCCGAGGCTCGGCTCGTCGAGGAGCAGCATCTCGGGCTTGCTCATCAGCGCCCGGCCGATGGCCAGCATCTGCTGCTCGCCTCCGGAGAGGGTTCCGGCCAGCTGCTTTCTACGCTCCTTAAGGCGCGGGAAAAGCTGGTAAACCCAGTCGAGCACCGCCCGGTCGACCTTGCTCTGCGAGAAGGCGCCAAGCAGCAGGTTCTCTTCGACGGTGAGGATTCCGAACACCCGTCGCCCTTCCGGCGAGTGGCTGATGCCGAGCTTGACGATCTTGTGGGCGGGCAGTTTGGTCAGCTCGGTCCCCTTGAACTTGATCGACCCGGCTTTGGCCTTGAGCAGCTGGCTGATGGTGCGCATGGTGGTGGTCTTGCCGGCGCCGTTCGCGCCAAGGATGGTGACGATCTCACCTTTGCGCACCTCGAGGGAGATCCCCTTGATGGCGGCGATGCTGCCGTATGAAACTTCCAGGTCCTTTATTTCAAACAGCACATCACTCATCGTCGTCATCCTCACTTCCCAGGTAGGCCTCGATGACCGCCGGATTCTTTTGGATCTCTTCGGGGGTGCCTTCGGCGATCTTGCGACCGAAGTTGATCACCGTCAGGTAGTCGGTCATCTCCATGACCATATCCATGTCGTGTTCGATCAAAAGCACCGTGACCCCCTTGTCGCGGATCTTGTAGATGGTCTGCAGCAGCTCCAGGGTTTCTTTGTCGTTCAGGCCCGCGGCCGGCTCGTCGAGGATCAGCAGGGTCGGATCGACGGCCATCGCCCGGGCCATCTCGACCCGGCGCTGAATGCCATATGGGAGGCTGGCGGTCGGGGTAGCGACGAATTCGCTGAGGTTGAAGAAGTCGAGCTGTTCCTCGACCTTTTTCCAGTTTTCCAGCTCGTCGCGCTTCTTGCCCGGGGTGGGGATGATGCCGTGCCACCAGTTTTGTTTGCTTCTGATGTGGCGGCCGCTCATGATGTTCTCGGCGACCGACATCTGGCTGAACAAGCGGATGGTCTGAAAGGTGCGGACAATGCCGCGGTCGACGATCTGGTAGGGGGTCAGGCCGCGGATCTCCTCGCCGCGCCACTGGATCGAGCCCTCCTCGGGCTTGTATATGCCGGTGATATTATTGAAGGCCGTCGTCTTGCCGGCTCCGTTGGGGCCTATCAGGCCGTAGATCTGCCCCTCCTCGACCTTGAAACTCAGGGAATCGACGGCGGTCAATCCCCCGAAGCGCTTGGTGACGTCGGTCAATATCAGTTCATTACGCGCCATGGCTGCCTCCCTTGATCAGGAACTTGGGGATTTTGCCGAAGGTCGCCGGCCAGATCCCGCGGCCGACGATGACGATACTGAAAAAGAGCACCGACTGGATGAAGTCGAAGGCTTCCGGACTGACCGCCGAGTACTGCACGGCGAAGACGGTACCGGCCAAGCCGGCGATCCCGGCCCCAAGACCGAAGGCGAAAATTTTATAGATACGGGTGTTGATGCCAATACTCTCGGCCGCCAGCTGGTCCTCCCGCAGGTAGTGCAGGGCACGGCCCGGTTTGCTCCCTTGCAGGTTGTGCATGATCCAGAGAGTGAACAGAAGAACGACAAAGGCGAAGTAATAAACCGCCACCTGGCTCATCAGCTCCATGCCGAAGAAGCTCAGGGAGTCGAGGCCGAAGATGCCGTTGGGACCACCGGTGACACCGCCGAGGTTGTTCTGCAGCACCTGGACGAAGACGATGTTGAAGCCGATGGTGGCGACCAGCAGGTAGTCGCCGCGCAAATGAACGATGGGCCCGGCAAGCAGAATGCCGAAGAGCGCCGGGATCAGGATCGCCAGGGGGATGGTCGCCAGGATCGGCCAGCCGAACTCGTTGTTGAGGATCGCGGTGGCGTAGGCGCCCATGCCGAAGAACAGCCCCTGGCCCATATGGAACATCCCGCTTTTGCCGAGGATGATGTCCTGCGACAGGGCCACCACGGAAAAGACCAGAAAGGTTATGGCAACCGCCTGCCAGCGGTCGTTGAGCAGGTGCGGCAGGACCGCCATGACGAAAATAAAAGCCGGAAGGCCGAAACGTTCGAAGTTTTTCATCAGACTTTCTCCGCAACCCGCTCACCGAGGATACCGGTGGGGCGGACAATCAGGATCACTATCAGCAGGGTAAAGGTGAAGGCGTCGGCCCAAGTACTGGAGACATAGCCGGCGATAAAGGCGTTGAAAAGCCCGAGCAGCATCCCGCCGAGCATGGCGCCGGGGATATTGCCGATACCGCCTATGATCGCGGCGATAAAGGCGTAGAGGCCGTATTGCCAGCCCATGTTGAAGGTGATGCCGCGATAATAGAGGCCGATAAACAGGCCGCCGACCGCTCCAAGAGAGGAGCCGATGATGAAGATCAGGGCGATGATGTTGTTGACGTTGATCCCCATCAGCCGGGCCGCATCCTGATCGATGGAGGCGGCGCGGATCGCGGCGCCCATGCGGGTTTTCTCGACAAACAGGTAGAGGGCGACCATCAGGATCAGCGAGAGCACCAGGATGATCACCTGGATCAGGCTGATCACCACCCCGCCCAGATCCCAATAAACCTGCGGCACCAGTTCGGGAAAGATACGCATCTGCGGGCCCCAGATCAGCATAATACCGTTCTGGATCACCAATGAGGCGCCGAGGGCCGAAACCACCGCCGACAGCCGCGGCGCTTTGCGCAAGGGGCGGTAGGCGACCCGCTCGAGGATCACCCCGATGCAGGCCATGGCGGCGGCGGCGAGCAGGAAGATGACGATCACCGCACCTAAGGAAGCTGCCTGCCCCATCACCTGGGTGTAGATGGTCAGGCCGACAAAGGCCGAAGCGGCGACCATATCACCATGGGCGAAGTTGATCAGGCGCATGACGCCATAGACCATGGTGTAGCCAAGAGCCACCAGGGCGAACATGCTGCCGATAGTCAGGCCGTTGGCCAACTGTTGCAGAAAAATGTCCATAATACTTCTCCAGGGTTGCTGATACTGACTGCCTTTCAGAAGCCAGGGGAGGACTTCACTGTCCTCTCCTCGCGTCTGAGGGGCAGGTTTTCTGTCTCGGTGTTTACGTTTTTGGGGCAAAAAAAGGGCGGGAGAACAGCGATCTCCCCCGCCCCTTGAGCTGGTCAGGCGTTACTTACTGAACGTATTCGTTGTGATAGGTTCCGTCAGCCTGGATTTTCTTCACGACATAGGCGCCGCCTTTGCGGTTGCCGTCTTTGGAAAAGGCGATCGGGCCGGTGATGCCCGGCAGCGGCTCCTGCAGGTTGTGCAGGTAATCAGCAGCCTGCTTGGTGTCGAAGCTCTTGTTCTGCTCCATGGCGTGAATGATGGCCCGCATGCCGTCGATGTTCATCAGACCCCAGATAGAAGGCGGCATTTCACCGTATTTCTTCTGGTAGTCGGCGATAAAGGTCTTGGCAACTTCGTAAGGGAGCACGTCCGGAGAGGGGACGTTGACGATGAAGGCGCCTTCAGCTGCGGAACCGGCCAGCTTGGCGAAGTCCGGATTGTCGTTGGCGTCACCGCCGTAGAAGTCGGCCTTGATGCCAAGCGCCACCTGCTGGGCGCGCAGCTGGCCACCGTCGGAGTAGTAGCCGGCGAAGAAGATAGCATCAGGATTCTTCGACTTGATGTTGGTCAGCACCGGGGTGAAGTTCTGCGAGTCGGCCTTGATCTTGTCGCGGGAGACCACGTTGCCGCCCAGTTTCTTGATCGCGACTTCTGCGGCGTTGGCCAGGCCGTCGGCGTAGGTCGAGAAGTCGGAGAGAACGACGATGCGCTTGTAGCCTTTGACCTTGACCAGATAGTTGGCGACGAATTCCGCTTCGGCGCTGTTCGGAAAGGAGTTCCGCAGGAAGGTCCAGTAGCCCTTCTCGGTCAGGCTGTCTGCTGTGCCGTCGGAGGTCTGCAGGACGCCGGCCTTGTAGTAGGTCTTTTGAGCGGCTTCGGCGCAGGTCGATGTGTAGGAGCCGATGACCATTTTGACGCCCTTATTGACCAGATCCTTGGCGCAGATGGCGGCGGCCATGGCGGTGCCCTGGTCGTCGCAGGCGATCACTTCGATCTGTTTTCCCAGCACGCCGCCCTTGGCGTTGATCTGTTCGGCGAGAAGGCGCACGCCGTTTTCGATCCCCTGCCCTTCGTTGGCGTAGCTACCGGTGATCGGAGCCTGAACGCCGACCTTGAGGGTCTCGGCGGCAAAGGCTGCCGAGGTTGTCATCGCAAAAGCAACTGCCAGAGCCAACATTGTTTTCATTTTGTTCATACATACCTCTCTACGGAAAATGAATGAAACATTCCACCGGAAGCCACCTCGGTCCGGTGAAGCCTGATCAATGATGTCCATGTTTGCCGACCAGCTGTCTCAGGGCATGGCGGGCAATACTCGGGTTTTCCTTGAGCCGGCGCCGCGAGTAAGGCAGCCAGTCCTTGCCGAAGGGGACGTAAACCCGCAACCGGTGGCCCTGGGCCACCAGCAGGTCCCTGAGTTCCTCATCGACCCCGAGCAGCATCTGGAACTCGTAATCCTCGCGCTTCAGGCCGTACTGCCTGATCAGCCGCAGGGCCTCGAAGACCAGCCGTTCATCGTGGGTGGCGATGCCGACATAGGCTTTTTGCTGAAACAGCATCTCCAGACACTGGGTGAAGCTTGCGTTGATGATAAACGGGTCCTTCCAGGCCGCCTTGCGCGGCTCGTCGTAGATCCCCTTGCAGAGCCGGAAGTTGAGCCTGCCCTCGGCAAGGTCTTCGATGTCCTGAGGGGTGCGCCGCAAATAGGATTGCAGCACGGTGCCGACATGGCCGGGAAACTCGGCCCGCAGCTGACGATAGAAATCTAGGGTGTCGTCGGTGCAGGGGATGTCCTCCATGTCGATGCGCACAAAGTTGTCCAGGCTTGCAGCGTGGGCGACGATTTCCCGCAGATTCTCCAGGCAAAGATCCTTGTCGAGAGTCAACCCGAGCTGGGTCGGTTTGAGGGAGAGATTGCCATCAAGCCCGTCCCGGGCGATGCGATCGAGGATTTTTAGGCACTGCGCTTTAAAGGCCAAAGCCTCATCTGCGGTCTTGATAAACTCCCCCAACACGTCGATGGTGGTCATGCATCCCTGGCTGTTCAGGTCCCGGGTGACCGCAGCAGCGTCATCAAGCCCGGTGCCGGCGATATAGCTCTTGGCGAACACGCTCACGATAGGAGCCGGCACATGCATGATGGTCTTGGAAATGATGAAGTTAAATATAGACATTTACTACACCTTTGGGGGAAAGTCCAGTTTCGCCCGACGCGGATAACTGAAACAAACAGGCGGCTTTTGACCTTGGTTTAAAGTCGGCCTCACGCACCTTCGCTGCGCTCCCTCGAGCTCACAGAGAAC
>CALZIZ010000302.1 GCA_945787465.1 uncultured Desulfuromonadales bacterium
ACTTTCTCCGACTGCTGGTTGATGCGGGTGAAATCCTTTTGCAGGGACTCTTCCTTTGCCTCGAGCTGCCACTGCTTGCGCACCCAGGCCAGGTAGCGCTCGCCTTTGGTGTAATCCTCACGGTCGATCTCCAGAGCCACGGAGAGGTCTTCGATCTGCTCCTGCAGCTTCTCAAGACGCTTGAGGGATTGCTGCCCCTCGTACCAGCGCTTTTCCAGCTCGCCGACGCGCGAGGCGATTTCGTCGAACTCGCGATCCTTGGTCTTGTCTTTGCCCCAGGGGTTTTTCCTGGTGATGGCGAAGAAGTCTTCGTGCAACGACTCAAGCACCCGATCGTAATCGACCTCGACAAAACCCGACAGCAGGGTCTTGATCTTGGCGGCCAACCCCCCGTTGTTGCCGATCTCGAGGCTGCCCTGCCCGAAAAAGAGCGAGGCGCGAAAGATGTCCTCATCGGCAATTCCGAAGAGTCGACTGAGCTGTTCGAGATACTCGACCCGCTCCGAAGATCGGCCCTGGGGGGCAACCTTGCCTTCGAAACTGTAAAGGGTGTGGTAAAGATCGTCCTTCTCTTCCAGACTCACCCGATCGGTGAGAATGTTCCGTTCTATACGCAGGGTGCGACCCCGGTCTTCAAGAACCAGCGCGGCCTCGCAGCTGCCCTGGCGCCCCCAGGGCTTGAAGCGCTCTTTGTTGCGCACCCCGAACAACACCGCGGGGATGGCCTCCATGAGCGTTGACTTGCCGGCCTCGTTGGGGCCGATCACCAGGTTCATGCCTCGGCGAAATTCGAAGGTTTTTTCGCCAAACTTGCCGAAATGCTTGAGCTCCAGGCTGCGCAGAATCATTTCCCACCTCCGCCGAAAGCATGGAACCGAACCAGGACCTCGCGAAAGGCCTCCTCGACGCAAGGCCGCTGCTCTGCAGGCACATCTTTCATCAACTGCCTGGCGCGGCGGACGAAAACACCCCGGACCGTCTCTTCTTTTTCGATCCGCCGGGCCAGGTCGCTGTCAAACAGGCGGGTCTGGTCGTCAAACTCGAGATAAAAATATGCACCGCAACAACGCCCGTGCAAGCTCTCCAGATCGAGGGGGGCCTCAACAATTCCCGTCAACCGCAGGCGCAGCAGCAGATCGTCCTTGCCCTGGGCACAGTTTCGCAACCCGACAGGTCGATTTCCCGGTCTTCGAGCACCTGGCTGTTGACCACCAGTTTCTCGACCCGGGCCTGGCCCGGCTCGACGGTCACCAGGGCGCAGTACCTGGGGCCGTTCTCCCCGAAGCGCTTGCCCTCCGGGGCCCCCGGGTAACAGGCCCAGACCCTGCGCTGGTCGCCGATCAGTTCGAAATTGTGGTAATGGCCGAGGGCCAGGTAGTCGAGGTTCCATTGCTTGAGTGCCGGGGAGGTAAAGGCCAGGTCTTTCTTGCGGTATTCCCACTCGGGGCTGCCCTGGCGTGAGCCGTGCAGCAAACCGATATGTATCCCCTCGCCATCGCGTCGGGCCATGGTCGCCAGGGCGTTATCCGAAGCAAAGGAGCGATAGGCAAAACCGTAAAGAAAAACCTTCTGGTCCTTGACCGTCAACTCCAGGGGCTCGCGAACATGGGGCGCATGGAGCACCACGGCCCCGGGAAACTCGCTGCGGCGGTAAACCGAATCGGCGGTCACCAGGCTGTCGTGGGTCCCGGGCAGCAGGACCGGGATAATCTTCCGGTCGACCAGACGCTTGAGCCCGGCCTGTACCTTGCCCAGGGTCGCCCCGCAAGGCCGGGGGCTGTCGAACAGGTCACCGGCAACGCAAAAGAGCTGGACGTCGTTTTTGATCGCCAGGTTGACCAGGCGTTCAAAGGTTTTTAGAAAGACATTCTGGCGTTCAGCGGCCTGTGGGCCCAGGCTCGGAAAAGGAGCGTCCAGATGCAGATCGGCGGTATGCAGTAATCGAATCATAAAAACGAACCTATTCGGCTTCGTAAAATTCCGGGTAATAACAGACGTTGGGCGAACAGGGACTGCCGAAGCGGGCATGATGGGCCTCGCGGCCCAGGCGCCGGTATTCGGCAGGGTCATCGGTTTGCTGCGCCAGGCGCAGAAAGTCCCTGGTTAAAAGAATGTTCTTTACTTTCTGGGCCGTCGGGGCCCCCCGTCCCACCAGCTTGAGGCCAAAGATGCCTTGCTGTTGCAGAGACGGAATGGCGCACAGCCCGCAGCCGTGGCGGCGGTTGGTGCGTGACCAGCTGCCCTGGCGGGCCATGGCGGCCTCGAGAGCGGGCGAGGCTGGCTGCCGGGCGGCGGTGATCCGGTAGGGGATCTCGCAGGGCCAGATCTTGTCGGGGCTGGAATGGTGAAAGGTGCACAGCCCCTCGGTGTTGGGGCACTTGCCCACCAATAAAAAGGCATCGAAGCGAACCTGGGGCAGTTTGCCGGCAATCTCGCCCATTTCAGCCACGCTCAAATGACGAGGAAAGACCACCCGCGAAATACCCTGTTCGGCATAGAACCGCACCGCCGCGGAATTCATCAGGTGGGACAGGGTGCTGGCGTGGTACTCGATTTGCGGATGCCGGCGGCGCAGCAGCCTCAGCAACCCCAGGTCGGCAAGAATAATGCCTGCGGCGCCTGCTTCCACCACCCGGTCGACATAATCGAGGAGCAGGGGCATCTGCTCCTCGATGTAGTAGGGCGCGTTGAGGGTCAGAGAAAAGCTCTTGCCCCGGGAACGGGCCATGGCGACCACGGCGGCCAGCTCCTCGTAACTGGAGAGCTGGGCGCCCTCGAAGGTGCGCTGGTTGAGCGAGGCGAGCAGGCTGAACTTTTCGCGCCACTGCCTAGGGATATACCCTCCGTAAAGCTCGTCGGCCCCCGCATCGAGGAGCAGATCGGCTTCGGCCAGGTTATCGATGGGCGAGATGATTTTCATCAATTGCGGTGTTTCCAAATGTTCTCACGGCGATAGTCCCACCAGGTGCCGTCGACCTTTGCCGCGAGGGTTTCGCCAACGACAACCAGGGTCAGCGCAGGACGCCTATCCTTTCCGTCGAGATTGAAAAAGTCCCGTTGGCCCACCTTTCCGACGATATCGCCTAGGTCCCCGGTCACGATCTCTTCGCCCGGCAACCCCAGGCGGTGGGCGATGGCAATGGGCACATTTTTCCCGTAGCCGCTTTTGAGCTGGGCAACGAGTTGCGGCAAAGGGATGTTGTTCATGTAAATCAGCAAGGTAACCCCAGGGGCTGCAAGCTCCTGGAGGGTCGGGGCATTCTCGGCGTCGCCCAGAGTGCGGGGCGACGCCAGGATGGCGCGGTTACTTACCCCTGGCAGGTCGAGGGTTTTCTTAAGCTGGGCCGAAGCGGCGTTGGCGGTACCGACCCCGGGAACCACCTCGGCTTTTTCCCCCAAAGTATCAACCAGGGCCTGAAACGGAGAGTAGAAGGTCAGATCCCCCGGAATAAGAAAAGCCACATCCCCTTCTTCGAGAAACTGAGTAATTTTTCCCAGGATCTCTTCAAAGTAGTAATCGAAGGGGACCAGCACCGGCTTGCCCTGCAAAAAGCGGGCAAAGGTCTGTTCGAAAGGCGGCGGCGCGAAAACGGCATGGCAATCACCCAGCAATCTGGCGCCTTTGAGGGTCAAAAATTCGGGGTCGCCTTGTGGTCAAGCTGAAAGTTCTAGGGCGAATTCGCGGCTGAAGCCGCTCCTACAGGGACACCTCTTTACAAAACCCCCGCAAGTAAGGGTAGCCCGCCTCTAACCTCTAGCCTTTACAAAGATAAATCAAAAACTCACGGTTCCCCTTAGGCCCGAGGATGGGGCTGTCGGTCACCCCAAGCACCTTGCAGCCGAGTTGGGCGGCAAACTCCTTGATCTTTTCGACGACCTGGGCATGTTTTTCGGGGTCGCGAACCACCCCGCCCTTACCGACTTCGCCACGGCCCACCTCGAACTGGGGCTTGATCAGTGCGAGAACCTCACCGTCGGCCTCAAGCAGCGGCAAGGTCGAAGGCAGCACCTTGTCCAGGGAGATGAAAGAGGCATCGATAACCGCCAGCGAGGGCTGTTCGGTCAGTGCCTCTGGGCTGAGGTCGCGGATATTGGTCCGCTCCATGTTGACCACCCGTGGGTCCTGGCGCAGCTTCCAGGCGAGCTGTCCGTAACCGACATCCACTGCATAGACCCGCGCCGCCCCCTTTTGCAGCAGGCAATCGGTAAACCCCCCGGTGGAGGCTCCCACATCGATGGCCACTCTCCCCTCGACCTTGAGGGAAAAGGCCTCCAGGCCCTTCTCCAGCTTGAGCCCGCCACGAGAGACATAGGGAATATCCTCGCCCTTGAAACGGATTTCGGCATCGGACCCCACCTGGGTGCCGGCCTTATCCACCGCATGGTCGTTGACCACCACCTGTCCGGCCAGAATCATGGCCCGGGCCCTCTCCCGGGACTGGACCAGGCCCCGCTCCACCAGCAGTTTATCCAAACGCTCTTTTTTCACGAAGTCAGCCCGAAAAGATTAAATTTTAGCCATTTCAAAAGCGGTCCTAAGGTTAGCACAGGGGGTATTCGGCGGCAACCGTTTCCTCCCATTCAAGGAGGGTGTCGGGCTTAACATGAACCTACTGCGAAATCGGCTGATCGGCACATATTTTCGACAATTCTCGACAAACAGCCCTGCTATCCGCTCTCTAAATTCTCGAAAATCTGGCCTCGAACACCCAATTCCCCCTTACGGCCCGTCAAGTCCGACACCCTCCTGCATCCGTCAATTGGCCGCCAACATATTTTTCGTTGACATTCCGCGGGCGGGCCAATATAGTTGAAAACGATTTTCATTTTTAAGGAGGATTTTTGCTATGTCTCAGATTAAGAATACCGATTCCGGATCCAACCACCAGCCGCAGAGCTGGCGCTCCCTGGTCTTGCGCTTCAGCAACGACCGGGCCTGTCTCGCCGCCTTTCTGGCCCTGGAAACGGCGGAAATCCTTGAACAGAAAAAGCCGGCCAACCTGGTGAACCTGGTAAACCGCGATCAGGCTTGCGGCCGCAATCTCTATCGCCTCTGGAAGGAACACGGATTGGCGATTCTGGAGGGCAGCGGCCTGGCGGTGCGGGTGATGGCTGACCGGGGAAGTTCCTTATTGCTGATGTTCTACCGTCCCTCAGATCTGGAAGTCCTTCTGCAGACCAAAGCGGCCAGGGTCTTTCTGACCCGCTGCGGCTACCCCAATCTCGAAGATCTTGACGCTAGCCTCGATCATCTGGCCAGCCGGGTCAGCTCGGACTCCTTTCCCCACGAAGTCGGTATTTTTCTGGGCTACCCTTTCAAGGACGTGGCCGGCTTTCTCGGCTGGGCCCCACTGCCCTACACCTGCCAGGGTCCCTGGAAAATCTACGGCAACCCGACCCGCAGCCTGGAATTGGCGCAAGTCCATCGCGATTGCCGCGAGCGCATGGCAAGGCGCATCTCGGCCTGCAGCAACCCGTTTAAATACCTCAAAGCGGCCTGAGCTCGTCTCCAGAACAAAGTCGACCTGTCTGCTGAGCCTGACTTCCCCGTCCCAGGCAGTATACTGAGAGAAGAAGGTCCTTAATCTCACAGGCTGCTTATGGTTTGCCGGGGAAAGACCAATTCACCGAAGGTGCAGACTCGTGTTCAGGGCGCGGCTGTGCGGTTTTGGCTTGGGCTGGCGCTGACGCTGACGCTGCTGATTCAAGGAATGCATGCTTCTGCGGCAGACGGGGCTCTGGCTGCAAGCTTCACTCAGGCCCGTGAACAGATGGTGCGCCAGCAGCTGGAAGAGCGCGGGATTTCAGACCCTGTCGCTCTCAAGGCTATGGCCGGCGTTGCAAGGCACGAGTTTGTTCCCAAAAGCCTCGTCGATCACGCCTACGACGATGGCCCCCTGCCCATCGGTTACGGCCAGACTATCTCCCAACCCTACATCGTCGCGCTGATGACAGAGCTGGCAGAGCCGGCGCCCGGCAAGCGAATCCTGGAAATAGGCACAGGGTCCGGCTACCAGGCCGCGGTGCTGGCTGCAGCCGGAGCCACGGTCTTTACTGTAGAAATCATAGCAGAACTGGCTGCTGAATCAGCCGCTCGCCTGCAAAGACTCGGCTACGACCAAGTCCGGGTGCGCCAAGGTGACGGCTATTTCGGCTGGGAAGAAATGGCCCCCTTTGATGCCATCGTCGTCACCGCCGCGGCCCCCTACATCCCCCCGCCTCTACTTGCCCAACTCAAAGAGAGCGGGCGCATGATCATCCCTGTCGGCTCCCCATTTTTCGTCCAGACCCTGATGCTGGTGGAAAAACAGCGAGGCCAGGCACGTACCCGCAGTCTCATGCCGGTGAGATTTGTGCCCTTCCGGAGGGGGCGGTGAAGCTCGGCGGCAAAATGCTTGCCCTTCACCTGGCCGTCGGCCTGGTTTCGGCCGCCTTGATAGCCTTGCAGCTGGTGTTGATGCAGATGCTCAGCATTACCCAGTGGCATCACTTTGCCTACCTGGTCATTTCCATCGCCCTGCTTGGATTTGGTGCCGCAGGAACCACCATTGCCATTTGCAGAAACTGGCTGTTGGGGCGAATCGCCTGGCTGCTGCCTTTGCTGATGTCTGCCTGTGCCGCGGCCACTGCCGGTGTGCCGAAAATGATCGGCTTGCTTTTCCAGGGCTTTGACTCTTACCTGCTGTTGCTGGTTCCCGGCCACATGGCCAGGCTGCTGGCAGCAAGCCTGCTCTTTGCCCTGCCCTTTTTTCTGGGAGCCCTGGCCATCGAGCTGATCTTTGTCCGCTACGTCGAAAAAATCGGCACCTTTTATTTCGCCAACCTGCTCGGCTCTGGTCTGGGGGGAGTGGTGGGCCTCGTTTTGCTGGCCACCTTCCATATCCGCAGCCTGCCTGCGCTCACGGCCTGCATCCCCCTTGTGGCCGGCGCTCTGTTGCTCTGTCGTCAAAAGCGCAGCATGCAGTTAAGCGCGGGGCTTTTGGCCCTGCTTTTCATTGCTGTCATTCTGGTTCGTCCTCCCGCACTGGAGCTTTCTCCCTACAAAGACCTGCAAAGTACCCTGCAGTTGCCCGAAGCGAGGATTGTCGCTGAACGCAGCAGCCCCTACGGACTGGTCCAGGTGGTCGCGGCGCCTGGACTGCGGGTGGCCCCCGGGCTCAGTCTGAATTACCCCCGGGAAGTGCCGGTGCGCCTGGCGGTGTTCAGCAACGGCAACTGGTTTGGAGCACTGCCGCAGGTCTCAAGCGCGGCGGCTCCGAGTCCGCTGGACTATACCACCGGCGCCCTGCCCTACAGCCTGATTCAGCCCAAAAAGGTTCTGGTCCTTCAGGCGGCCACCGGCATGGAAGTGGCCCAGGCGCTGGACCACCGGGCGCAAAAGATTGTTGCGGTAGAACCCCACCGCAGCGCCGTTGAAGTTGTCATGGAGGATTTTTCAAGGCAGACCGCAGGGCTCTGGAAGCGCCCCGAGGTGACCCGGGTGCACCGGGAGCCACGCTCCTGGCTCGCCGGCGACCCGGCCCGGTATGACCTGATCACCATGCCCCCGCTGGGGAGCTTTGGAGGCTCTGCAGGGCTTTTCGCCCTGCAGGAGCAGCATCTGCTGACCCGCCAGGGCATCGGCGATATGCTCAGGCATCTGGCCCCGGAGGGCCTGGTGTGTCTTTCTTGTTGGATGGATTTCCCTGTCCGCACCCCCCTGCGCCTGGCGGCCACCCTGGTGGAGGCCCTGGAGGAGCTTGGGATCGACGAACCGGCCGCCTTATTCGGCAGAGCAGCTGGAAACGGTGCGGGACTTCTGCCGCCGGATGCAGTTTGATCCGGCCCTGGCGCCCGGGCTGAAAAGTGAGGATCGGCAGTTTTTTCACCAGCTTCAGGATGGGCGTTTTTTCACTCTTCTGGATCAGCTGCTCGGCCCCGAACGCGCTGCCTTGTATCGAAACTACACTTTTCGCCTGCAGCCGGCCGGCGATGACCGGCCATTTTTCTCCCAGTTCCTGCGCTGGGGCAGCCTGCCCCGACTGGCCGGGCTGTTCGGACAGCAATCAGCCCCTTTTTTGGAGCTGGGATACGTCATCGTCGTGATCAGCTTGGTTCAGATGAGCCTTGCTGCAGCGATTCTTATCCTGCTGCCCCTGTTTCGCCTCGGCTGGCGAAGCGGCAGCAGGCTGCGGACCCTGTTCTATTTCGGCGGCCTGGCCCTCGGCTACATGCTGGTGGAAATCAGCCTGATCCACCGCTTCGTACTCTACCTGGGGCACCCCGTCTATGCGGCGGCGGGCGTGATCTGTACCCTGCTGGTTTCTTCCGGCGCCGGCAGCTGTCTTTCCTCCAGGCTCCCCAGAAAACTGGCAGCGCCCGAAT
Organism: uncultured Desulfuromonadales bacterium; assembly: GCA_945787465.1. Classification (GTDB taxonomy): domain Bacteria; phylum Desulfobacterota; class Desulfuromonadia; order Desulfuromonadales; family Trichloromonadaceae; genus CALZIZ01. Next base: position 8,365 of record CALZIZ010000302.1, read on the forward strand.
GGGTCACCGGCCTGGTCGCCGTAATCCTGTTGTTTTACAGCCTTGCCCTTACTCCGCTGCTGAACCTTACCCTCGCCCAGTCCCAGGGGCTAAAGGCCCTGCTGACCCTCGGACTGATCGCCCCGGTCGGATTTGCCATGGGCTTCCCCTTCCCTCTCGGTCTGCAACAGACAGCCCGGCACCAAGAAGCCGATGTGCCATGGGCCCTGGGTATTAACGGCAGCCTTTCGGTCCTTTCCACCTCCTTGGCCACCCTGCTCGCAGTGGAGGCAGGCTTCTCCGCTGTTCTGCTGGTTGCTGCGGCCTGTTACGCAACAGCCACTTTGGCCCGCATTGGCAGATAATCAAAGAACCTGCCGTTGAAAACCCTTGAACTCCCGGTCAGGCTCATAGCGACAGTTTGGTAGGGTGGGGCCTGCCCC
>CALZIZ010000303.1 GCA_945787465.1 uncultured Desulfuromonadales bacterium
GATCTTCAAGCTGCTGGTCAATGTCGGCGATGAGGTCAAGGCAGGCGATGTCCTGCTCTCGACCGAGGCGATGAAGATGGAGACGAACGTCAAAGCCAAGGTTGGCGGTACGGTGGCCGAGGTTCGCTTCAAAGAGAGCGACCAGGTCGACCAGGACGATCTGCTGGTCGTTTTCGAATAGTCAACTCTCTCAATTGATATGTTTTTAAGGCCGGCTTTCGAGGGAGCCGGCCTTTTTTTTTCACACCACGGGATTAGTGTCGATATTATCCTTTATATGCATGAGCCCTTATAAGGCTGCCAGAATCACCCAATCAAAGGCTTAGGCAGACTATCATACAAAAGGTCTAATTCCTTCCCCCTCCGGCCAAGCTCTCTTAAGCCCGTCCCTGGGCTGAAAACCCCTATAATGACTTGTTTTAATCCTCTGAGGAGGATTCGCCCAAGCGTCATTTCAACCGCCCCTCATAGCCCTTCACTCAAAAGCGAATAATTGTCATTTTAATCTTTGTCCGGGTTCCATACATGGTGCCGGGCTCCATCCCTCATCAAACCAAATGTGTAAAGTGTAGTGTAAAGTGAAAGCGTCCAATACTTTTACACATTTCTTTACATTTAACCCTGCCAGTTTGTCTTTCCCTCGCAAAATTAGTTGGTTGCAATGTTGGCATGTGGGTTGCTCATATATAGGGTAACTTCAAACAGGTAGCAGTGCAGTTAACACTAATGACGGAGGAATTCAAATGAGAAATCTGGCCACGAAATTGAGGGAACTGGTAAGGAGCGAAGAGGGTGCAGCTGGGGTCGAGTATGGAATCATGGTCGCCGCCATCGCCGCAGGTATTGTTGTCGCAGCCTTTGCTATTGGAGACAAAGTCAGCACCGCCTTTACTGATGTAAATACCGAATTACAAAAGCATTAATTAAGCAACCAACATATAAACTGGACCCAAAATCAGGAAAACGGTCCTGTGTTTAATGATATCAATCGGAGGCAAAGGGATGGGAAAGGCGGTCCGACAAAATATATCCCGTTACGTGACTGGTTTTGCGGCGATGGGCCTTTCGCTCTGGTTCATGCTTGAGGGGAGGGAGAGTCTCGCCATCCTTTTTGCCTCCGCGTTTTTCTTTTTGATCTGCTTCACCGATACCCTTTATTCGAAAATCCCCAACCTATGCAGCCTTAGCCTGGTACTTTCCGGGTTGGGATACAACTTCTCGATTTCGGGTGGGGCTGGCCTCGGTTGGGCCAGTCTCGGGTTCTTAGCCGGCATTGGACTGCTATTCCTTCCCTTCATGCTGGGGGGGATGGGTGCAGGGGACGTGAAGGCGCTTGCGGCACTGGGTGCCCTGGTGGGCCCCAGTGCTATTTTTCAGGTTTTTCTCTACACCGCCCTGATCGGAGGGGCCATGTCCCTTCTTCACTATGTCACCAACCGCAACCTGATCGAGAGGTTGGCCAGCTGGCGCATGGCTCTTTTTGCCTACGCAGGCACTAAGGACACACAATGCATTAAAGCAGCATCCACCGGGGAAATGCTGAAGTTTCCCTACGCCGCTGCTATTGCGTTAGGTTATTTCTCCTACCTTACCTGGGGAAAGATGATTTGATTAAAACTAATAAAGATTATGGTTTAAAACTTTACAGGAAATACAAAGTTGTTTTTTTTGAAAATTCTTTCGATGCTAATCACCGGTTGTTCATCGACACATGAATGGTTGGCCGGATAAAATTATATGTCATGGGGCAAGATCTTTTAAGAAATGGAGGAATGCCATGAAAAGATACAGTGGCTTGATTGCCTTCGGGCTTGCCATAGGATTCGGTCTTATGGCCGTGGTCTTGGCCCACAAGTGGCTTGCGGCGCGCAACTCCGAAGCCAGGATCATCGTCAATAAAACAGCGCCGGTGACCCAAATCGTGGTCGCCGCCGCAGACCTGCAGATCGGTACCCCGCTGAGCAAAAAAAATCTGGTGCTTGCAGAATGGCCCATGGGCAGCGAACCCCGTGGGGCTTTCAATGATATCGGTGCAGTTGAAGGCCGAGTAGCTGTGACGCAACTGACTGCCGGCGAACCGGTCTTGGCTGCAGAACTTGCGGCTCCCGGTTCTGGGGCCGGCATGGTGGCTATGATCAACCCAGGCATGCGGGCAATGGCCGTGCAGGTCGATGAGGTGACCGGAGTCGGGGGGTTTGTGCTGCCGAACACCTTCGTCGACATCATTGGCGTTGAATCGCAAAAACGCGGTAAGGAAAAAGCAAAAACAATCCTCAAGAAAATCAAGGTGCTGGCCATCGCCCAAGAGACATTTACCGAAGAGGGAAGGGCCAAAGTCGTGCGCACCGTGACCATGGAACTTGAACCCAAGCAGACCGAAACGCTGGCACTCCAAACCCACAAGGGGGCAATTCACCTTGTTCTGAGAAACCCCCTGGATGTAGAAGAGCCCAAGCCCGAGGTGAAAAAGGCCTCCCCCAAAAGACGGGTGGCTTCGCTAAAGCCCAGGGTTCGCACTCCCAAGCCTTCTCCCCATGCGGTGGAGATCATCAGGGGGTCAAAGCCAAGTGAAACCGTGCAATTTAAAAATGTCAATTCCGAAAAACGACTTTAAATGTTATGGAGGGACGGATGAAACACTTCTGGTTCTCACTTGTTGGGAGGGGGGCCCTGGGCCTAGCCATCTTCGGCGTAATCTGCAGTCTCTCGTTCGCCGAAGAAGTTTATCGCAAAACCCTCGAGTTGAAAATGGGCGGTTCGGATCTGATCAAGACCAGCCACCCCTTCAAAAGGGTCTCCATTGCCGATCCGGACATTGCTGATGTCGTCGTTTTGTCTCCGAGGGAACTCTATGTCTTCGGTAAAAAGGTCGGCTATACCAGCGTCATGCTCTGGGAGGAAGGCAATGGCCGGACCCTTCTAGATGTCGTCGTCGCTCTCGATCTCACCGCCCTAAAGCAGAAAATCCACGAACTCTATCCCGACCAGAAAATTGAGGTCTATGCCTCTGAAACGGGGGTGGTTCTTTCCGGCACGGTTTCGGGCCCCGAAGTGGTTGAGCAGGTGGTGCGGCTTACCCAGCGTTTTCTTCCCAAAGAGGCAGGGGGCCGAGAGGGACAGCAAGGGACCGGCAGATCAGGTATCGGCATTACCAACCTGCTCAAAGTCGACGGTATTCAGCAGGTCATGCTCGAAGTCAAGTTCGCCGAAGTGACACGTTCCTCCGGCAGGGACTGGCAGGCGGCCTTGGGCCTTGCCGGCCTGGGGAGCGATTTTACCGGGGCTGCAGGCGTCGGAAACCTTATCACCCCGATCGAGGATGCACTGGTCACCGCTAATTTTCCCACCGCCGGTGCGCAAACCGCGATTTTCGAAGGGGCTATTGACGGGGTCATCCAGAATCCCAGTTCGCTTCTATTGAATTTCGCCGATAACGCCGCCAATATTTTTATCAATATCGACAATTTTACAACGGCTCTGCAACTTCTTGAGACCGAGGGCTTAGCGCGAACCCTTGCCGAACCACGGCTGGTCACTCAAAGCGGGCAGGAAGCGAGTTTTTTGGCCGGGGGCGAATTCCCCATCCCCGTTCCTCAAGACCTTGGCGAAATAACTATCGAGTATAAAGAATTCGGCGTTGCCCTTAGGTTTACCCCGGTGGTCTTGAGCGACGGCAGAATAAGTCTTCGCGTTGCGCCGAGCGTCAGCGAGATTACGTCAACGAGCACCATTCCCACGGGTATTCTCGGGGCGGATTTCGTCGTCCCGAGCCTCTCCACCCGAAGGCTGGAAACGACGGTGCAGCTTTATGACGGTCAGACCCTGGCCCTGGCGGGCCTTCTGCAGGACAGCTTGCGGGAACAGTCGCAAAAAATCCCGGGTCTGGGAGATATCCCGGTTCTCGGAGCCCTTTTCCGCAGTACCACTTATACCCAGGACAAGACCGACCTTCTGATCGCTGTCACCCCGCACCTTGTAAAGCCCGGCAAGGAGGGCGATATCCATTTTCCAGGCGAATCTATCCAGGAGCCTAACTGGTTCGAGTTTTACCTGGAGGGGCGTCTGGAGGGGAGAAGGACTTCCGCAGATGACCCGGGGATTCACAAGCATGGTTCTATGTCTTCTATACCGACTCAGACCCTGGGCGGGCTAGAAGGGCAGTTCGGCCACCAGCCGGTAGCGGCGCAATAGCAAAGGGAGAGCGAGCATGAAAACACTGACATTCATCATAGCGGCTT
>CALZIZ010000304.1 GCA_945787465.1 uncultured Desulfuromonadales bacterium
TGCCTATTTCCACAATAAATTGCAGCCTGAAAAAGAAGAAAAATAGGTCAAAATTGAGTTAAAAATTGATGGTTTTAAGGGGAAAAATTGAAAAATAAGTGCCAAATTATAAGAAGAAATTGGAGTTAAAGTCAGTAGTGTCCGGTTAGGTTTTTGCATTTTGAGTAGTTTGACATAAACAGCATAAAAACCAGCAGCTTACAGCATTTTTTACTTGACAATCCGCAAAGAGTCGGCGCGGCGAATTTTCGTAAATACCTGATTTCGATAGGATTTACGAAAATGTCGCTACTTGCCCGCATTCACCACACCCGACTTAATGCCCGTGCCCTGGCCCGATTATTCACACCGTTCAAGGCCTCTCTCGAACATGTTCCGGTTCTTGAGGCCCGAGGAAACAGGCCACTCCAGATGACTTTTGAAGATCAGTTGAAAATCCTGACCTACTACCACCTTGAAGAGCATTCTTCGGGACGGCATCTGCTTCAGGTTCTGGCCCAGGAGGATTTCGCCGCAACCCACATCGCCCCACCCGGTGGCATCCAGAAAAGCGCTTTCTCCGAGGCTCTCAATTCGCGGGGTCTGGAACAGATGGTCCATGTCTATGAAAATCTCCAGAAGCAGGCTACCGAAAAGCTTCCCATCGCCAAGAACTTTTCTGATCTGGGCGATCTGGTCGCGGTCGATGGATCACTGATTGATGCCTCGCTGTCCATGCACTGGGCCGACTACCGCAAGGGCGCCAAAAAGGCCAAAGTCCATCTGGGCCTAGATATCGGCCGTGCCATTCCGCAGAAAATCACCCTGACCGACGGCAAGGGCGATGAGCGACCCCAGGCGGAGCGTCTTGTTGCGCCCGGCCAGACCGGGGTATACGACCGCTACTACCAGTGCTACAAAAACTTTGACAAGTGGCAGGCCCAGGAACGCCATTTTGTCTGTCGTATTAAGGTCAGTTCCAGCAAGACGGTGCTGCGAGCCAATGCCGTCGCTCCTGACAGCCACGTATTTTATGATGCCGTGGTGTTGCTCGGAACCAAAGATATCAACCAGACCAAACAGGAAGTTCGCGTGGTCGGTTACATGGTCGACAGCAAACCCTATTGGGTCGCCACGGACCGTTTTGATTTGACTGCCGAGCAGATCGCCTTGATCTATAAATTGCGCTGGACCATCGAGTCCTTCTTCGCCTGGTGGAAACGCCACCTCAAGGTCTATCACCTTATTGCGCGCAGCCCCTATGGTTTGTTGATGCAGATTCTCTCAGGGCTGATCACCTATTTGCTGCTCGCCATCTACTGTCACGAGGAACACGGCGAAAGAGTCAGCATCAATCGGGTGCGTGAGTTGCGCAGTATAATTCGCAATGAAGCCGCTGAAGACGCAGCGGTCGCAGGCTTAGGGCCGCCAGACATCATTGATCTGGACTTCAGCGCCTATGCAACTTCTTAACCGGAAACTACTGGCCATTATTGATGTTATATGCCGCCGATCCGAGGCGAGCAGATAAAGCAACTTTCTTTCTGTAAATTGCGGGCAGCCGTCATTCAGCCTCCATGTTGAGATAGACCTTTCCGGTTTCCCAATCCTCACTAATCTCAGCCAGCACCGCGCTGACCAAACGTAGTAAGGATTCTTCATTCGGGAACAAGGTCGCAACCCTGGTCCGCCTTTTTATTTCTTTGTTCAAGCGTTCGATACTGTTAGACGTCCTCATCCGTTTCTGATGCGTTACCGGCAATAGAAAAACCGTGAGTCCTTCTGGGATGCTTCCCTCTGCCCACTCAGACAGGCGCGGGGCTGTTTTTTCATACTTCTGCACAAAATCTTTCAATTTCTGATCAGCCTCTGCACGATCAGTAGCAGTGAAGATCTGGCGGAGAGCGGCAGCAACCGGTTCCTTCATTGAAGCTTTTGGGACATAGGCCTGGGCATTGCGCTGAAGATGACATTGGCAGCGTTGCCAGGGGACACTTGGCATTGTCGCTTGCATGGCCTTTTTCAGCCCTTCGTGCGCGTCACTGACGACCATTCGCACGCCACGCATGCCGCGATCCAGCAAGGAGGTGATAAATGCTCTCCAGTGGATCTCGGCCTCTGATAACGCGACGCTTGTGCCGAGGACGGTGCGCTTACCCTTTTCATCAACCCCGATGGCAACAAGAACGGCACAATCGATGACGCTCCCGCCATGACGGACCTTCTCGTAGCGAGCGTCCAGGACCAGATAACGGATGGTTCCGAGCTTCCGATTGCGCCAGGCTGCGACCTCTTCGTCTAGCAGTTTTGTGGCGCGACTGACGGCCATGCTAGAAACTTCCAACCCGCACAACTCTTCGGTAATTTTGGTCACTTTGCGGGTTGATACCCCGTGGATGTACATCTCCGCTAATGCCAACTTCAAGGCACGCTCACTGCGGATTCCTCTCTCCAGAGATTTTGGATAGAAACCTTCTGAATCTTTTGGCAAATCTCTAACTTGCGGTATTCTCAGAGGGATTTTCCCCACCCGGGAATTAATCTCTTTATCTTTGAATCCATTGGCTTGGCCGATTCGGTTCTCGCTACGCTCATACCGTCCGGCGCCTAAAAACTGCGACCGTTCCATCTCCATGGCAGCGTTGTACAATATGCCAAAGGCTTCACCCATACTTTCCATGCCATTCGAAATCAGGGTTTCCATCACCCGTGCAATCGTTGTATCGTTCTCGTGGTGGGTCATCGCTTTTCTCCTTCCAGTTAGTGGATTGGTCTTCACCAACAAGAAGAACTGAAATGGCCCACCACTTCAACACCCAATTCCGCAGGAACTAGGGGTTGAAGTGAATTTACAGAAACAATGATGCACTACCGAACACGTTAGTGCATCATTGTTTCTGTAAATTCTTCAAGGCCTGACAAAAAGACAGGCCACGTTTATCCTCTTTGGCTGAATCGTCAAACCCATCCAGAGAGGAAAGAAACCGTGACCTGTCCAGAGGAGTATAGCGCCATTCAGGATGTCGTGAAACTATTAGCCGATGATGGCTTCAATGCTCTTGGTGAAGCCCTTCGCCGAATTCTTAACGAGGCCATGCGCTTAGAGCGGCAAAGCCACTTGGGAGTCGGTCCGTACGAGCGCAGCGAAGTACGGAACGGCTATGCCAATGGTTACAAACCGAAAACCGTTCAGACCCGTGTCGGAGCACTTGAGCTTGACGTTCCTCAAGTTCGGGACAGCAGCTTTTACCCCTCCAGTCTGGAGAAAGGCTTGCGTTCAGAGCGAGCCCTTAAAATTGCGCTGGCCGAGATGTATGTTCAGGGAGTCTCGACCCGCAAGGTGGCCAAGATCACAGAGCAACTTTGCGGCTTCGAGGTGACGTCAACTCAGGTGAGCCGCGCCGCAAAGGAACTCGACGACGTCCTTGAGCAGTGGCGAAACCGGCCGCTGGGAGCGTACCCCTATGTCTATCTCGATGCCCGTTACGAAAAGGTAAGAAACAATGGCTCTGTCATCGATATGGCTGTTTTAGTTGCCATTGGAGTCTCCGAAACTGGCCATCGTCAAATCCTGGGAACTTCTGTTGCCCTATCGGAACAAGAGGCCCACTGGCGAAATTTCCTCCGCAGCTTGCAGGAGCGTAGGCTGCACGGCGTAAAGCTGTTTGTCAGCGATGCGCATGAAGGACTAAAGGCTGCCCGCAAGGCGGTTTTCCCAAGTGTTCCATGGCAACGGTGTCAGTTTCACCTTCAGCAGAACGCTCAATCCTATGTGCCGAAACAGGACATGAGAAAAAGGGTTGCCGCTGATATTAGGAGTATTTTCAACGCCCCTACGGAGGCCGAAGCCCAAAGGCTCTTGGGCCAACTTCTTGAGCGTTATGAAAAATCAGCACCTCGCCTGGTGGACTGGGCTGAACAAAACCTGCAAGAAGGGTTCACGGTTTTCCGATTTCCAAGCGATCATTGGCGTCGAATCCGAACCAGCAATGTTCTGGAACGGATCAACAGGGAAATTCGACGACGGACCCGAGTTGCAACCATTTTCCCCAATGAAGCCTCCTGCTCAAGACTCGTCAGCGCAGTGCTGATGGAAATCTCAGAGGAGTGGGAAACCGGACGAGTATATTTGAAATTTTAACTGTCAAAGATCTCCCCAAAGAGGGATGGCGAATTTACAGAACAGATGTTGCTTTATCATCAAAAATGATTTCATTGTTTGCTTTAGCTGAT
>CALZIZ010000305.1 GCA_945787465.1 uncultured Desulfuromonadales bacterium
CGAGCATCCGAGGCAAACTGCGCCCCCAACCGCCGCATCGAGACCCGATGCAGGGCAGAACTCAAAACCAGCGGCACCAGGGCAATCACCAGCAGCAGTGTCAGCAACTTGCCGCGAAATTTCATGAACCCTCCAGAAACACTTCGGATCACTGAATTCTAACAGCAAAGGAGCAAAACAAAAGGCAACCTGATCAGGAGCAAGGAGCAAGGAGCAAGGAGCAAGGAGCAAGGAGCAAGGGGACTGGGGACTGGGGATTGGAGTCTGGAGTCAGAAGCCAGTGGGCAGTAGCCCTTTACTAGCCTCCAGCCCCTAGCCCCCAGCCCCTGATTCTAAACCCCTTTAACAACAACCAGCGAGATATCGTCGTCAGGGGGAGCTTCGGCCCGGAACGTTCTGACCGCCTCGATGACCTCCGAGCAGATTTCATCGGCAGAGCCCGCCGCCTGCTCGTGGATGATGTCCCGCAGGCGCGAAATTCCGAACATCTCCCCGGCGGGGTTGCGGGCCTCCCAGATCCCGTCGGTGCCGATCACCAGAAGATCGCAGGGCTCCAGGGTCCATTCCTTAGGCTGGGCGTAGGTTTCATCCTCCATAATGCCCAGGGGTAATCCGGAGGTTGGTATATTTTCGATGGCTTTGGAAGCACTTCGGTAATAAAGGGCCGGGCCGTGGCCTGCGGAGATGGTTTTGACGCTTCGATGCTGCACATCGAGCAGGCCGTAAAACAGGGTCATGAACTTGGCATCACCGACATTTTTTGCCAGGTATCGGTTCAAGAAGGCGATGAGATGCTCCAGGTCGGCTCCATAGTCTCTGGCATGGGAGCGCAGCACCGCACTGGCCGAAGCCATCAGCAACGCGGCGCCGATCCCATGACCGACCACATCGCCGACCACTGCGCCAATTTTACCAGGGGCCACCTCGATGTAATCAAAATAGTCTCCGCCCGTCTCGTCGCAATAGACGCTGTTGCCGGCAATGTCGAAGCCCTCGAGCTGCGGCGGGTCTTTGGGCAGCAGCAGTTGCTGAATCTCCTTGGCCAGCGCCAGCGACTCCCTCAAATGCTCCCGATCTTTAAGCTGGGGACCGACGTCGTTAAAAGCCTGCCCCAGGTCCTCGAGTTCATCGTTGCTGTGGATGTCCACATGCACGTTAAACTCACCGTTGGACAGCCGCCCCGCGGCATCGGCCAGGCACATGACAGGCTCGGTCACGGCACGGGAGCGGGAAATGGACAGGATCACCACCCAGACAATCACCCCGACCAGAAAAAGACCGGCAACCTGAAGCCCCCTCAGCACCTGTTGGGCAACATGTTTTTCCATCATCGCCGCCTGGGCGACGATCTGTTCGTAGGGCACAATCAGCAGGGGGAAAGGCCTGCTCCCTTCTCGGGCGCCGTAGGCCCAGAGAGACTCCCGGCCCTGGTAACTGAGCTTTTGCACCCCTGCCCTTCCGGCGAGAACATCGTCAAACAGAGCCTGCATCTGCTGTGGGTTGTCGGAGATAAGGTAGGGCGAAGCACCAGTGCTCGAAGGGCCATCCTCGCGGCCGAGAAACTGGTTGTGGAGCAGGATTTCAAGGGTTCGCTCCCGGCCGGAGAAATGCAGCAGCATGGCCTCGATATCCTCGGACCACTTTTCGGGAAGAGCCCAGTCGGCAAGAAGTCGCTCACAGGCCACATCGATGGAGGTCACCCCCGAAAAGACACCGTCCGGGGCAAAAATCGGCATCGATACCACCATCATCAATTGCCGGGTGGTCAGATCGGTAAGAAACAACCTGGTCAGGTCGCCCCTCTCCTTGGTTTTCAGGTACCATTGCTGCAGCCGGGGGTCATGGTCAGGAGGGTAGGCTCCAGGGGCGGGAAAACTGATCTGCTGCCCCGACTCCAGGGTGGTGAACTGCCGGTGAAACAGATCGGGATTGAATCGCTGAAGAACTTGATAGGCGCCAAACATGGACCCATGGCCATTGAACTCACCCCCTGCCTTAAGGGCAAAGCCGTTCACGTTCTGAGAGGCACGCTGTATCGGGAGAGACCCGCCATGCCCTTTGCGAAAGGGTGCAACCAGGTAACGTTCGGCCTCCCGGGCCTGATATTCAACCGCCAGCTGGAGCAGGGCGCTGTCGCGGTTGAGCACACTCTCGAAATTATCGACAAGATCCTCAAGTTGTTGGGCGGCATTCTCCGTCAGGAAGGTCCTGGTTTCCATGGTTAACCGGTCCCCCATGCGCTGCATGGAGGCTCGGTATAAAACAAAGCTCAGAATAAGCGGAACCAAGGCAATGACCAACAACAGGTTCAGTAATTTCCCATAAAATTTCATTACCCCTCCCTCAGGGAAAGAGAATGAACTAAAGCTATTGCATTTCCCTTCTTCTCACCAATAAAGTCAACCGGACTCATTTGCTAACAAGCCTAATTCTTCGTGCTTTTTCTGTATCTGTTTCAAGGATATCCCAGCGGGCGAAAAGGTCAATGGTCGCTGTTTTCCGACGGCGGAGAACCGCCTCCTTGGCGGGGTGGTCTTGATGAGTTCGATAAAGGGGGGCTTGCCTTAAAGCTGGATCCGTCAAATGGCGGGGCCTTTTCAGCCATTTGCCCGAATTTTTCAAAAAAAGACTGTTTTTCATGCCCTTGGAAGATTTCCAGGAGCAGCTGAGAAAACTGTTTATCAGATAAGGAAACCTTGCCGGTTGCGGGCAAATCAAGACCCTATCGGTCTGATTTTATTGAGGCCTGCAGGGGGGGGCGAACTCTCTGCGAATAGAGGAGTAAGTCTTTTTATAGGCAAGACCTGGTTTTTTGGTACTTTTTCTGCTCTGTACAGGGGTGTAAGGAGACAGCAGTTAAATCCCAACACAGGCGAAGGGGGCACCCATGAAAGCGCTCGGGACCCATGGTGTCAAAGATGGATTTTGGCGATCGCACTCAAAGATTTTGACGCAGAACTATTCATGCCTTGCACAGAAAATGACCCACCACCTCCTCTGCAACGTCATTCCCACGTTGCTTATCCTCATCAGTGTCGGCTGGTTCTCGCTCCTCGCTGTCGAGTATCTCGTTGAAGAACCGGCCTCTGCAACTGTCTTGGTGAGCGCCGGGCAAACGCTTCCCCAAGAGAATCACATCTTTGTGCCAACAAGGGACCAGACCCCGTAAAGAGAACTAATACAAGGGAAGCATTACCCGGATCTATACGATGGCAACCTCCACCGGGCTGTCCAGGGTCAGACTCACCTCCTGTTTCTGGTGAATAATGGTCATTCCGCTGCCTTCGCGCAGCAGGTAAGTTGCCGATGTTTTCTCCACGGTCACCTCCAGAGACTGCCCCCGGATCGAGAGATAAAACCTGAGCCGCTTGAGTTGGGGCGGAAGCCGGGGGAAGAAGCTCAGCTCTCCTCCGGAGTCGCGCATACCGGCGAAGCCGTAGACCGCCACCATCCAGGTTCCGCCCATCGAGGCGATGTGGCAGCCGTCCTTGACATTGCCGCCGACATCGGCCAGATCCATCAATACGGCATAGCGGGCATATTTCATGGCCCGTTCGATATCCCCGATCTCTGCGGCGATGATGGCCTGAATGCAGGCCGAAAGAGATGAGTCGCCGGTGGTCAGCGGATCGTAATAATCGAAATTGCGCTTTTTCTGCTCGACGGAGAATTCGCTTCCCAGCAGAAACATCGCCAGCACCACGTCGGCCTGCTTGATCACCTGGTGGCGATAAATGACCAGGGGATGATGATAGAGCAGCAGGGGAAAACGGCTGCGGGGGGTGGCCTTGATGTCCCAGACCTCGCGGTCGAGAAAGTTGTCGTCCTGGGGGTGGATGCTGAGTTCTTCGTCGTAGGGGATGTACATGGCCTCGGCGGCCCGCTGCCAGTCCTCGACCTCCAGGGTTTCCAGACCGGTTCTATGCACGAGGGTGGCAAAGTGCTCCGGGTGGCGCTCCTCCATGTGGCTGACCGTCTCGGCCGCGTAGCGCAGGTTTTCCCGGGCCATGAGGTTGGTGAAGGCATTGTTGTTGACCACTGTGGTGTACTCGTCGGGACCGGTCACCCCGTGGATGCAGAACTGTCCCCCCTTGCGCTGGCAGTAAAAACCCAGATCGAACCAGAGCCGGGCGGTCTCCACCAGCATCTCGGCCCCCTCGTTGTACAGCAGCGCCTTATCATCGGTGATCTCCACGTACTTGCGCAGGGCGCCAGGCAAACAGCGCCCCTCTCTGGTTGAGCTCGCGGGCCCTCTGCCGTGCATGGTCGAGCATGCTGTGGCGAAAGCGCAGCAGATTGCGGACGATGTGCGGCGCCGTGTAGATCAGAAAAGGCAGAACGTAGATTTCGGTGTCCCAGAAATAATGCCCCTCGTAGGTCTGTCCGGTGAGCCCCTTGGCGGGGATTCCGGTGCCCTCGGCCCTTGCCGAGGCCTGAAGGATCTGAAACAGGTTCCAGCGCAACGCCTGCTGGATCTCTCCCAGCGGCCGGCTGGTCGCCTCGGGGTCCCCCTCGACCTCGACGTCGCTGCGACGCCAGAAATCATCCAGATACCTGCGCTGGCCCTCAAGCAGCCCCCTGAAGCCAATTTTCCGGGCCCGATCCAGGGTCCACTCGGCCCGGGTGCAAAGCTTTTCGGCAGGGGCGCTGCGCGAAGAGTGGTAAGCCGCGAATTTGATCAGCTGAATCGGCATGCCCGGGTAGTGGAGCTGGGGCATCAGCACCTGCTCGGCGAACCCCTTGGCCTGGCGGGGGTCATCCACTCCGGCCTGATTGGGCTGGTCACCGATGAGTTCAGAGGAGATCACCACCGGGGCCTCGGCGTTGAGCAGAGTGACCTGCAAAGAGAAGACGGCCAGGTGGCGATGTTCGAAGGAGACCATTCGACGCGATTCGATCAGCACCCGCTTGCCCGAAGGGGTCTCCCACAACACCTCCCGGTCAAGGGTGCCGGTCTGCATGTCCAGGGTCCGCTGATAAAGTTGAAGGCTTGCGGCAGGCAGGTAAAAAGGCTCGTCATCCACGTACAGAACGATGGTCTTGGCGTCGGTGACGTTGAGCATGGTCTGGCCGGTTTTGGCAAAACCGTAGGCCCCCTCGCTGTACACCAGCGGCCAGGTTTCGTGAAACCCGTTGATGAAGGTGCCCCGCTGAGAATAGGGTCTGCCCTCTTCAAAATTTCCCCTCAGCCCGAGGTAGCCGTTGCCCAGAGAGTAGAGGGTCTCGGTCTGGGCCAGAAAACGGGGATAAAAGCTAGTTTCGATGATTTTCCAGGGATTGATGGGGTAGACATGCAGCGGAGGATTGAGGGTTTCATGGCGAATCATCGTCTTCAGGCCTTTCCCTTAGAGGGACAACACCGCGGCTCAGGCTGAACCTTTTTCCGGAAGCAGCTCTGCCAGGTCGCTGACCACCAAGTCGGCGCCGTTCTCCCTCAGCGCCTCGGCATCGCCGTGCCGATCAACGCCGATCACCAGCCCGAAGCCCCCCCGGCGCCCCGCCTGCACCCCCGAAATAGCGTCCTCGATCACCACCGCCCGTTGGGGGTCGACACCGAGCATCTGGGCAGCCTTGAGAAAGGTGGCAGGATCCGGTTTTCCCGCCAGGCCAGAGGCCTCGGCCACCTTTCCGTCAACCCGCAGTTCAAACAGTTCGGCTATTCCCGCCGCTTTAAGCACCAGCTCACAATTCTTGCTGGCCGAAACCACGGCAAGGCGCACTCCCCGTTCGCGAAGGTAGTGAACCAGGGCCACCGAGCCTTCGAAAACGCTGACATTGCCCGCTGCGAGAACCTCGTTGACCAGCCTGTCCTTGCGGTTGCCCAGACCACAGACGGTTTCGGCCTTCGGAGGGTCTTCCGGGTCGCCGAACGGCAGCTCGATGCCGCGGGATTCGAGGAAACTGCGCACCCCCTCGTAACGCAGC
>CALZIZ010000306.1 GCA_945787465.1 uncultured Desulfuromonadales bacterium
CGAGCCTCGGCCTCGTAATCGACCCAGTGATACTCGAATACGGCCCCCAGGGTCAACCCGGAAAGCGGCTGCAGAGAAAGCTCCAGCCCGGCCCAGGGCCCCCACCATTGGGTATCGTATTCGCTGTCCAGGCCGGCAAAAGAACCGAAGGAGGGGATGGTCTGGAAGCCGTCGCTCAGTGTCAGGTCCTGACGATGGACCGAGTAGCCCGCCAAAGGAGTTACCGCCAGGTCCAGTGGCCCGAATCGTACCTTGGGTCCCATCCCGAACGAGGCGTCGAAAACATCGCCGTCGTCGGCACTGTTGTTGGATCGGGAAAATTCCTGGTTGCGACCATTTTCAGCGAAGTCCGAATCCTGGTTTTCCCCGTCAGCGATCCACCCCTTGCCGACCCTCCCCTCCATGACCAGTGAGACGGGGTAGCGCCAGGGTTTAAACTCTCCCTCGATGCCCAATTGGAGCTGAAAAATCTCCAGGTCTTCCCAGCTTAATTCAGAAAGGACATCGACAAATTTTGTTTCGGAAAAAAAACCGGCCTTGTTCCAGTCCAGATCATCGACACGATACCCGGTGGATAGCGAGTAAGTGAGCTCTGCCCTGGCCTCAACCGCGCCGCACAACAGCGCTGCCAGCAGCAGCGCCACAAATCTGGTGATCATCAAAGCGTCCTTTCTCTGCGGGCATCTGCCCCCTCTTTTCCCATTAACCCAGATCCGCGGGACAAGGGTGGATAAAGAGTGTAAGTGCTTGACCTGAAGAAGGGTTTCAAAAAACCTGAGGTTAACCAATAGGTTAATCGGTGATTTTTTATCCCTTAAGCAGGTCAATGACTTGCGCTATTTGCCGCCAGGGTCTCGCGGATCTGGGTTTAAAGCCTTGTAAATTAATTAGGATATCAGGATAATGGCCTCGATTCCAGGCCAAACCAACGGCTTGATGTTGTTATAAACGGAGGAACAATTGTTGCGTGCTATATGCTTATCCACCCTGGCCCTGTGGCTTGTGGTGACGCCCTGCCTCGCCGAAGAGCCCGAGACCGCCACAGAACCTGTGCCGATCGAAACCCCGGAGCCAGAGGTCACAGAGACGACAAAGCCCAAGGACACCTTTATTCGCCGCCTGGGGAAGGGTTTCAGCCTGCATAAGCAGAATTACGTCATTCCTTTAACCTGGAGCAACGTCGCCAGACACAGCGAGGACGCCGAATTCAAGTTCCAGTTCAGCTTCAAGCAGCGCCTCTGGAAATCATTCTATTTCGCCTATACCCAGAAATCGTTCTGGCGCATCCTCGACCAGGAGGATAGCCGCCCCTTTCGCGAGACCAACCACAACCCCGAACTGTTCTATCGCCTCAAACCCGAGCGCAACCGCCTCGGCCCCTGGGGGCTGGACGTCGGCTACGAGCACGAATCCAACGGTGCCAGAGAGCCGGACTCCCGCAGCTGGGACAGGGTATACATCGCACCCTTTTTCGATTTTGGCGACCTGCGGGCCAGTTTCAAGGTCTGGTACCGCCTCTCGGAAGAGCAAAAACGATTTCCCGACGACCCCGAAGGGGACGAGAACCCGGATATCGAGGATTTTTACGGCAATACCGAGCTGAGGCTGGCCTACGAGTTTCCCTTCGGCCACGAAATCAACCTGGCGACCCGCTGGAACTTCGAAACATCAAAAGGCGGGCTACAGTTCGATTACAGTATCCCGACCCCGAACCGAAACGTTTTCTTCATTGCACAGATCTGGACCGGGTATGGCGAGAGCCTTATCGACTACAACCATTACCGCACCCGCTACGGCATCGGGCTGATGTTCAGCAGGTAGCGTCAATTAAACCAGGGGGAAACAACCATGATGGGAATGCTGGGGGCCTTGTGGGGAATCGGAGGGATCGTGCTGCTGCTGTTAGCTGCCATTGTGCGCCTGACCCCCATTGCCTTCGAGGCCCTGTCGAACCCTATGCACTGGGGCCACTGGTTAAGCCTGCTGCTCGTCGTAGCCTTCATGGCCCAGGCCGAGGGCTATCGCGGTTTTCAAAAAGCCTTCTCGCCGCGGGCCGCGGCCCGGGCCAGGTTTCTGCAGCAGAACCCCCAGGTGCTGCATGTCGCCCTGGCGCCTTTTTTCTGCATGGGCTACTTTCACGCCACGCGAAAACGCCAGATCTCCTCGATCTGCCTGACCTGCGGCATCGTGCTGCTGATTCTTGGGGTGCGCCTGCTGCCCCAGCCCTGGCGGGGAATTATCGATGCCGGGGTGGTGGTGGGCCTGGCCTGGGGCCTGGTGTCATTGCTGATCTTTGCCGTTAAGGCACTCGGCCCGGGGCCCTTCCCCTATTCTCCCGAAACCCCGGAAAACCGTTGACCCCGAAAGAGACAACGACCAGGCACCTGCTGGCCGTCGATCTGGGGTTGAGAACCGGCCTGGCCCTCTACGGCCCCCAGGGGCGCCTGATCTGGTACCGCTCGCATAATTTCGGTTCGGCTGCAAGGCTCAAGAAAGCCGCCGGACGGATCCTGGGGGAAATACCCTCCCTGCAATGGCTGGTCATTGAAGGCGGCGGCACCCTGGCCGGCCCCTGGCAACGGGAGGCCCAGCGGCGGCAGATTACGATTCTGCAAATCAGCGCAGAGCAATGGCGCCAGCGCTTTTTACTGCCCCGGGAGCAACGCTCGGGAATCGATGCCAAAAGCAATGCCGACGAGCTGGCCCGCCAGGTTATTACCTGGTCCGGAGCGCGCCGACCCACCTCGCTGCGCCATGATGCCGCCGAAGCCGTGCTGATCGGCCTCTTCGGAGTCCTCAGGGTCGGTTGGCTCGAATCTCTGCCCGAGGCGCTGCGGCGGCGGTGAGCAAAAAGACCCGCCTCCCGTTCGGCCTGAGCCTGTCGAAGGCCTTGGCATAAGGACGTTTTGAGGATGTTCCTCTTCCTCCCTCTTGCTGAAGGGGACGCTTTCCGTCATTTTACCGACAAATCACGGTCCCGACCCCAAACAATTCAATAATCGCCCTTTAAAACCCTCAGTGGTTTCAGTAACTTTACGTCCAGAACCGGGCTGGGGAGAAGGATTTGGGATCGTCCTCAAGCTGGCCCGAAAAGTGCAAATAAAAGCCTTCGGGCGAAAAAACAATTTAAGGACTGATCCCGAGTATGACAACTGCCATGGCTGCCGATACGGCCCCTGCATCCCAAGACAAATACCTTCCCATCTCTCTGGAATGCTTGCAGCCTGAACGCCAAGCCCCCTGCGACCTGTTTATACGGAACCGCGAAGGCTGCTTTCTGTTCTTTGCCCAGAAGGGGCTTGCCTTCGATGCCTCGCACCGCCAGCGGTTGGTCGCCAACGGCATCAGCATCCTGCATATTCGGGACGAAGACTCGCAACTCTACTTCGACTATCTTAAAGATGAAATCACCGCCCTGGTGCGCAACCCTTCGTGCCGGCCCGAAAAAAAGGCCGCGGCAGTCCACTCGGCATGCCAGGACATCCTCGCCCGGGTGACGGCCGACCCGCGAGCCGCCTTCATCGGCCAGGCCTGCGAGATCATCACCCCGACCGTAGACCTGATCGTCTCGGATGACAGCGCCACCAAACACCTGATCCAGCTCACCGCCTACGACCACTACACCTACACCCACTCGACCAATGTGGGGATATTCAGCATCGCCCTGGCCCGCCTGCTCTACCGCAACCATTCCATGGGCGAATTACGACGCCTTGGAGCAGGCTTCTTTCTCCACGACCTGGGCAAGTGCCGCACCCCCATCGAGATACTCAACAAGCCCGGCAAGCTCGACCCTGAAGAGTGGCAGGTCATGCAGCGCCACCCCCAGGAAGGCCATACTATGCTCGAGGAGGCGGGCTATATGACCAAAGAAGCCCAGATCATCCTCCTGCAGCACCACGAGCGCGACGATGCCAAAGGCTACCCCTTTGGCCTCGGTCGCGATGACATCCACCCCCTGGCCCGCATCTGCCGCCTGGCCGACGTCTACGACGCCATCACCTCCGACCGCCCCTACTCCAAACGCAAATCGACCTTCGAGGCCCTGAAGCTGATGAGGGAGCAGATCGTCACCGACATCGACGAAAAACTCTTCACCCACTTCGTCAGGCTGTTTCATGCTTAAAAAAGCAGGTGACAGGTGACAGGTGACAGGTGACAGAGAACAGGATAACCCCCACAGCCTCCAGCCTCCAGCCTCCAGCCCTGCTTATCCTGAAACCTGTTACCTGCCTTACTCCTCCTGCCAGGAAATCGAGCCGCTTTTTGTAATCCCCGGGTTGTCCTGTTCAATGACGGTGATGGCTCCGGTGCTGGCCTGAATCAGGGCTTTGGAGCCTTCTTCGCGGCCCGTGTGGAGCCCCGGGCTGGCCGACAGACCCTTACCGAGAGGATTTTTTTTCAGCACCCGCTTTTTCTTCGGACTTCCGGTCGGCACCCCGACAGCGCTGAGATCTGCTCCGTCGGTTCCGATCACCGACTCGTAAAAAGCTGTGCCGGTGCGAAAATCGAGGGCGTAAAGTGAACTTTTGCCTTCTGAATCGCAGGGATCGACGTTGGGAACATAGCTGGAGAAGGTCAACAGCGACCCGAGCAGGGCAGCCTGGCCGAGGTTACGCTCCTTGAACTCAGCAAAATTCATGAACCAGCCCTTTTTGGCATCCACCGCAGCGAGCAACTCGGTATAGTTGCTGCCCCCTGCCACCCCTTGGACATCGAGCCCGCCATCATAGACCCTGGCCGTGGAGACATCGAGCAGATCGGTGGTATTTCTGCTCACAGGCAGATAGTCAACGTTCTCCTTAACTCCGTAATAGCTCTGCTGATTGCTGTTGTTGGCATCATTGACGACAAAATAGCGTCCCGAACCGAAAAACAGCCACTTGTTTCCCGTCGGATCCAGGCCGACCGTAGGCGCCGCCACCACTGGTTGCCCGCTTGACAGGCCGCCTATGGCTCCGCGGGAAAGATCGAGCAGGGTGCTGTCCGCCGTCCAGCTGCTGGGGTTGGAGTCGTTTTTTATGACCAGTCTCCGCAGCTTTCCGCCCCAGCCGTTGGGGGTTTCGTCACCGGTCACAGTACCGAAATAGGCTACGTCCGCATTGAAGTCGAGGTTCCAGTCCACGGTGATAAAATCAGAGAGAAAACCGTTGGCGTCAAGGGTGGCAAAGTGGCCGGGGGCACTTGCGAGGTTGGCACATGCGCCGTTTGACTTTATCAGGCAGACCTTGGGTGAGACATTGGTACCGAGTTTTTTCAGATCGAGGACAAACAGGCGGGCTGCCTGACGACTGCTCCCCTGTTGCAGGGCCTGCTGATCGGGATAGCCATAGGCTTCGGTTCCCGATGGTCCCGAGCCGAAGACCAGGTACCAGTCGTTTCGGTTGAAGCTGTTGTCGGCCTGACGATCCCTGATTGGGATCACCGCCGGATAGCTGGTGGTAAAGCCCAGGCCCGGCAGGGAAATCTCGGCGAGAACCTTCGGCGGTGTTTCGGGATCAGTGATGTCGAGAACAAAGAACGCCGAAGACATCGCTGTATCCGTTGCGGGATCATAGGGCCCGTCCGTCTTGTCCTTATCCGCGGCGATCAGGCCGCCGCCGAAGCGCATGCCGCCGACCAACACCGTGCCCCAACCGCCGGGGTGAGTTGCGTCATCGGGGAAGATCCTGGCATCGAAAACCTTTGGTTTCAAATCGCAATAATAGACATGGCTATATTCGGGGTCGGTGAGCCAGTAGAGGTGCGGCAGCAGGTTGAAAGGGACATAGGACCAGAGTTCGGCGCCAAGCAGATGATCGCTGACCGTAGTGTCTGCGGTGCGGTCCGATTTGAGGGGCCGGCTGAGAAATTTTTTGTCGACCGTATCGTAGAAACCTGCATTAAAAGCATGAAACATACCGTCATTGGCGCCCACATAGACGACGTTTCTTCTCTTTTTATACTTGGTATAGAACGGGGTATAACTCGAGTCCTTGTAAAGGAGGTCGAAGTTCTCCGCCGGAGTGCCGACCAGAGTCGGGGTCGAATTGACAATATCGCCGAGCCGCCAGGTCTTGCCGTCGAGCTGCCGGCTTCGCATCGCCGGGATGGTCGAACTGCCGAAGGAAAAGCTACCCTGGTCTTCGCCACGAATATAATTGATGACCCGATCGACCTGATGGCCGAGATAATCCGAGTAGTCTGCTGGATCGATGCCTGGAGGGGGTGAAGCAGGCCCGTAGGCATAAGGGGTAAAAAAATGAAGATATGGCGCGAGGGTGGCGCGGTTGGCGGCGGTAAAGGGGATCTGCTCGCCGCTTTCGGCGAGCATGTCGCCGTCATCGACAAAGGTAAAGATGTAGCGCTTTTTGTCGCTGCTGCCATAGGAGCGCTGGACCGTCGGCCAGAGAGATAAATCATTGAGCCAGCCTGTGGAAGACCAGAGGTGCTTGATATCGGCGGCCAGCCCGGTTTCGACGGGAGTGGCCCTTTCCGAGTCCTCGAACTTGCCATTGGCCGCGGTATTCACCGAACCGTCGGGATTTTTTGTTCCATCGACGTACTTCTTGACCACCTCTCCGTCAAAAAGAATAAATTTATCCACAGCCAGATCGAGCTGCCCGTTCTGGTTGCTGTCTTCCCTGATATTGCCATAGGCGTCGAGCAGCAGAGCATGGACCTGGCCAGCCCACTTAACGGTATTGCCCGAGGTGTCGGCCAGCTTGGGGTAAAAGATCGACTGATAGACCGCCCCTTCGCCGGTGCGGGAATTGGAGATAACCGAGGCGGCGGTGCCCGAAGAGTTTCGTTCGGCGATGCTGCGAAAGGCCGCGGTCAGTTCATCGACCAGTTCGTAGCCGTTGTTGGCCAGGTAGAAAGTGTCGGGGTTGCAGTCGCCGTCCTGGTCCCACTCGTTTTTCTTGGCCGAACAATCACCGCCGTTGGAGGTGATGTAGGTGTTGATGTTGCTGGGATGCTTGGGGTCAGGGGTGTGGTCGCCATCGATATCGACGAAGCCGCCGTTGATGGCCGACTCGCGCATCCTTCGGGTCGAGCTGTTGAACTGTTCGCCCTCGCCGAGGGCCGCATAGACATAATAAGAAATGATCTCCTGGTGGCCTATCAAATCGCTCGAATCGTCCCTGAGGTCGTTGTGGCGCAGGTAATAGGCCAGGTCATCGAGCTGCTCGTTCTGAGCGGTTGAGCCGACCCCGTCCCCGGTAAAAGACGGATGCCCGGAGCCATCCCAATCCTTGTAGGGGGCACCGTCGTTGAAGTGCAGCACGAATGTCTTGGCACATTCGAGTTTCTGTCCTGCACTGTCATAGAAATAGGGATCTTCACTCGCCCCTGCCGGATAGGTTGGCCGAGTGCTTTTGTCGTCGTAATGGCCGGCACCGCTGCTGCTGACCTGCTGGACATAGTTCTTGATTTCCCAGAGGGTTTCGGCAATGGGAGTGGTCCCCCAGATCAGGGGATGCTCTTCAATGGCCTGGATGGTGTTTTCCACCGGATCATGCACACCAGTGGACAGGCAGATGTCGTAATTGGTGCGCTCGTCCACCGGCTTGGTAATGTCCGGGTA
>CALZIZ010000307.1 GCA_945787465.1 uncultured Desulfuromonadales bacterium
GTCAGCCTCGACGTCGATGGTCTCGATCCCATGGAATGCCCGGGGGTCGGCACCACCTCGCCGGGGGGGCTGACCTACCGCGAAGCCCAGCTGCTCATGGAGATTATCGCCGACTCCGAGCGTCTATGCTCCCTCGATATCGTCGAAATCAACCCGATTCTCGATCATCGCAACCAAACCGCCCAGCTCGCCGTGGAGCTGGTGTGTTCGCTGTTCGGCAAGAGCATCCTTTAGGAGGCTGTCGGACTTTGAAATGAACCTACTGCGAAATCGTCTGATCGGTCCAGATCTCCGACAATTTTCGACAAATAGCCCTGCTATTCGCTCTCAAATTCTCGAAAACCTGGCCTCGAACAGTCAATTTCTCGCTACGGTTCCCAAAGTCCGACAGCCTCCTAGGAGGCTGTCGGCCTTGCCATGAATCTACTGCGAGATCGGCTGATCGGTCCATGTTGCGGCCAATTCTCGACAAATCGCCCTGCTCTTGCCACTCAAATTCCCGAAAATCTGGTCTCTGACATCTAATTCCTCCTTACCGGCCATCATTGCAGCGGTCCAGAAACGGGTTAAGCGCGTTGCGGTCGGCGAGGGCCTTGAGGACGATAAAACCCAAGGTTGATGCTCTGGTGAAAAATCCTGGGATTGTTAAACAAAAATTTCGTCCCACAAGGCTTAGTGCTTTTTCAGGGGCGAAGGCATACCTGTTGTATGTCGAGGTCCTGAAAGAGCACTGTAACGCAATGGGGCGGACTTTTTTCGACACCATCAAGGTTCGGTAGCAGGGGGAATCAGGTCTTCCTGAATTTTACGGGTTCGGTCTTTATGGACAGATAATGCAAAATTCCTGGGCACAGCAATTGCAAGAGCCCTTCTGTCTGCGGTTTCAGGTCAAAATTCCAGCCCGCAAGCAGGAGGGACACCGGTGTCCGATCCCCAAGATTTCTCCAACAGTACCAATCCAGCATCCCAGCCTGGCGGCGAAAACGTCGTCTGCAGAAGGCCTTCTTTGGGACGCCCGCTAAAGATCATTGTCTCCTTGACACTGGTGATCTTCGCCGTCGAGGCCGCCGTGATGGTCTTGCTGTCCTTTCTGCCACCCCTTTCGACGGTCCAACGCGCCTTGATCGACTCCAGCTTGTTGCTGGTGTTCCTCTCCCCCGCCCTTTACTGGTGTTTGTTTCGTCCCCTGACCCAACACATTCAGGATCGCAACGAGGCTTTCGAGGTCTTGCGGAAAAATGAGCAGCGCCTCGAGTACATCACGCACTATGACAACCTGACGCAGTTGCCGAACCGGCTGCTCTTCTGTGACCGGCTCAAGCATGTTCTGGGGCGGGCGCGCCGGGGGCGCAACAAGCTGGCCGTGCTGATTGTCGACCTGGATCGCTTCAAAAAAATTAACGATTCTTTGGGCCATGAAAAGGGCGATGAAGTCCTTTCGGTGGTGGCCCGGCGTTTATCGGGGAGCATTCGCGAGTCCGATACCGTGGCCCGTCTCGGCGGGGATGAGTTTATCGTGCTCTGCGAAGAGTTTGCCGATGCCAAAAATATTGCCCGGGTGGCCAGGCGGGCCCTGGATGCTTTGTCCGGAGCCATAGATCTCGATGGCCAGGAGGTCTTTCTTTCGGGCAGCATCGGCATCAGCCTGTTTCCCGAAGACGGCAAGACCTTCGAGGATTTGATGATGGCGGCCGAAGCCGCGGTGAGCAAGGCCAAGACCCAGGGGAAGAACAACTACCAGTTCTACACGGCAAATATGAACTCCAGGGCCAGTGAAATGCTGCAGCTCGAAGGCGCCTTGCGTCGCGCCCTGGAGCAGGGCCAGTTCGTGCCCCACTTTCAACCCCTGGTCGATCTGCAGAGCGGGGCGCCAATCGGCATGGAGACCCTGCTGCGCTGGCAGCATCCCGAGCGGGGGCTGGTCTCTCCTGCCGAGTTTATACCCCTTGCCGAGGAGACCGGGCTCATTGTGCCGGTGGGCGAATGGGTGCTGCACGCCGCCTGCAAGCAGCTTGGACAATGGCAGAAGCTGGGGCTTCCCCCATTGAAAATCACTGTTAATATCTCGGCACGACAGTTCTGGCAGGCCAATCTGACTAAAGTCGTCGCCAAAATATTACGCGAAACGGGGATCGATCCCCGGCTGTTGGAACTTGAACTGACCGAAAGTATGGTCATGCAGGATGTCGAAGGTGCAATCGGGGCCATGAACGAGCTGACCAGCATGGGAGTACGCTTGGCCATCGACGATTTTGGCACCGGATATTCGTCACTCAGCACCCTCAAGCGTTTTCCGATCCATACCCTGAAGATCGACCGGTCTTTTGTGAGCGACGTGACCACCGGGGCCTCAGATGCGGCCATCGCCTCATCGATCATCACCCTGGGGCAGAACCTGGGCCTGAATGTCATCGCCGAAGGCATCGAGACCGACGACCACTGGAACTTTCTCAAAGAAAAGGGCTGCAGGCAGGGCCAGGGCTTTCTGTTCAGCCGTCCGCTGCCGGCCGACCAGATGGAGGCCTACCTGGTGAAAGGTTCAAACCACAAGCCCGCCCGCTGAAACCGGAGATGCGCATCCAACAGGCTTTTTGTAGGAGCGGCTTCAGCCGCGAAGCTTTTTCATTCTGACCCTTCGCGGCTGAAGCCGCTCCTACAGTTGCATCTGCCATGTGGGAATGATTCTTCAAAATGCCTTCCTTGATCAAATCAATCCCCTGCGAACCCTCTAAACAGGGTTTGTCCTTGACAAACCATAAGCCATTTTTCACAATTGAACCCGGGTCGCATGGCATAGCGTTGTGCAGGCGAGGGGATTTTACCGGATGGAAGGGCAGGGCGTGGAGTCAGATACCGATTGGGCAAAGATCAGCCAGGGACTGAAACAGGTTCGCAAGCGGCGGTGGTTTTTGTGGGGAGTGATTCTCATTTATATCCCGGCGATCTGGACGTCTCTCGAGCTAACCCATTCAGACCGCGCCACCGGGGTGGTTTTTGCCGTCTGGCTGGTTTTTCTCTGCATTGCCGTCGGGCTGGCCGCTTTTGCCCCCTGTCCCAGGTGTGGAAACTACTTTCACATGAACGGGTTTATTCCCCTTTATTTCCGCCAGTGCCTGCATTGCGGCTTGCATGTGGTGGCCGACAAAAAAAATAAACCTGGTCCTTAGTAGACCTGCCTCGGTCCATTGAGACGGTATGACTTATTACCTCATTAAATTGCTCCTGACCTCCACAGTGGTCGTGGTCATCTCAGAGGTTGCCAAACGAAGCACTCTGCTTGGGGCGGTCTTCGCCTCGGTCCCCCTGGTCTCCATCCTGGCCCTGACCTGGTTATATTTCGATACCCGCAATCTCGACCAGGTGGCCCGGCTTTCCATTAATATCTTCTGGCTGGTCCTTCCTTCATTGTCTTTTTTCGTAGCTTTTCCCGTCTTTTTGAAAAACCAGCTCAGTTTTGCCCTCTCAATGGTGCTGTCTCTGGCCATCATGATCGCCCTTTACCTGCTGATGACCCTGGTGCTGCAACGGTTCGGCCTCCGCGGCTGAAGGGCGGTAGACCGTGGCAGTGGGTGGCAAAACCGGCAACATCCGCAGGAGCGCAGCTATGCAGGAAGTCTATGTGAGTACCGACATCGAAGCAGATGGCCCGATACCGGGACCGCATTCGATGCTGAGCCTGGCCTCGGCCGCCTACCTGGCGGACAAAACCCTGCTGGGTACCTTTTCCGCCAACCTCGAGCCGCTCTCCGGGGCGAAGGCTGACCCCGATACCCAGCGCTGGTGGCAGCGCCACCCCGAGGCCTGGCACTCCTGCAGACAAGACACTCGTCCCGCTGAGAAGGTGATGCTCGATTACCTGCGCTGGCTTGAGACGCTGCCCGGTCACCCGGTTTTTGTGGCTTATCCGGCCGGTTTCGATTTTACCTTCGTCTACTGGTACCTGATGCGTTTTACCGGCCAGAGCCCGTTCAGGCAGTCGGCCCTCGACATCAAGACCTATGCCATGGCTGTGCTGAAGAGCCCCTTTTCGCAGTTGACCAAAAAACGCCTCCCTGAACGCTGGTTCGATGGCTTGCCCCACACCCACGTGGCCCTCGATGACGCTCTCGAGCAGGGGGCGTTGTTCTGCAATATGCTCGCAGAGCACACCGGCGCCGGCCCGGCAGACCCCGAG
>CALZIZ010000308.1 GCA_945787465.1 uncultured Desulfuromonadales bacterium
GTGACTTTTGAGAATTGCCGAAATTGATGGTCACCCGGTTCAATCAGCAATCATTGTTTTTTTAGGGTTTCCATATGAAGGATAAGGGCATCAGTTGTTTCTTTGAGAAAGTTGAGTTCCTCAATGGAGAGGTCTTCTAGTTGTTCGAGATTATATTCGATGGTTTCGACAATTTGCCTGACGGGTCGCTGCAATGGCCGCATGAAATAGGTCGTTATGGTCGCTACTATTGTTCCAAAGAAAATTGATGAACCAAAAACAATCCATATGCCACAAATTAATTGAGACATACCTGACATAGGCGTGTCTGCTATTCCTGCTGTAGAAAATGCGGGAATTCCCCAGTACAGAGCATTCCCATAAGAAAGGATTGTTGTGCCTTCAGTAGACCTTTCAGAAAAATACAACCCTGCTGAAAAAAACAACCACAAGACGATCAAAAATAAAAGTATTTTTAGAAAAGTAGTATGAATCAAGACCTCCCGAACAAACCTTCTGAACCGGTTATTTTGTGCCATTTGTTTTCTTTTGCAAGTTGTTATGTATCGTCTTTTATCGAATTGGGTGCTTTAGTTTTTTGTCAAATTAGTAATCCTGTACCGCACCCAAAAGCCGCCATGCAAAACGAGAACAATGTCCAGCGTTGTGCAGGAATTATTTCACATGTTTGTCGAATCGAATGTAAGCGTCTTGCCGCTCTAAGCCCGAAGGGCAGACCGATAAGTCCTAGCCAAACATTCGTTGTCAAACCTGCGAGTGGGAGTAATACAATGCCGAGATAAGCTGTAGCAATCAGGGAAAAGAACAGCCAGTTGGATTTTTGTACACCAAGACGAACAACTAGGTTCATTTTATGGGCACTAAGGTCCGCTTTTCGGTCAGGAAATTCATTGATAACCAGAAAGGCGGCAATCAGTAATCCAAGTGGGATAGAAAGAAAAATTGCTTCGGCGGAAACTTCATTACGCTGTACAAGAAATGTTCCGCAGCAAATCATGGGGCCATAAACCGTTGCCACTGCAATTTCACCAAATCCACGATATGAGAGTTTTAATGGAGGGGCATGATAAAAGAATGCCAGCAATACTCCAGCAATACCGATAATCAAAATGGCAGGTTCTCTCTGACTGAAAATAAATAGGCCAATAGTGATGCCTAATAAGTAAAATATTGCACCTGAGACAATCGTCTGTTTGCGCGACATCAAGCCATCAACAATTACTCTCTTGCCACCTGAATATGGGCTTCGGTCCTCATCTGAAACTGCTAAATCGGCGCCTGAGTCATAATCATAAACTTCCCCTGAAGCGTTTTTGGCGGCTTCCAATGACAGTATCCCAATTACCGTCAGAGCCAGCCACATCAAATCTATTGACCCTGACGTTGCGGCTAAACATGCACCAAGAAACATTGATGAGATAGACGCCATGCTAATTTTAGGGTCGCAAAGTTTCCACAAACCTGCTAGCAGGGCATTTTCTGATGGATAATTAGTTGCGTCGTGAGTATGGATTCTCATAGCATCACCCCTGTAGCTGACTTTCTCTAACTCTACTTCGGCAGGAGCATAAGACAAGTGAGGTGACAGCGGATTTTTAAGCTTAATCTCTGAGGATGATTTTAAGTGGGTATTGAGTTACACAGATGAAAAGTCTGGATTCCTATAATTCCTCCTACATCGTCTAGTGGGAGCGGAATTGTCAGAAACGCACAATTCCTACTAACCCTGACATATTGGAAAAGCCCACCCAGTTCGTCGGGTGGGCTTTCCATGTTCAAGAAGTGGTGAGTTTCCGGACCGCTTAAAAATAAATCCATCCCCTTTTTCGATGTTGAGGAAATGGTGGGCGATTGGCTCCACCTCGACGTCGCCAACGGCGATGCCTGTTCCGATACTTTGAAAACCTACCGAGAGTATGGGCGTGAGGGGGGATGCCCAAAAAACCAGGTTTAGAGCAGGTTTTAAGGGGAAAGCGGAATGAGCTGGCTGGGATTTTCGAGAAGCCTACTCTTCGCAGCTATCCTGATTCGCAAAGGGAGAGCACCCGTCGAAGTTGGGCTCGGCCGGCGAAAAGTAGGAATTGATCCCTGACTGGAAGGAGGATGGGGCCGACTTGATGGGGTAGGGCGAGATGATCGTCGGTACGGTCGTTACGCCTTTTTGGGCAAGCTGGATCTTGTTGCTCCACACTTTGAACTTGTCCGGCAGACTCAAGGTTTCGAAAGTCTCTGCCTCCACGAAGATGTCGCAGATGTCGGTGTCTTTTTGGAGGCATTGTTGTTCCAGGAACCTGGCAATGCGCTTTTCGTCCTCTTCGGATTTGGCCACGGGGATAAAGGCTATCTCTTCCTTCCTGGTAGGATCGGTCATAAGATCCAGCACCACATCTTCGCAGGAAGCGCAGGTTGGGGAGAAGTAAACCTTCACAGGGGCGTTCTCATTCCCAAAAATCGTCCAGGGCTTGAAAAACATTTCCTTCGCGGCTGCCAGACTGCCGAAGGAAAAGAAAATCAGCCAGAGAGCAAAGACCGGCTTGAGGAACTTTCTTTTAAAGGGATCCCCTTTGAGGGTGGCCAGGGCGATGATCCCAAGAAGCAGCGCCACAAACAGGCAGCTCGTACAGGGCCAGAAGAGGTATTGATACGCAAGGAAGAACGCATCAAGCAGAAGGATGGTGGCTACTGAGGCCCCGAGGAACTTGGAAAACTTTTTGTCGAGGGAAAGGAAAAGCAGGGTCAGGAATCCAGCTGCCCCGTAGGAGTAGAAGGAGATCCCGAACAGCGAATATTCCTTGTAAAGGTCGCAGCCCTGCGTGAAGCATAGAATATGGGCTCCCGAGCCGTTCAGGATGCAGAACGCCGCTCCGATCAGGGAAGTAATGCAGGCTACTTTGTTCCAACCCTTCATATATCCTCGCGAGATAAGTTTAAATATATGGTCAATGATAACCGATGTCTAAAATTGGTTCAATATTGATGCACTCGCAAAAGACAGTAGAAATATAACTGTCTAAAATAATTGAGTTATTTCTTTATTCTGTCTAGCTTGAATGTTGGTGCTTTGGTAAAATAACCCAATAATTTCAATTGGTTGTCTGGAGTTGCCGTGATTCACATCAAAGACCACACAACCCGTGACATGTTCAATCCATTTGCCCATCTGGGTCCAAAGCGACTGACGCTTTTGGAAAAGTCCTGGTGCCGTGGAATCAAAAGCCGGAAGAGGAGGGGAGGGGGGGCAATATGTTGTTCTGCATTGTTTTGGGTGGCCAGGAGAGGCAAAACAGCCAGCTGCCATTTGAGCACCCCACCCCATTGGGTTTATTTGTTATAGCTCCGCTTCTTTGTCCCCAGGTTCCTCCGGCTCCCCCTTGCCAACTTGCACCGATCGACTAGAATTAGAATTCGCCAACTTAATCACAGGAGGGTGTCATGCCGACTTACGAATACCGCTGCCAGAAATGCAACAAGGAATTCACCCTGACAATGACCATGGCGGAACACGACAATGCCTCGATCAGTTGCCCGAACTGCAAAAGCACCGAGGTCGTCCAGCAGTACTCGGTTTTCTACGCCAAGACCAGCAAGAAAAGCTGAGCCTAGCTCACGCCTGGCGGCCGCCGGGTAAGACAGGGAAGCTCCACGCCAAGCCGAACGAAAATTATGAGAGACTAAAAACAGTTCGGCAGCGAAGCTGAAAGAAGAGGAGGTTTTATGGCAGATAGGGATGTCATCGAGAATGGGGAAAAAGAAGCCATCCGCCGTCACCTGCTGGCCACCATGCTTCGTTCGGCCAATACGGGCCGATTAAATGATTCGCAGAGACGGCGCGCGAGTTTCTGGCAGGGGTTGTTCAAAAAATCACGGATGCATTAGGAGCATTCTCCTTGAAAGTAAAAAACGGGCAGCTCAAAGGAGTTGCCCGTTTGTCGTTCTCCGGTGTCAAAGGACGTAGTCGTGCTCATCCAATCCACCGATGACTAATCGAATATTACTTCTTATTTCTCTTCGGCTCCTGCAGTCTTCTTGGCAGTAGCTTTCTTTTTTACGGGCTTCTTTTGCGCTGCTTTTGCAGCACGGGCCTTGGCAAGATTCTCACCCAGGCCACGCTCGACAGCCATCTCCCTTCGGCTCTCAGAATATGCCTTAGCAGCAAGGGGC
>CALZIZ010000309.1 GCA_945787465.1 uncultured Desulfuromonadales bacterium
GCTGATGGAGAATCTCTGGAAGGCCTCAGGGATTCCCACAGGGATCATCGATATCGACGGCACCGTTCATGTGGCCACCGGCTGGCAGGATATCTGTACTCGGTTTCATCGCCAGCACCCCGAAACCGCTCGTCGCTGCCGGGAAAGCGACGCCTATATTAGCGATCACATCGGGCAGCAGGAGGGCGTGTTCGATGGCCAGCCCATCGAATACCAATGCCGCAACGGCATGGTCGATATCGGGGTGCCGATTGTGATCGAAGGGCAGCACCTGGCGACGGTTTTTCTCGGTCAGTTCTTCTATAAACCTCCGGATGTCGCCTTCTTTCGCCGCCAGGCCCGCCAGTTCGGTTTTGATGAAGAGGCTTACCTGGCCGCCCTTGGGGCAGTGCCGATCTTCACTCGCCAGAAAGTCGGGGACATCCTCGATTTCAACGCCGGCCTGGTCAATCTATTGATCCGTATGGGCGTGGAAAAACTGGAGCAGCTTGAGGCGCGGAGAAAGCTGCAAGAGTCTGAGCAGCGATTCCGGGCGCTGTTTGAAAACTCCAACGACGCCGCATATATACTCGAGCCTGGAGGGCCCATTCTGGCGGTCAACCAGGCCGCTTGCGAGCAGTTCGGCTACAGCCGGCAGGAGTTGTTGCAGATGAGCCTGCCTGATCTGCTGTCTCCGGATCGGGCGGAAAACTTCACCAACCGGGTGAGGCAGATCGAAGCCAGTGGGCGGCTGATATTCGAAACCGTTCACCGGCGAAGGGACGGCTCGTATTTTCCCGTCGAGGTCAGTGTGCGCCCCTTTGTCGATCTTGGCAAAAGCGCCCTGATCGGAACCTTTCGCGATATCAGTGACCGTAAACGAGTGGTAGAAAAATTGCGGGAAAGCAAGCGGCGTCTTGCCACCCTGATGGACAATCTTCCCGGCATGGCTTACCGGTGCCGGAATGACCAGGACTGGACCATGGAGTTCATGAGCCAGGGCGTAACGGAGTTGACGGGGTATGCCGCAGAAGAACTCATTGTCAATGGGATCATGTCCTACAACCAGGTCATTCACCCGTTGGACAGGCAACAGGTCAGGGATGAGGTGCAAAAGGGCCTGACCGAGGGCCGTCCGTTTCAACTTGAGTACCGCATCAAAACCCGCAGCGGCGAAGAGCGTTGGGTCTGGGAACAAGGCCAGGGGATTTACGGCGCAGATGGAGAACTGCTTGCCCTTGAAGGTCTGGTGACCGATATCACTGAACGCAAGCAAACCGAAGGGGCCCTTAAAAAGGCTCTGCTGGTCGCCGAGGATGCTAGAGAAAAAATCGACTCGATCCTCAAATCCGTCGCGGGCGGCCTGTTTGTGACCGACAGGGAAAACCGGGTGATGATGATCAACCGGCTCGCCCAGGTCTGGTTGGGATTGCAGCCGCAGGAGGCAATCGGCAGGCCTGTCGAAACGCTGTTGCCCAGTGAGGCCTTTTGCCGGCAGCTTCATGAGACCATCGGGGGCGGGGCTGAGGGGGGCTCGGTTGAATTTGAATTGACTAATCCACGTTCCGGTCAGGTTCGGGTGGTCAAGGCAAGAACCACAAAGGTGCGTGGGGAGCAGGGCAAGTTATCCGGCACCATTACCACCCTGCACGATGTGACCCGCGACCGGGAACTCGATCGGATGAAAACCGAATTTATATCCACCGCAGCCCATGAGCTGAGAACACCGCTCACTTCGGTGCTCGGCTTTTCGGAGCTTCTGCTTAATGCCGGCGACATCGGCCTTGACGAACAGCAGAAAAGCGACTACCTGAGGCACATCTTCAACAAGGCCAACAGTCTGAAGCAGATTGCCGACGATCTGCTCGACCTGGGGCGGGTTCTCCCTGGCTCCGGCTGAGTTTGATCTCTGCTCTCTTGTCGGGCAGGTGGTTGCTCAATACGAGCTTGAGACGGGGCGCCGGTTTGAAGTTGCCATGCCCGAGGCTGCCTCGGAGCTCGTGGGTGACAGGCGAAAGATCGAACAGGTGCTGGAGAATATCATCAGCAACGCGGTGAAGTTTTCTCCGGCAGAGAGCAGGGTCCGGATCTCTGCCGAGGTCATCGAAGAGCGCCTGGAGGTCTGCGTCGCCGATCAGGGCGACGGAATGACGGCAGAGCAATTGACGAGGATCTTTGACAAATTTTACCGGGCCGATGCTTCCAATACCGCTCTCGGCGGGTTGGGGCTTGGGATGAGTATCGTCAAAACCATCATCGAGGCGCACCATGGGCACATCTGGGTTGAAAGTGAGCCCGGCGAAGGGACCAGGGTGACCTTTGCTCTGCCTCTTCCTGAGAGATGCTCCCTGGCCCAAGGGGGCGTTTAGGGCAAAAAAAACGGCTGGATCCGGGGAGTCCAGCCGCAAATGCAGTGTCTTTCATGGGGAGACGGGTAGCGTTAGCCCGAAAACCAGTCGCTCTGGTCAGGCCTTTGGGGCCGCTGTCTGGGGGCCGACGACCTCTTGCTCCAGGGCAGCGGTCTTGCTCGCAAAATAAGACCGGGTTTCCTTGACCACGATGGGCGACAGGGCGATGATGCCGACCAGGTTGGGGAAGGCCATCAGGCCGTTGAAGATATCGGACAGGCCCCAGACCAGGCTCAGCTTCATGGTGGCACCGACCCAGACGACAGCGGCAAAAATGATCCTGTAGGGTTTGACGCTCTTTTCACCCAGCAGGTACTCGATCGATTTCTCACCGTAATAGCTCCAGCCGACAATCGTCGAGTAGGCAAAGAGCACCAGGGAGATGGCCACGATCAGGCTGCCCCAGGTGCCGGGCAGGCCGGCCTGGAAGGCGTTTGAGGTCAGAGCCGCCCCGGTGGTTCCTGAGGTCCAGGTGCCGGTCATGATGATCACCAGCCCGGTCATCGAGCAGACGACGATGGTGTCGATGAAGGTCTGGGTCATCGAGATCAGCGCCTGGGTGACGGGATGCTTGGTCTTTGCGGCTGCGGCGGCGATCGGCGCGGTGCCCAGACCCGACTCGTTGGAGAAGATGCCCCGGGCAACCCCCATGCGCAGGGCCTGCATGACGCCGGCGCCGAGGAAACCGCCGCTGGCGGCCGTGGGATTGAAGGCACTTTCGAAGACCAGGGCCAGGGCGGCAGGGACCTGGTCGATGTTCAGCAGCAGGATCGCCAGCGCACCGAAGATATAGAAGACGATCATGATCGGCACCAGAAGTCCGGTTATGCGGCCGATGCTCTTGATGCCGCCGATGATCACCGCGCCGGTGGCTACCATGAGAACAAACCCGGTGACGATCGTGGGGATGCCGAAGTTGGCGTCGATGACCGCGGCAACGGAGTTGGACTGCACCAGGTTGCCGGCACCGAAGGCGGCAATCGCACCGAAGAAGGCGAAGGACTTGGCCAGTTTCTTCCAGCCCAGGCCGCGGGAGATGTAGTACATCGGGCCGCCGCACATGTTGCCCGCCTTGTCCTTGACCCGGTACTTGACCGCGAGCACCGCTTCGGCGTACTTGGTGGCCATCCCTACCAGGCCGGTCACCCACATCCAGAACAGGGCGCCGGGACCGCCGACCGTAATGGCGGTGGCCACGCCGGCAATGTTGCCGGTGCCGACCGTTGCCGAAAGGGCGGTCATCAGCGCTTGAAAATGAGAGATGTCGCCCGGCTGGTCGCCGGGCTCTTTGCGTTTTATGAGCCCGAGGTAGAGGGCGTGGGCAAGTTTTCTAAACTGCAGGCCGCGCAATATGAAGGTCAAAAAGAGACCGGTGCCCACCAGCAGGATAATCATGGGCAGGCCCCAGATCCAGCCGCCGATCTGGCCGATGATTGCTTCGAGGTTTTGTAGCAGATTACTCATTTATTTTCTCCGTAGAGGGCAGAAAAAGCGGGCGGAGGCCAGTTCATCATGGACCCCCGCCCCAAAAGCGATGATTTGATCGGCTTTAAGCTGCCTGGCTGGCCTTTGCGGCCTCAAGCAGAGAGTCCACGGAGGTGTATTCAAGGTCAAAGGCCTCGGCGACCCCCTGGTAGGTCACCTTGCCGCAGGCAACGTTGATGCCTGCTTTGATGGCGGGATTGTCCTGGGCCACCTGCTGCCAGCCTTTATTGGCAATGGCGACAGCGTAGGGAAGGGTGGCGTTGGTCAGCGCCACCGTAGAGGTCAGGGGCACGGCGCCCGGCATGTTGGCAACGCAGTAATGAAGCACGCCATCGACGATGTAGGTGGGGGAGCCATGGGTGGTCGGGCGGGACGTCTCGAAGCAGCCGCCCTGGTCGATGGCCACATCGACCATCACCGCACCCGGCTTCATGGTTTTGAGCATTTCTTTGCTCACCAGCTTGGGAGCCTTGGCTCCGTGAAGCAGCACCGCACCGATCACCACGTCGGCTTCCTGTACCAGTTCGCGGATCGTGGCTGGCGAAGACATCATCGGGAAGCAGTTTTTGGGCATCACTTCCGAGAGGTGACGCAGCCTGTCCAGGCTGGTGTCAAGCAGGTAGACTTTGGCGCCGAGGCCGCAGGCCATCTGCGCCGCGTGGGTGCCGACCACCCCGCCGCCGATGACCAACACCGTTGCCGGCGAAACGCCGGGGACCCCACCGAGCAGGATACCGCGGCCGCCCTGGGCCCGCTCAGCGTACTTGGCCGCCTGCTGGGCTGCCATGCGCCCTGCCACTTCGCTCATCGGGGTGAGCAGGGGCAGGCTGTTGGCGGGCCCGGTGATGGTCTCGTAGGCGATGGCGATGGAATTGGTCTTCATGATCGCCTGGGTCAGCAGCTCGGAGGCTGCGAAGTGGAAGTAGGTAAAAACGATCTGCCCCTCGCGGATCATGTCATACTCCGACGGCTGGGGCTCCTTGACGTGCATGACCATATCGGCGCGCCCGTAGACCTCGGCGGGGGTTTCGACGACCTCAGCGCCAGCCTGCACATAGGCTTCATCGTTAAAGCCGCTGCCGATCCCGGCGGACTTTTCCACCAGCACGCTGTGGCCATTGTTCTTCATCACTTCGACCCCGGCGGGGGTCATGCAGACACGGTTTTCTTCGGCTTTGATTTCTTTCAGGATTCCTACGATCATTTCTTTTCTCCCTTTTGTGTGAATGATGGTCCCTCTGGACTCGTCATGGAACGCTGTTTTGTTTTTACCTATGAGCAAGGGGCTTGCCAAATCAGCAGAACCAGAGGGCTTAGGGAGATGGTTGGATGGGTGGAGTGGAGTTTGGGAACAGCGTTTTTTGTTGTGATTAGGGTTGGTTAAGCGGTGGGGCAGGAAATTTTCGGAAAATCGGGATTTTTCCTTCTGGTGGGCCAGGGCCACTCCAAAAGAGGCCGGAGGCTGGTGTCTGGTGGAGGAGGGGGAGGTTATAGGTGGCAAGAAAACGTGCCAAAAAAAGCTTGTTTTGCTTCTAAGAGCCCGAAAACACGTTGACACTCTTGGGTTGGAAAGAAAACTTTCCAGTGGTCGAAAATCTTTCCATGGCTGTTAAGGCCCTGTTTTTATTGATTTACCCGCATCACCACCAGGGTGACATCATCGTTAAAGTTTTGCTTTCCGGTAAAAAGTCGAACCTGGTTCAGCAGGTTGTCGATGATCTGCTGCGGAGCAAGGTGGTGATGCTCCTGCAGCAATGCGCAAAGCCTGTCCTCACCGAAAAAGCCGCCCTCGGGGTCTTCTGCTTCGGTAATACCGTCGGTGTAGAGTAAGAGCATATCCCCGGGCATCAGCACCGTCTGGCGCTCTTCAAAATCGACCTTCCTTTTAACGCCAAGGATCAGGCCTTCGGTGTCCAGATATTCAAATGCCTGGGATGCTGCACGCCAAAGCAGCGGTGGATTGTGCCCGGCGCTGGCAAAGGTGAGCTTTCTGGTGCTTGGCTGGTATTCCAG
>CALZIZ010000310.1 GCA_945787465.1 uncultured Desulfuromonadales bacterium
GCCGTCATGGTCGAAAGGATGTTCGCCTTGACCCCTTTGCCCAGGCCATCGGAGAGCACGGAAATCACCCGCCCCTCTCCACGGACCTTTCGCGAGCGGAAGGTGTCCCCGCAGATGTCCTCGCCATGCTTCTGGCATTGCCAGGATTCAATTTCGACAAACAGGTTCGAAGTCATGCCGGCTTTGATGCGACCTCCTCTTGCTCCCCGCCATCATCCGTGACATCCCCTTCGGCCAGCGAGCGCAACAGGATTTCTGTTTCAGCCATGTTTTCCCCCAGGCGACAGGCAACCTCCTGGACCATATCGAGGTTCTTGCGGATGACCTCCTGCGCAAGCTGGGCGATCTGGACGCGAGGCATCTCGGAGCTGGTCACATCCAGAACAACTCCGCCGACCACCCGATGCGGCTCAATGGTGAAGACGGCAATATTGAAAATGCGGTTTCCCAGGCGTAAAGTGTCCCGGTAAATATCCTGGCCGGTGTCCAGCACCGAGCGGAAATATTTGGCGAAGGGTATCAACTTTTCGAGCACCGCCCCTGCCAGGCCGGGCCTTGCCTGATAGATCGAATGGGTTTCTTCATCAAACATCCGGGCAAAGTTTTCGTTGCACTCCATCACCTTCAGTTCGGCATCGACGATCACCACCCCGGAGGGCATGCATCGCAACAGGGCATTCACTTTCTTCTGGGTCTGCTTGCGCAGATAACGCGGACAGATCGCTGCCTCGGCACGCCCCTCATAAAGGGCCTGGGCCATGCCCCGGCACGTCTCGTAACCACAGCCGCCACAGTCCAACTCGTCCTCCGCCTGCTCGATCCCCATCCGTTGCAAGACGCCCCGAAGCTGATCCTCTTCGTAACGCGGCACGGCAATGGGGTCCTGCCGGTGAACTGCCGAAATGTCCACCAGTTCTGCTGCCTGAAGGGGCCGGGCAGAGACCTTGACACGATTTAAAACTTCCAGCCGATTGAGCAGTCCCGGGTGCTTTACACTTGCGCCCGGGCCGTTGACGCAACCGCCCTGGCAAGCCAGCAGTTCCAGAAAAACCGACGAATTCAGTTGCTCGAGCCTGAGTCCAGAGAGGGAGCGCTCGATATTGCGAATGCCGGCGAGGGACATAAAGCGCACCTCGTCCACACCGCCATACATGCGAAGGGTGTCGTTCATGCCGCCCTCTACGGCGTAAAGTGCGCCTTCGCAGGCCGGCTCGGGAATGAATCGCTCCTGCGGCTCGGAGACAGCTCGTAATGGCTCGAACTCCACCTCCTGCAGCCAGCGCTGCAGTTCCTGAAACGTCAGAGCAATGTCGAGCAGTTCAGGATTTCGGTCCGCCTCGAGCTTATGCGCAACGCAGGGACCGATGAAGACAATGCCGACAGCCTCGCCGAAGGCCCTGCGCAGCAGCCTGCAATGGGCCAGAACGGGGGAAAGAAAAGGAGTAACCCCTTTGGCCTGAGTCGGCAGGTAATTGTGCATGAAGCCCACCGCGGCGGGACAAGCCGAAGACAGGCTCAGGGTCGGGCGGTCTTTTTTCAAGCGATCGACAACCTGCGCCGAAACCTGTTGGGCGCCGAGGGCGGATTCACTGACCCCGGCAAAGCCGAGGGCTTTGAGGCCCGCGATCAGTTTCGCAGGTTCCACTCCTGCAAATTCGCTGACATAGCCAGGCCCCAGCGACACATAGACGCGCTCCTTGCGCTGCAACAGGTTTTTGGCCCGCCCCAGGTCGTCTCGAACCCGCTGGGCCTGAGCGGGGCAAACGGCTACGCACTGGCCGCAGGCGATGCAGCGCTCAGGATCAACGCAAGCCCGCCCCTGCCCGAACCGGATCGCCTTGACCGGGCAATGGCGAATGCACTTGCGGCAGTCCTGGCACTCTGTCTCGACCGTGTAAACCGGATACTGATGTTCCATGTTCGCCTTCCTTCAGATCTTCAAGCTCCTGATTCAGCAGGTCGATCAGCATTCCTCGATCCACCCCGCAAAACATCCGGTCATTGATCCGGATGGCCGGCCCTCTGGTGCACTGCCCTTCGCAGCGGCAGCCTACCAGTTTCACCCGGGCATCGATTCCGTGCATCGGCAGATAGGCCTTGATCAACTCCAGATTTTCACGATTGCCACGGCTGAAACAGGAACTGCCCATACAAATGGTTATATTTGTTTTCATAATAATCCTCCTAACCGACCGCTACGGATCGACAATGCTGTCGATAGACTTCAGCGGCGGCCGAAAATGGACCGAGGGCTCTTGGGAATATGCCCAGGGAATAAGCGATGGTCAGGCCATAGTTGCTGATCGGCACCCCGGCCTTCTGACAGCGGAAAATGCGCGAGAGCATCTCCCGGCGATTCCACATGCAGGCGCCGCATTGGACGACAAGTTGATAGCGGCTCAGATCCTCGGGAAAGTCATGGCCCTGGACGTGGGTAAACTCCAGCTGGCCGCCAACATATTGCCGCAGCCAGCGGGGAATCTTCACCCGGCCGATATCCTCTCCCATCGGGTGATGGGAACAGGACTCGCAGACCAGCACATGGTCCCCGGCCTGGAGGTTTTCGATCGCCATCGTTCCGCGGATAAGCTCGGTCAGATCGCCCTTGTTGCGGGCAAAGAGGATGGAAAACGAGGTCAGCGGGACCTCGTCCGGTGTATCGGCGGCGACCTTCAGAAAGGCCTGTGAATCGGTCACCACCAACGCCGGAGGACGCTTGAGGCGATCGAGGGCGTCGCGCAGCTCCCGCTCTTTGACCACCATGCAATAGGCGTCGTTGTCGAGAATGTCGCGGATCGATTGGACCTGGGGCAGGATGAGCCGCCCCTTGGGAGCCTCCAGATCGATGGGAACCACCAGCACCACCAGCTCTCCGGCCGGGACCAGGTCGCCGATAATGGCAGGAGCGTTGATGAAATCCTCGGGAACCGCCCGGATCAGCGCCTCGCGCAAATTGTTGAGACCTTTGCCCTGTTTGGCCGAGGTGTGCACCCACGGAATCTTCATTTTCTCGAAGCGATCAGGCAGGGTTCCGTCGTTGCCGGCAAGATCGACCTTGTTGAAAACCACAACCACCGGGATTTTGCGGTCGCGAAACTCCTCAAGAATGGAATCCTCGAAAGCCCCCCACTCCCCGGCTACCGCAACAATAACCGCAACGTCGGTACGGTCAAAAACCTCCCTGGTTCGCTGGATACGCATCTCGCCCAAGGCACCGATATCGTCGACGCCGGCGGTATCGATGAACACAACCGGTCCGATCGGCTGCAGTTCCATGGGCTTTTCGACCGGGTCGGTGGTGGTACCGGCAACATCGGACACCAGGGAGACGGTCTGTCGGGTCAGGGCATTGAGCAGCGATGACTTGCCGACGTTGCGGCGACCGAACAAGCCGATATGCAGGCGTAACCCTTTGGGTGTGTTTTTCACTGTCGCGTCCTCTTCATTCCTGATTCGTTTTTGAATAGGTCATTGGTGCGGGGTAACACGTGATTCGCGTCTCCCCCCTCACTCCTACCGGCACATCTGAGTTTCAACGGGGCCCCGAGGCGGGTCACCCTGTCGGGCGATATGAGCTCGTCGAACTCTTCGACCGTGACCAGTCCTCGCTCCAGGGCCAGGTGGCGCAGGCTTTTTCCTTCTTCGGCGGCGGCCCGTGCCAGCTCTGTCGCAGCCCCGTAGCCAATCAGCTCCACCAGGGCAGTGACACTTGCGGTGGAGTTTTCGACGCTCTGCCGGCAACGCGCCTCGTCGGCCTTGAGGTCTTCGATGCAGTGCCGTCGAAAAATCGAGCAGGCGTTGGTCAAAAGGTCTAGGCTGCCGAGCAGCGCATCGGCGACCAGGGGCAAAAAGGGATTGAGCTCGAGATGCCCCATGGCGCAGGCCTGGGTGATGGCCTGGTCGTTGGCCATAACTGACATCGCCGCCTGCGAAACGGCCTCGGGAATAACCGGGTTGACCTTGCCGGGCATGATTGAGGATCCGGCCTGGCGGGCCGGAAGCTGAAGCTCCCCGATCCCGGCATCCGGGCCGGAAGAGAGAAACCGCAGATCCCCTGCGACCTTGAGCAGATTGGCCGCGTGGGCCTTGAGGATGCCGCTGACTTCGACAAAGACATCGGCATTCTGGGT
>CALZIZ010000311.1 GCA_945787465.1 uncultured Desulfuromonadales bacterium
GCCCAGCGCCTGCTCGATACCCCGGGGGTTTCTCGGCTGGCGGTGGTGACCGCCTTTGAGCATCATATGAAGTACGACCTGAGCGGTTACCCGAAGGTTGCACCGGGTTGGCAGCAGAACCTGTGCAGCCAGATGACCACCATCTCAGATTTCTTCGATGCCCTGCGCACAAAACGGGCCTATCGCGGGTCGGTAGACTACAACGAGATTGCCGCGATGATGCTGGAGATGGCCGGCAGGGATTTTCACCCAGTGCTGACCCGCAATTTCATCCGCATCCTCGATCGTCTGCAGGGTGCCGAAACTAACTCCTTTTGCTGATTCGAGATCCAATGGAACCTGTATTCGATGCCAATGTCCTGCTCAAACTGGCCCGCACCCGCATGCCTTTCGGCAAATACGCCGAGCGGCGCCTGATCGACCTGCCCGAGCCCTATGTCGTCTGGTTTTCCCGGCAGGGCTTCCCGGAGGGGGAGTTGGGCCAACTGTTGCAGGCGGTTTATGAAATCAAGGTGAACGGCCTGGAGTACCTGTTCGATCCGTTAAGATAAAGGGACATCTACCAGCTTTTACCACGAAGAACACGAAGAGCACGAAGGGGTAAACCTATTCGATGTTATTTTCGATCTGAGAGCTGGTTTCTTATTCTTACGAAGACATTGAAATAGGAGGGACGCCTTTTTTGCTGTCTTCGTGGCCTTCGTGATCTTCGTGGTGCAATCCAGGGCTTTTCCTCGGATGGCCCTTAGGGAAAATCCTTAAACTGATGAGATGAAAACAGCATGACCGAAAAATCGAACCTTCCCTGGAAAACGGGGACCACGCCCCTGATGCTTGCCCCCATGCAGGGGCTGACCAACCGGGCGCTTCGCGCGCTGTTTATCGAGAAGGTCCGGCCCGATGTGGTCTTTACCGAATTTGTCCGGGTGCGGCCCAAGTCCCGCAAACCCCTTTCGGCCACCGATCGCATGGAGATCGCCAGCCAGGACGGGCAGGTGCCTCTGGTGGTGCAGTTGATCGGCCGCGAAACCGAGGGGCTGGTGGCGGCGGCCGAAGTGGCCCAGGAGGCCGGGGCCGTGCATCTGAACATCAACATGGGCTGCCCCTACGGGCGCCGGAGGGGCCCTGCTCAAAGACCCTGACGGTCTTCCCGAGCTGCTGGCGGCGTTGCGCCAGGCAAGTCGCGGCAGCTTTTCGGTAAAGCTGCGCGCCGGTTACTACGATCCTGAACAGGTCTTCGGGTTGCTGCAGATGTTTGAGGATGCGGGAGTCGATTTTCTCATCCTTCACCCCCGCACGGTGGTACAGAAATACGCCGGCAGCGCAGACCATCGGATCACCGCCGAGGTGGTTCGCCAGACCCGCCTGCCGGTGATCGCCAACGGCGATATCACCTCGGCCGCGGTGGGCAAGGCGGTTCTTGAACAGACCGCTGCCGCAGGGCTGATGCTGGGGCGCCAGGCGATCGCCGACCCCTGGCTATTTAGCCGGTTGCGTGGGATTGCCCCGCAGCAGGCCCAACCTGCAGAGCGTGTTGCTGAGCTGCGCTCTTACCTCAAGGAGCTGACCGGGCGTTACCAGCAGATTTTCTGCGGCGACCATCAGGTGCTGTGCAAGCTCAAGGAGACTCTGGCCTTTACCGATGATCCCGCTTTGAAGCACGGTGTCACTGCGCTGCGCCGGGCCAAGACCCTGGAGGCCTTTACCGCCCGGCTTGAGACCCTCGACTGGAACCCCGAACAGGGGCGCAGCTGACCCGGCCGGCTCGCAAACCTCCCCCTGGACTTTTTCCCCTCCCTTTTTTATGGAGTTACAAGTTCTTGTAATTAAAACCCTATCGCGCAACCTTGTTGACAGCATTATCGTAAAGGTTGTATTAGTAACGGGTTAATGGGCTGTCATTGTCTCTGCGCTTTCCTTAGGGGGGAAAGAAAGATCATGGGGATATGGGTGAAATTGCTGCTCGCTCTGTTGCTGGTCGTATGCGGAGGGCTGCCGTCTCAGGCGAACCAGAAAATCATCGTCGCCGGCACAGGCGACAGCCAGAAACTGCTCAATGCGCTGGCCAGGGGTTTTGAAGAGAATCGACCCGGGGTGAAGATCGAAGTGCCGCCCAGCGTCGGCAGCACCGGCGGCATCAAGCACCTTCTCGATGGCGATTGCGAGCTGGCCCGCATCGCCCGGCCCCTTGCAGCAGAAGAGCAAGGCCACGGCCTCAAATACAGGGTTTTTGCCTTTTCACCGGTGGTCTTTACAGCCAACCTCCAAAGGCCCTGCCCGGTCAGTCTGAGTGCCGAACAGGTGGTGGGTATTTATTCAGGAAAGATCTCCTCATGGTCCCAACTCGGGGCTTGTCCCGAGCATAAGATCTACGTCGCCAATCGCGAGGAGGGTGACTCCTCGCGCAGGATCATCGAGCAGCGCCTTACCGGATTTAAGGACATTTCCTCTTGGGCGGGTGAAATCCTATACAGCACCCCGGCCACCCTCGAAACCGTTGAAAAGCACCCATTTACCTTCGGCTACCTGCCCCTGTCAAGCGCCCTGAACACCTCGCTGGTGAAGTTTCAATTCGAGGGTGTTGAACCAACCGTCGAAAACGTACAAGATCGCAGCTATCCCCTGAGCGTTCCTCTGGGCATCGCCTGGAAAGAGCCTTTGACGGGTCTTGCCAGGGAGTTTGCCGAATACCTGTTCAGCCCCCAGGCACACGCCATCATGCAGTCCTCCGGGGCCGTTCCTGCCCATGCGCTGCCCGACTCCATCGCGGCGGGTTCTTCCATTGCCGAACATCTGGTTGCAGGCTGCCGATGCTGCAGCTTTTCCCCAACGCCGGTTCTAAGCCTGGGACAATAACCTATGAACAGTCCGGTTTCTTGCAAAAGGTTCACCTGCCAAGAGCCTGATCCAGAGGTCGGGGCATGTTGACATTCCGGGCAAAAATTCTCGGCATCCAAGGGCTTACCATCCTGGTTACGGTGTTGCTGCTGGGGGTGTTGAGCTATACCATGATGGTCAGGTATGTCTCCGCTACCCAGAAGCGCAGCCTCGAATATATCGCCCGCGATACGGCCGGGGAATTTGAACGTCACCTGCAGATACTGGGGCGAGAACTCGAGCATATCGAGATCGAGGATTATCATCGAAAGCTGGGTGATCTGCCGCTGGTAAAATACCTGGCCGAGTTTCAGGAGACCTTTCCCATGCTGGTTTATCTCGATGACCAGGGCCGGGAAAAGCTTCGCCTGGTTAAAGGAAAAATCGCTCTTACAACCAGGGTATGGACGGACCTGCCGATTGTGCGCCAGGCCAGGCAGTCACCGAACCGGGTGGTTTTTACGACCGTCCAATACAGTGGCGACCTGAAACAGCCGGTGCTGAGGGTGGCCCTGAACCGGGTGCTTTATTTCGGCGATGAAAACGTGGGGACCCTGGTTGCCGAGGTTCCCATCCGGGCCATAATCTCGCTCTATGCCGAAACCAAGGTCGGCGAGACAGGCTATGTCGCGTTGGCCAGTGCCCAGGGAGAAATCCACACCCCGTCTGGCCGCGGCCCGGTTACCCGGCAAGCGACCTCCCCCGATGCCAGCCCTGAAATGAACAGACTCATCGGCCACCAGGAGGGGTTCGTCTCGGTCACCCTGGGCGATCAGTCGGTGGTGCTCGCCCTGGCCCCGGTGTCTTCACTCGGTTGGTCGACCATGGCGGTGCTTCCTTACGACGAATTCATGGCCGCCCCCCA
Source organism: uncultured Desulfuromonadales bacterium (assembly GCA_945787465.1). Taxonomy (GTDB): domain Bacteria; phylum Desulfobacterota; class Desulfuromonadia; order Desulfuromonadales; family Trichloromonadaceae; genus CALZIZ01. The sequence goes on from CALZIZ010000311.1 coordinate 3,743, forward strand.
TAGGCTCAGGCTGATTGCGGCTGTGATCTGCATTGGGGTTCTGATCGTCGGGCTGAGTGCGTCGTTGTGGTTCAGCGGCCAACTGACCGCGAACCTGGAAAGAGTTGTCCTGTATACCGAGGCCATTTCCCGGGGTGAGTTCGGTCGTCGCCTTGAGCTGCGAGGCGAGGAGGAGATCGTCCAACTGGCCCGCTCATTTAATTTCATGAGCGAAAGCCTCGAAACGGCCACCAGCGAACAACGGTCGCTCAATATCATCCTGCAATCGATCATCGATCCCCTGGTGGTGTGCGATACCGACAAGCGGATAACGCAGGTGAATCAGGCGGCCCTCTTGCTCTTTGGCTATCCGGAGTCGGAGCTTCTCGGTCGGTCCATGTTCTCTCTTTTTCACCCCGATGAGCCCTTGCTCAAAGACGGCGCCTGCCAGCAAATGCTTGCAGCCGGGCCGATGCGCAATCACGAGACCCTGGTGGTGGCCCGCGATGGGCGGGCTATCCCTGTGCTGCTGTCCTGTTCGCTGGGCTGCCAGGAACAGGCCGAGGGGGGGGTGATCGTCGGCATCCTCAAGGATATTACGGTTCGCAAACAGGCTGCCGAAGAGCGACTGCGGGCCCTGAAAGAGGCCGAGGCGGCCCATGACCGGGTCTCTGCCATTCTCAAGTCGGTCAGCGAGGGCCTGTTTGTCACCGATCTGCAGCGGCGGATCGTCTTGATGAACCAGGCGGCCGAATCGCTCCTCGGGATCCGCTTCTCCGAGGTGTTTCAACAACCCGTCGAGGACGCCATCGGCGATCCTGCCCTGAGGGGCCACCTGCTGGCCACGGTCGAGAGCAGGGCTTTCGGGGTGCCGATCGATCTTGAACTGGTGAATCGAACCGGCGCCGGATCCAAGATCATCCAGGCCTGCACCTCGGAGGTGAAGAGCCGGGACGAGCAGAAGACCGGAGTCATCATCTCGTTGCGTGACGTGACTCAGGAGCGGCACCTGGAGCGCATGAAAAACGAATTTATCTCCACTGCGGCCCATGAGTTGCGCACGCCCCTGACCTCGGTGCTGGGGTATGCCGAGTTTCTGCTCAATCCAGACGAGTTCGGAGGCTTTGCCCCGGAACAACAGAAGGAATTCGTCAAAGAGATCTACGACAAGGCCGAGGTGCTGAGCGATATTGTCAGCGAACTCCTCGATATCAGCCGCATCGAGTCGGGCCAGCCCATCCCCCTTGAAAAATCCCTCATCGACCTCGACCAGACCCTGAACAAGGTGGTTCGACATTTCCAGATTCATCATCCCAGCCATCGTTTTGAAGTCAACCTGCAAAAGGATATCCCGGGGCATGCCCTGGTGGACGAGCATAAGGTGGTTCAGGTTCTGGAAAACCTGATCAGTAACGCGGTG
>CALZIZ010000312.1 GCA_945787465.1 uncultured Desulfuromonadales bacterium
ATTATAACCCAGGCCCAAACCATAATAGGGACGATTGGATAGTTTTTGATTGCCCTCGAACATATGCCCGCCGGCATTGAGACTGAGGTTGTAGCCGGGCTCGACCCCGGCGAGGGCGTTGCCTCCCAGAATACCCAGTATCATAACCACGAGCAATGAAGTGATAAATAACAATTTCCGCATGAATTTCCGCTCCTTCCATTAGCCGACTTAACCCTGGCCGCCATAGAAATGATCCCCGGGGCGGCATAAAAAGCCGGCCCCGGGGCAACATACAATGCGTGTTCTTTTTAAAAAAGGGCCATCGCCCAAGAACAGATCGAACTACTCTACGTCAACCACCGTGAGGTTGGGCACGACAACAGGCGCAATGGGAGCCTGGCCGTTAAAAGTGATGGTCACCTGGAAGGTGCCTGTTTCGCGAATGCTCGGATACGCGCTCAGACCATCGTAGGAGTCGAAAAGGCTTTCGATAGAATCCAGGTTAAATGAGACGGTGTTGGGGCCAAAGCTTACCCCCGCAATCGGCCCAGCTTCATCGTCGGTGATCGCGATCTGCGCAGTCGAACTCGCAGGCTTGGCGACAAAGCTCCAGGTGGCGGCGCTGTCATCAACGGTCAGGTTAGTTCCGTCAATGGTTGCCTCCAAACCAGATACCGTCAAGCGGACAAAGCGGTCTAGACCGACCTCTTTGATTTCCAGGGTCACCGACTCATTATCATAGATTGCAGGATCCGTTGCGGTATTCTGAACAACACAAGTGGCTTGCAGGGTTTCAAAGGACTCTTGGATAGGCGAAGAAAGTTGGGCAAACAAAGGGGCAGTACCGGTCACCGGGGCGTCAAAAGCATCCACGATCGTAACTTCGGCCACGGAAACGCTGGTGGCAACAACGTCCTTGAGAGTATCGAGGGCCTCAGCAATGTTTGACTGATCGTTGAGCTTCTCTTGAACATTGGCTTCCACAACCGTTTTGATCGTATTGCCGTTTGCATCGACGGTTTCGACAACATTAGCATCGACATCCTCTTCAACAGCCTTTACAAGGGCTTCGACGACAGATTCAAGCTGGGCGGTCGCATCCTCGCCGGCGCTGATGTTTGTCCCCGTAAGACCCTTGACAACTTCAGTTGTGGTTGCCTTAAGAGCCGTTTGCAACACCTCAGTGATAGTAGCGTCGCCAGCAGCAGCATTTTTGGCTTCAACCAGCTTCTTGGCGGCCTGCTTCATGATTGCTTGCTGTACGGACACCGGCGCCTGCTCCTCGCCAGCCTCTTTAACACCCAGAACAGGGTTGTCAAAGAGATCCAAAGTGGCTTCGATCGCCTTGACGACCTTCAGCGCCTCAGGGGGGACCCCAGCCTCGTCAGAAAAGTCAGCGTCGAAAGCAACTCCAGTCAGTTCCTCAAGAGCGGCCTGGACATCGGCTTGGTCTTCCGGAGCAGCCAGAGCAACCATGGTGGTCAGAGGGGTGATGTTTTCGGAACCGGGAGGAGCAAAATTTGTTCTCCCTGTCTTTCCTGTGAGCTTATCGGTGCCCCCTTTGGATACAAGAATATATCCGGGATCATCCGCGTAATCGATGGTGGCATCGCCAAAATCAAAAGCCCCACTTCCGTCCGTGGTGGTCGAGATTTCACCCTCGTCAACGATTTGGTTTGAAGGGAGTTTGTCAGCAATAACGGTCGCATTCATAACCGGCCCCTGAACAACCTTACCAGGGTCAATAGTGGTGGGCTGCCCGGCGGGCTTCAGACTTCCGCCGTCGCTGCAACCTGCCACCAGAAGCGCAGCGCTCAATGACGCTAAACCGAACATTTTCAACATGCCTTTTTCTTTCTTAAACATCTTGCTTACCTCCTTTGATGAATGGACTCTCAGCGATTTTCGCTGGCAAAATAGATGTACAGCTGCGCCCTCTCTATTTCAGTAGAAACGCGCCACAACCCCGAGGTTAACAAACCCGTAATCGTGGTCGAAGGTTGTTTGGGACAATGTGTTGTACATAAAGGGGATCACCCCGTTGAACTGACGCCGCAGGTAGGTCGCCCCGAGATCAAGGGCCACATGCTCGCCAAGGGGCCAGATCAGGTCGCCTGTGACGATGTGGTTGTAATCGATAAAGCTCAGGTCCTTGTCACGGTCGAGGCGCAGATACTCGTACTTGAGATTTCCCAGCAGCCCGAAGGGAAGCTGCAACTGCAGATTACCCCCGACCTTGTAATAGGTTTCGTCGCGGTCGAGATCCATGGGCAGCTCTGCCAGGCCCTGGTTCACCGAGTCGGGTAGAAATTGCTCATCGGGAAGAAAGAGGGCGATATTGGAGTCGATTGTCGTATCGATGACACTTCGCCCGGCCTCGAAAAAAAGATGGGCCCCTCCGCCGTCAAAAAACCGCCCCAAGATCAGCCGGCCGAAGAAGCTGTAGTCCTCCACATCGGTCAAGGAGACCTCGAAGTCTGGCAGGCCGGCCTGGGGCGTGAGCAGCGCGACGCCATCCCCGCTGTCGATGCTCACAAAATCGATGCCGCGGTCGTTCACCTTGGAGACCGAAACCTCTGAAAATTCGGGGCCGAGACGCCGGATCAATTGGTTAACCTGAGAAAGATCGGTTATGTGGCGATCCCTGGCGCGATCGATACGTCCGCCGAAATCGACACTGGCCCCCACAAAAGACCTGGGGCTTTGGCTCCACAACTGGCGCCTGAGGTAAAGCTCCCAGGTGTCGATGGTAAAGTCAAAAGGGCCTGCCGCAATTTCGCTGCGGGTATAGCCTGCATGCAGACCCGTGCTGGGCAAAATGCCCAGATTTACCAGCAACCGCCCCCCTTTGAGATCCCCGAGCGCGGGACTTGCGTTAAGGGTTGACGAGTCGACCTCGCCCTCGCGAAAGTCGAACAGGTCGATGGCGTCGTTCATCATCAGGTAATCGGCGGAGACGTCCAGACCACCCGGATCGGGGACATCGACGGTGATAAAATCCTTCAAATAAGGGGTTTGCTGGGCGCATACAAAGGAAGGGAGACTGAGCAAACCCCACAGGGCCAGGCACAGTACTGAAAACAGTTTTTTTTCCAAAACGCTTATCCCTCCCAGGACGTCATCAGTAACAAAATATGTCATTAATGCCCGATTCGGCCAGCATTCAAAGTCGTTGCAACAATCAAAATGGTCAAAAGCCTGACCAGGTGCAGAGCAACCTCAGATTATTGCACCACTGATAGGTAAGGATTGCATTTTCCAAGCCAACTTAGGACTCCCTAACGCTTTGCCAAAACCTGCTCCCAATCCCAGGCGGTTTGAATGATGTATTTCAAGTCGTTATGCCTCGGCTTCCATCCCAGGGCGTTTTTTATTTTGCTACTGTCGGCAACCAGAGCCGGCGGATCACCCGCCCTGCGAGGGGCCTCCTCGACCTTGAAATTGACACCGGTGACATTTTTTGCCATATCAACGACCTCACGCACAGAATAACCGTGTCCATAGCCGCAATTGAAGATATCGCTTTGACCGCCGGCAAGCAGGTACTCAAGAGCCACCAGGTGAGCCGAAGCCAGGTCATCGACATGGATATAGTCACGAATGCAGGTGCCGTCATCTGTAGGATAATCGGTGCCGAAGACCTGCAGCTTATCGTATTTGCCCATGGCGGTTTTCAGTGCCCGGGTGATCAGGTGAGTCGGATTTTTGTAGTCCTGACCGATGCGGCTCTGCCCGTCGGCCCCGGCCACATTGAAATAGCGCAGCGCAACATAATTAAACGCATCGGTGGACGCCGAAAGATCAGCCAGCAGTCGCTCGCTCATCATCTTGGACGCGCCATAGGGATTGATCGGACTGAGAGGTGTCGTTTCATTGACAGGCATGGTTTCGGGGATACCATAAACTGCGGCCGTCGAAGAAAAAATCAGCTTGCCTACGCCGCAATCTCTTGCGACCTCGAAGGTATTTAGGGCATTGGCCGTATTGTTACGATAATACTTCAGAGGGTCACTGACACTCTCGGCCACCTCGATGGCCGCGGCAAAGTGCATGATCGCCTCGGGGCGAAAATCATTCACAACCTCGGTCAACTTCCCCTTATCGGCCAGATCCCCTTCCACCAGGTCGCCGAACAGC
>CALZIZ010000313.1 GCA_945787465.1 uncultured Desulfuromonadales bacterium
CGGGGGCAGGTTTTCAAGAGTATCGATGGCGGTGACACCTTTGATCAAACGTTCACCTTTACGTCAGAGGACTTTCCGCTTAATACCGTAAGCGTGAACCCAACCAATTCTGACGAGGTTTTCGCCGGAGGCGGAAATTTTTTCCCCCCTGGAACCACAGGGGATCTTCTTGCGAGCACGAATGGAGGGCAAGACTGGAGCAAAACAAGCCTTCAAAACGTCATCGTCAATGCGCTGCTCATCGACCCCATGAATCCGGATCTAATGTACGCGGGGACCGGATTTAGCAGCGGCAAGGACGTGCCTCTTTATAAAAGTACGGACGGTGGTGTCAGCTGGGTTCCCTCGTTTGAAGAAATACCGGCAGAGAAAAGTGGAAACTCGGTCACAGACCTTACTTTTCACAGGCAGGACGACAATGTTATTTTTGCCAGCACTTGGTTGGCCGGGGTATACGTTTCGCCAAACAGTGGGCTACGTTGGCTCAACCTGGGTAAACCCAATTACGCCGTGCATGCGATTGCGGCCGGGTCTCTTATCGCAGGAACAGAGGGTGGACTGCTCCAGCTAACCGGGACAGGCTGCATCTACGGTCTCGTTCACGACAACCTTTCTCAGGCAGCGATCGACAGGGCAGTTGTGCTCAGCGGCTTTAACGAGGTACGGACCTCCAACGGAGAATACATAATGATACCTCCTGCCGGCGTACTAGACATCACGGCCTCAGCAGCCGGCTACAGCGACATGACCGCCAATAACGTTGTTCTCCAAGGCGGAGATGTCTTAAAGGTCGACTTCTCCATGACAATCGGCAATGGCAAACCACTGCTGCCTGGCGCCCCCACGCTCATTCATCCTGAAGATGGCGCCACGGTTTTCGGAGAAACCGTTGAATTCAGGTGGCAGCTGTCAGGTGAGGAAAGAGGCGGTGTAACGCAGCATTTGTACTACTGCAAAACAGCAGATTTCAGATCATGCAACACAAACCGATTAGTATCTCTCGGCGAAACTGATACGTTCCACGCTGGATCTGTGTCCGTTCTCATTGTGATCGGAATTGTCTTCGCAGGCCGCGCGGGACGTAGGCAGAAACTTCTGCTCATGGTAATAACGGCTGGTGCGGCCGCCATGCTCTTCGTATCATGCGGACAGGGAACCGGCTCTCCTTCTATCAGCTCCAGCAACATGGTTAGTCATACCGTGACTGGCCTGGAGGTCGGCACCGCATATTACTGGAAAGTGGCTCTCGATAATGGAAATGGGGACCAGGTTGAGAGCCAGACCAGGCACTTCAGCACGCAAGCGGCACCGACAGATGCTGGTGGTATTGATGGGGGGAAGGATTGAGCAGTTAGCAATCAGGCTTTCGAACCAGTGCTGAGGGCGAAGGTTCCGATTTGACCGGACAAGGGGGTGAAGTCGTTAAGAACATGATTTAGCGGATAAACGCAGGAGAACAGGCTCATTCGTGCGTTCCAGCCAAACCAAAAAAACTATGCCTTCATGGGAGTGGGTGGGGTGAAAAAAAGACAGGGACATATCGTACCTTATTTTCTTCTTGCTGGTATTCTTCTTTTCCCGGTAAGTCCGCTTCGTGCCCAGACCATCTTCCAGCAGGTGGGCGTAGCTTCGTCACCGAATCCGGTGGGATCGGGGGCAAGGGCTATGGGAATGGGCGGGGCATTCATTGCGATCGCAGACGATGCCACGGCCGCCTCCTGGAACCCCGGAGGACTGATCCAGCTGGAACGGCCCGAGATTTCCGTTGTTGGAGACTATTACTCGAGAGAGGAAGATTTTTCGTCATCCGCGGACTCTGGTATCAAAAATAGCGGCGAGGTCGACGAGTTTAACCTGAATTACCTGAGCGCTGTTTATCCTTTCAAACTGCTTGACCGCAATATGGTGGTCTCCCTGAATTTCCAGCGACTTCTGGATTTTAAGCGACGTTTCAATTTCAGGCAAACAGATACACTCGACTTCCTTTCCGGGCCGGTAGAGTTGGTACAGGACAAGAGTTTCGACCAGGACGGTTTTGTCGGCGCCTTGGGGTTGGCTGCAGCATTTCAGGTTACCCCCAACCTCTCGGTTGGAGCTATGCTCAACATCTGGACAGACGACCTATTCTGGGACAACGGTTGGGATGAAACCTTCACAGAAAGGGGTGCGACAAATGTAGGCGGTGTGCCGGTGGCGATAGATACGTTCAGGAAAGACCGCTATTCGGATTTTACCGGCCTGAATGTGAACCTTGGTGGTTTATGGAACGTCAATGAATATTTAACGATTGGCGCGGTCGTGAAAACGCCTTTCGAAGCTTCGCTGCACCACGAGTTCTCATTTCACACAACCGAAACATCCGGCGGCACGACTCGCACAAACGAGACACGCCTGACGGAGGACGTCGAGCTCGATATGCCCTTGTCCTACGGGGGCGGCATTGCGCTCAGACTGTCGGACCGCCTTTCTTTTGCTTTTGACGTTTACCGAACGCATTGGAGCGACTACATTTTGACTGATGGTGGGGGTAACAAATTCAGTCCTATCGACGGACGCCCCAAAGGCGACTCCGATGTTAAGGGCACCATGCAGGCGCGTCTGGGTGGGGAATATCTCTTTATAGGTAAAACAATAGTCGTGCCGGTCAGGGGGGGCGTTTTTTACGACCCCGAACCCTCAGAAGGTTCTGTGAAGGACTTCTATGGTGTTGCGATTGGGTCAGGCCTGACCCATAAGACGTTCAGCATTGATGCTGCCTACCAGTTCCGATGGGCAAGAGATGTCGATACGGGTAACCTGGTTACAAATAGTGGGGCTGACATCGATCAACATCTGATATTTGCGTCGGCGATTTACTATTTTTGAAAACATCTCTTGTTAGATCCATTGACTGTATGTGAATGAAAGGGGGTGAGAGAGGCTGTAACCAGAATTGATTGAGGAACATAACTGTTTTGAATAACTCAAAAATCAATTACGTCTGTGAACAGTTGGACTTTTGACTGTAGAAATTCGTAGACAAGGCGACCAGAAAGGAGGACATCCTTATGGGATTGACCCACATTAAAGGACAGGTGAGGTACGTCGACAATAACCTAGTAGCCGGAGCAAGGATTTACTGGGTATTCCGAATCTTTGACACCCCTTTTCGTAGGGTAGTTGGAGAGACAAACCTGCAAGGCCACTATGAAAGCGAACCACCAAATATTCCGGTTTCAAGTTCCAGTGCTTCCATTCATGAACTTTGGGCATTGAAGTTGGAAGGCGAAAAAGTCTTTGCAGATAAAAAAGAGCCATTGTTGGGCCCGGGTGACCTCACAATCATTAACTTTAATTTGGAAGAGGTGACAGATCAAGATTTTAAAGATGTATTAACTAAAATATGGGGTTCTGGGATATAGCCTCTCTTTAACTGGAATGGAGGGCCCCCTGTCATCAGGCACCCTAGAAGGGGACCTAGAAATTTTGAAACTTGGTCATCTTCTTTAGTACAACAGGCCCCCCCCTCCGGCTTTGCCGGGGGCCCCTTAAAGTTTGACAGTTCAGGGAATGTGAACTGCCACCATATTAGGGCTTTTGACCTTGTTGTTAGCGATTGCGTTAAAGCCCCTTTGAGGGGCTAGCAATCCTAATGCCCCGGCTTTGCCGGGGCATACTTGCTTTTGGGACGAAATCCATTCCCTGTAACAGATCATACATCAGACATGGAAATAGCCCGCCCCGAAAATTGGGCGGGCTATTCATATTCAGACTTTGTAGGCCCCTTGCGAAACGATAATTTTTACGTTTCAAAAAATCTTACCTTATTTTGGGGCTTGCTCTTTAATACCTCAATCTGTCGACTTCGGGCCCCCGTCGTCTGTTATGCCTTAACTTTTGCCCGTAAAAAAGCGCCTATTTTGTAATTACCTTATCCAAAACATGCAACTCCCGATAGAGGCGAATGACTTCGGCGCGGGAATATTCTTTGTAAGCCTTTTTAACTTTGGCCAGTCCTAATTCCAGAGGTTCTACTCCCAAGACCCTGCCGGAGACCGGATGTTGAATCTGATGCGCTTCTCTAAAGCAGATGACCTTGGTGTGCTCCTTTATTTTGTCTTTGGCACCC
>CALZIZ010000314.1 GCA_945787465.1 uncultured Desulfuromonadales bacterium
CCAAACCTTCCCCAAGGGGCATCGGCTGCGGATCGCCATTTCAACCTCCTACTGGCCCATCGCCTGGCCGCCACCCGAGCCGGTGCGCTTAACCATTGTGGGCGCATCCAGCGTCTTCTGCCTGCCTGTTCGCCCGCCCCGGGCGGACGACGATCTGCTGCCATCTTTCCAGGAGGCCGCAGGCGCACCGCCGCTAAAAACAAAGTTGCTTGTGCCGCAAAAATACGAATGGAAGGTGATAAGGGATCTGGCTCGCGATGTTTCAACCCTCGAAGTTCTCAAGGATGAAGGGGCCTACTGGATCAACGAGATTGACCTGGAAGTGCGGCGCAAGACGGTTGAAACCTACCGGTACCGCGGGGATCAATTCAACTCGGTGCGGGGGGAAGTGCAGGCGGTGCGAAGCCTGAGGCGCAACAACTGGCTGGTCAAGACGGTGACCCGCACGGTGCTGACCTCCACTGCAACCGATTTCTGCCTGGTGGCGGAAATCGATGCCTACGAGGGGGAGAAAAGGGTTTATTCTAACAACTGGGATCGCAAGATTCCGCGGGATCATATGTAACTTCGAAAAAGCAAAAGGGGTTAGCGAAAAATCGCTAACCTCTTGAACTTTCTGCTGTCCAGAGACAGAATCGAACTGCCGACACGAAGACTTCCAGTTATCAGATGGTGGATTTGGGAAATAGCGCTTCTATTGTCTCCTCCCTGTCGCTTGAGGTATTCTATAAAGAGATTCAAATTTAAAGATGGAGTTCAGCGTATAGGGACAGCGAAAGGAACGGCGTCAAGTTTTCAATCCTGGATCCATAACTCTGATTTCTCCCTTATTTCCCGGACCGGGAATTCTACCTGGCTTATCGCAGCACTGACCCCTGCCGGGCTGATTTTGACTGTGGAAACTGTTCGAGATTCCAAGGGGAAAGGGGGCAAGGATGACGAAACAAACAATAACTGGACTTCAGAAAGAAGATCACAGGGATATTCGAGTCAGATTCGCTCTCCTTTTTTACAGGAAAGCAATCCAAAGAAAGCGCTTTTCAGGAATCTGGGTCTTTATCAGTTCTTTTCTTTTATTGTTGATTCAAATTGGGCCCTTGAATCCAAAAGTGACGGCAGCCGAGGAGTTCGAAATCCTGCAATCAGGTTTCGATGCCAACAGCGGGGGCTTTATCTATGTGGACGATCCTTTTCGCGGCACCAGCGCTCCCGGCTATGCTGATGGAAGCCAGATCGACAGTGGCGGTTTCAGCGGTGGTGCACTCCAAGTGATCCTGGGAGACATCGATGACGCCGATATCTTCGGGATGTCGGGGGGCTGGCAGCAAAGCTTCAATTTGATCGAGCCGACTGCGGTGGTCGTTTCGTTCCGCTACAACCTGATCCAGGCACCCGATTACGAAAGCGATGAATTGAGCCAGGTTTTACTGGGTTTCAACGGCACCCTGTTTGGCCAAGGGGCCGGCGGCTTTGTGGCCCAGATCGTTGGCAACGGCAATGGAGGCAGCGCTCAGACCACGGGCTGGCAGCTCTTTGAGGCCAGCCTCGGCATTGTGTCAGCAGGCAATTACACCCTCACGATCGGCGGTTACAACAACCAAAAAACGTTCAATAATGAGTCCACCGAGGTCCTGATTGACGAGCTGCTCGTGACAGGGGCGATTCCGGAGGGTGTCATAATCGAGGCCGGCTTCGACAGCGGCAATGATGGGTTCATCTACCGCGACGACCTTTTCCGCGGCACCAACGAGCCTGGCTATGCCGATGGCGACCTGATTGCGACCGGCGGTTTCAGCGGCGGCGCCCTGCAGGTGACCTTAGGAGACATTGATGATGCGGATATATTTGACATGTCAGGGGGCTGGGAGCGGACCTTTAACCTGACTGCTCCCACCCCGGTGGTTTTTTCATTCCGCTATAACCTGACACAGACACCCGACTATGAGAGTGATGAGCTGAGCCAGGCCCTCGTAAGCATTGCGGGCACCACCGGTCAAGAGGTCACGGTGGCCCAGATAGCCGGCGACGGCAACAGCGGCAACCCCCGGACCACGGGATGGCAGATTTTCCAGGCCGATCTCGGAACCCTGGCAGAGGGGGATTATACCCTTAGAATCGGAGGATATAACAACAAGAAGACCTTCAATAACGAATCCTCCACCGTTCTAATTGACAATGTACTGGTGGTTGCCGGCGAAGCCTCCCCCACCATTCTGGAGGCTCATTTCGATGGCGGCGCTGACAGCTTCACCTATCTTGATGATGCCTTTCTCGGTACCGGTGCTCCGGGCTACGCCTCCGGAGAGCCTATAACTTCCGGCGGCTTCTTCGGCGGTGCATTGCAAGTGAGCCTGGGTGGAATTGACGACACGGATATCTTCGGCATGTCAGGTGGTTGGCAGCAAAGCTTTACCTTGAGCGAACCAGCCGGTGAGGTCTATCTTTCATTCCGCTACAAAATGACCCTGGCATCGGATTACGAGAATGATGAACAGGGCCAGGTCCGGGCCAGGATCGGCGATACCCTGTCCGGTCAGGAATTTCTGGTGGATCAGCTCGCCGGCAACGGCAACGGTGGCGGGCCGGAGTCGACCGGTTGGCGGTTCTTGCAGGTCAACCTCGGTGCCTTAGAGGCAGGGACTCATGCTCTCACCATCGGCGGCTACAATGACAAGAAAACCTTCAATGACGAATCAACCGAGATTCTTTTTGATGATGTGTTCATCACCCTCCAGCCGGTCGAAGATCCGACGGCGGCCGCGCAGACGTTGGTGGAGAGCCTGGATTTCAACCGGTTCAAGCAAAACATCCAAACCCTGGCCAGCTTTGGCGATCGCACCCAGGGGTCCCAGAGCTACAACACGGCCGCGGATTGGCTTGAACAGGAACTGCAAGGGGCCGGTTATGCAGTTCAGCGCCACTCTTATACCTTTGACGGTGCCCCGCGCAACAGTATTTATGTCACCAAAGTGGGTACAAAATTTCCTGATCACATGTACATTGTCTCCGCTCATTTAGACGGCCGGGGCGGCGGCGGTGCAGCCGATGACGATGGTTCCGGCGTTTCCCTCGTACTGGAAGCGGCCCGTGCCTTGGCTCCGTCTCATATCCAGACCGATATTTCGGTTCGTTTCATTTTCTGGAACAACGAAGAGACCGGGCTCAACGGAAGCCAGGCCTATGTTCAGGCGCGGGCGCCCCTTCAGGGAATCGAGGATCCGCCCGGTTCGGGGGTTTATCCGGAGCCAAGCTGGCTTGGGATCATCCAGCATGACATGATCTTGTTCGACCACGGTTTGCCGCCTCAGGCAAATCAAATCCCCGGGGCTGATATCGACATCGAATATCAGGCTTCCTCAGTTGCTACCAGCCAGTCCCTGGCGCTGGCCACCACCCTGCAAGGAGGGAACATGACCTTTTCGGGTTCCTATCCGGCTGAGGTGGGATCGGATATGAGCAACACGGATTCCGTTCCTTTCCAAAACCTTACGGCCGCTGTCAGTGTCCGGGAAAACCAGCGGATCGCGGAGATCGGAGGCGGTGCCAACCCGCACTGGCACCAGGCGACCGATGTCTTCAGCACTTACTCGGAGGCGGATTTTATGCTCGGTTTCAACGCCTTGCGGATGACTCTCGGATCGGTGGCCGATCTGGTCGGGATTAAAATCTTTACTCCCTGAGAGGAATGCCCTGAAGGGACCTTAAGTTTTGCCCCTTGCCACATTTTCGTGCGATACCGGTGTCCTGTTTGGTTAATCGTGTCAATTGAATTTGAGTCATATTGGTGGCTGTCAAGGAGGCACAACGAAGACATCTTCAAGTATAATTGGAGAGTGGCGTGGTAAGGCGAATTCAATCCAAATAATAGATTCCCACGGGGCCGATAAACAGCGCTGCGGACAGCGCCCACAGCGGTTCCTCCAAGGGCACCCCGGCCAGAGTCACGCCCCAGAGTGCCTCCAGCTCCCACCAACGCTCGAGGATGCCAGGGAAAAGCACCAGGAAGTACCCCCAGTAAAAGAACCACATCAGCACCGCAACCAGCAGCCCCATGCGCAGGGCTGCAGCGGTCCACTCCGGACGCCTGAAAAGAACCAGAGCGCTGGTGGTCAGGCAGCCAGCACAAATGGCATAAAGGGAGTTGAAGCCGTAGCTGTAAACCAGCACTCCAAAGAGAGAGATACCCGGCCAGACGAGGAAAAAGCGCTCGACAAAACTCTCCCCCATTGGAATGACGCCCCTGGCATCTTCCCCCGGTTCCAGCTGAAGTCTGAAGAGGCCGATGCAGATACCGGAAAAGGCGAAGGAAAAAAGCAGATCCTCAAGGCCGAATCTCAGGCGTCCGAGGGAAATCGTTATCATGTACTCGGGATGCCAGTAGTCGGACAGGTGCCAGTATTCAAAGATGGGACCGATCACCGCGAAGGCCGTACTCCCCCGCATCATCGCCGCCTTTCCCTGGCGAAGCAGGCAAAAGACCAACCCCCACACCGCGAAGAAAAAGAGAGCTCCGAGCATACCCGCCGCATCAGGGACGGCGTTGTCTATCGTTCCTTGTCCAAGCTTCAAGATTCAGTGAGAGTCCTGGAATTATCGCTCCCGAGGCCATATGCCGCAACCTAATTGAACGGAAGTTACCAACTCGCATAACGCCCCATTTGTCCAAATTGAAATCCGGTCCGATTTTCTCTAAAGAATATCCGATCACCGGCAGGAAGCCAGCGGTTGGCGGTCATTTCAACGAATTCGAGGCGCGATGCCGTGGCTACGATATTAAATATTACGATTTATAGGACGGGTCCTCCCCTTTAATGGGTAAGTGGGCGTCCTATAAATCCTCTCCGATGAGGGCACCGCTTAACCGGGAGACAAAATCATCCCGGTCCGTATTGTCCCTGAAAATCGACTTCCGCTCGATTCCTCGGCAGATAATATGGTGAAGTGCTCCGGGGGCATCAATGCGGGCTTGTCTTGGCATGGTCGGCATTAGGGCATAATCCGGTGAGAGCAGCAACGCATGAAATCATGGGCGTCCCCTATGCCCAGAAGACCCGGACATACGGCGTGCAGGTCGTCTTGTAGGCTATTGAGCAACCGTACCCGCTCGTTAACCAAGCGCCTTCGGCGGCGGGTAAGGCGCTTGAGGATCGCATTTTCCTCGGCGCACTTGGGTATTTCCTGAAGAACCCCCTTGGCCGTGGGCAAATGATCACGCAATTGAAAGAGCTCAAGGGCCTTGCGAGCATCAATCTCATCGGTTTTGGCAGCCGCTGGGAAGATTTCCTTAAAGCGTGCGAGCTTCAAGTTGTTGATATTGTATAGTCGATAGTCCTTGGCAAGAATCAAGGTATCTAACGGCCTGGCGTGGCCGTTAAAGCCTTCCATGGCCACCGCAACAGGGCAACCAAAGATTTGCTGCTGATTCTCAAGGTGATCAAAAAATTTGCGAAAACCTTCCGGCCGGTGGTCAATGTCAAACTCTTCCAGCAACTCGCCGGAAGATAGGCCAATCGCTACACTATGGTTATGACAGCCAACATCGATTCCAACACGTATTTCAAGGGAGGCGATGGGGATCATGAGGCACTCCTTTCGTAGAGCTAGACCAAGTTCATCATCCTTGGGTCTCGTCTACTTACAGAGCCACATGAAGGCACCATCCCGGTGGGACCCATCGGATGATGCAGATGGCGGGGGCGGCATTTCAGGCCCAAGTGAACCTGATGAATCAGGCCACTGACCCCAGGAGCCACACCCCCGTCATTTAAATCTTAGCTGATCTTGGGGGCCCCGCTACCTGCTAAATTCGATGATAGACCCCTTTGGCTTTGAGGTGCAGAGAAAGTCAATAAATCAAGGACGTTTTCCAAGGACGTTATATTTAGCATTAAGAACAGGTTAACTCCCCGGAAAATAAGAATAATCACAACATGATTGTAGCCTGTTTCTTGCGGCCTTTCCTGCTAACAATGAAAGAAAAATGATAGCAATGGAGGTCTCCCATGAAAACAAAAGAAGACAGGTTGAAGATATTCATGGAGTTGCGAAAAACAATCCGTGGGTCTGAATCAATTCTTGTAGTTGGTGTTGATGTTGCCAAGGATCGACACCATGCCTTTTTCGGCACCGCTAACGGTAAGACCCTCTGGAAGAAGTTGATCTTTGACAATAGTATCCAAGGCTTCAAGGCGGTTCTAGATCTGGCGGACAATTTGATGACGCAGCACGGTTTGAAGCGCAGCGTCTATGGTGTCGAGCCAACGGCATCCTATCATAAGCCCTTGGCCGAGCATTTAATCCGAAGAGGCGAACAGGTTGTCTATGTCTCCAATGTTGCCGTGAAGAAAAACCGGGCCTTGCTGGATGGCCGCTGGGACAAGAACGACACCAAAGATGCCGCGAACATCGCTGATCTGGTCGGCCAAGGACGGTGCCAGTTCTACGATCTTGCTGAAGATGATATGCGGGAGTTGCGTAGCTTGCTCGCCTATCGGGCCAGGTTAAAAAAGCAGGAACACGCCCTGCGGATGCGCATTCGTAACAACCTGCTGGCTCAGTATTTTCCTGAACTGGACAAGCAGATGCCTCAAGGCGGACAAGATGGTCTGATCCTCGATATCATTGCGCAAGGTTTTGCCCCGGCGCAGATCGCCAACATGTCGTTCGAAGCGTTTCGGCAGCAGCATCACCTGAATATGCGTCACGTTGTCCAAGAGAAGAAGCTGCGCTCTATCTGGGAGGTGAGTCAGGAATCCGTTGGCTGTGCCCTGCCTGACTCTGCCGCCTGGGAGGGGCGCATGCTGGTCGAGCAGCTCCGCCAGACTAGGCAGATCAAGCATGAGTTGGAAGCGCAGCTCAAAGAGGTGGCCCAACGGTTTCCGGCTTACCATCGTTTGCTAACGATCCCCGGTTTCGGCCCGATCATTTCTGCCATGACCCTGGCGGCCATCGGCGATGCCAACCGGTTTACCAGTCGCAAACAGGTGTTGCGCTTAGCAGGGCTCGATCTGAGCGCGTCCCGCAGCGGCAAAAAGAGCAATAGCGCCATCCCGGTCATCTCCAAACAAGGCAAGGCAGGCTTACGCTACGCCCTGTTCCAAGCGGCCACCATTGCCAGCTACAAAGACGCTGCCATCCGCAACTACTTTACCCACCTGATCAAGGGGCGGGAGTTGGAACGAGGCATCAAAATGAAGATGAGGGTAAAACTGGCAGCCAAACTGTTGGTTGTCGCCTGGACCCTGATGAAGCGAAACGAGGTCTTTGATCCTGGCTGCTTCGGGCCATAGCTGCGCGCCCTGAAGCAGACAGCGGCGAGAAGAGCCCGATCAAGAACGTTGAGGCAATGACCTCGGGCGGGACAAACCTGGGCCTCTCACTGGAATCTTGCAGCTTGGATAAGGAATGCTGAGGCGGCCCCGCTCCCATAGCGGACGGGGGATGCCGCATACTCGTAACGATTAAACTCAAGATTCGCTAAGAGGTGAGACAAACGCCGAAATGAAACCTGTAGGAGACATGCGCGAAAATTCAGTTAATTTTTTCAACCTGTTGATTTTACAGAGGTAAATATTTTTCTTGACTGGGGAAAGATAGAATGTCCCCTACGCCCTCAAAAACGCCCTCTACGCCAAAAGTTAATAGTTTAAAAACACTCTCTCCCCCCTCAATTCCCGTGATTCCTAAACCTGAT
>CALZIZ010000315.1 GCA_945787465.1 uncultured Desulfuromonadales bacterium
CACAACGAATTTTCGCTGGCAGCGAGGATGAAAAGAAATACCGAACTGACCGCGACAGAAATAAAAAAGCCGGTTTTTGCTTCGTTTTTGGCGGCTTTCAAAAATGAAGGCGCCTGTCGGGGCGCGACCCGACGATTTTGGTTTGGTTTTATGGTTTATTCAAGACGAACATAGTCTGAATAGTTATTTTTTTTAAACTGTTCAGCACCTCAGCAAACAGCTTTAAAAACCGTCGGGTCCCGGCCCGACAGCCGGGTAACTTTTGAAGTGGTTACACTATCCCGGACACACAAATTCAGGCATTATGCCCGACAACGGAGGTGTGTCCTATGAGTTCAAGTTACTCGTCCCAGTTTAAGCAAGATGCCGTCAAGTTGGCAGTTGAGTCCGACCAGTCTGTTGCCAAGACCGCAAGAGATTTAGGGGTTAATGCCAACACGCTGTACACATGGATAGCAAAGTATCACCAGCCGGAATCTCCGACCAATAAAGGCTCTGGAGAGAAGCACCCGTATGATGAGTTGAAACGCCTCCGCCGGGAAAACGCCCAACTCAAGGAGGAGCGTGACATCTTAAAAAAAGCGGCGGCGTACTTTGCAAAGAACAGTCGATAAAGTACGCCTGGATGAAACAACAGACTGAGTTTCGCATCCAGCCGATGTGTCGAGTTCTCCAAGTTTCCCGAAGTGGCTACTATGATTACTTAAATCGGCCTCCAAGTGACCACAGCAACGAGGATGACAAACTCCGCCCTCAGATCACTGCCACCTTCGAAAAAGGCCGAAAGAACTATGGAACCCGGCGGATAAAGAGTGCGTTGGCAAAAGAAGAGATCACAGTCAGTCGTCGCCGCATCGGCCGGTTGATGCGAGAAGAAGACCTTCAGGTCCAAACCAAGCGGAAATTTAAAGTGACAACAGACTCGAATCACGACAAGCCGATCGCACCGAACCTTCTTGAGCGTGAATTTACCGTTGCCACCCCCGACACCGTTTATGTTGGCGACATAACCTACATCCCGACGCGCGATGGCTGGTTGTATCTAGCCGTTGTCATCGACCTGTTTTCTCGGGCCGTGGTCGGCTGGGCCATGGATTCACGCATGAGAGCCGACTTGGTCAATGACGCCATGCTGATGGCCATCTGGACGCGAAAGCCCGCCAAAGGCCTTATCTTTCACAGCGACCGGGGCAGCCAATATGCCTCCGACGATTATCGGAAAATCCTCAAAACCCACGGTGCTAAAGCCAGCATGAGCAAAAAGGGTGATTGTTGGGATAATGCCGTAGCCGAGAGCTTTTTCCACACTCTAAAAATCGAACTGGTTCACCATTGCTACTTCGAAACTCGTGAAGAAGCCAGGGCTGCAATATTCGAGTACATCGAAGTTTTCTACAACCGCCAGCGACTGCATTCTTCTAACGGATATGAGGCTCCGCTGGTCTTTGAGATGATGCAAAAAGCTGCGTAGTCTTGTGTCCGGAAAAGTGTTGACACATCATTACACCTTGGGACGACGCGGCAAAAAACCGCGTCCGTCAAGCGGTTCATGACGAATGTGAACGAACCAAAGTAGCAAAGAAATTTCTCCCCCCATATGGACCAGTATCGTCTGATACTCTGACCATACCGTCAGATACTGTTGAGGTCGATGGGCCACTTCTAAATGTTAACGAAACAGCAACGACACCATTTGTCGAACTCCTAGTTGAATTCACCTTAACACCTCAGCAGGTTGAACGAGAAGATGAACTGGGTACTGCCGTAACTTTAGCTACCCGTGCAACGAATCTTCTGTCTCAAGCTGAAGATGTGGTGCTTTTTCAGGGCCAGTCAGCAATTGATGGTGACGGTGGGCCACAGCATCCTTTGTTCAGGGAAGGAAAAGTTAAAGCGAAATCGGGGCCAGCTGGGAGCGGACTGCTAAACGTTCCAAAAACCGGCCGACAAATTATCAAAGTGCCACCTCTTGATCCCGCGGAGACGCCCAAGAGATATGGAGAGGAGACATTTAAGGCTGTCTCCGAAGCCTATTCTCGTCTCCAAAGTGGCACTGGGTTAGCACAGGCACATTATGGCCCCTATGCATTGGTGCTGCATAACGAACCCTATGCGGATACGTTCGCGCCGTTGAAGACCACGTTGATCATGCCGGCAGACCGTATCAATCCGCTGGTAGCCGAAGGGTTTTATGGGACAGGTACATTACCCGCCGTTGGTGACGGCAAGGATAGAAAGACAACGGGAATCCTGGTCTCCATCGGAGGGAACACCATGGACCTCGTCGTCGGGAAGGATGCAACCGTCGTATTCTTGCAGGAGGATCCCGAGGGACGGTTTCGCTTTCGCGTATATGAACGCTTTGCTCTGAGGTTGAAGGATACAACGGCAGTAATGAGGCTGGTTTTCGAGTAGGTGACAATGTGTAAAGGCAATGCTGATTCAGTAGTCAGGTGAGGTATGTAAGGCAGGGCCTCAAGGGTGTGCCAGCCATTGGGTGCCCTCCGCTGAAGGGTAAATGCCTAGCCATTGTTGTATCGATACGATGAGGCGGACTTATGAAGATCGAGCATGAAAACATGTCCCTGTGGCACGGAACCCCCGATGCTCCCGCTCCAGAGGGGGACATCTCATCGGGAGATAACCTCACCATCACAGTTGGCACCATGCCGATAGATACCAGCAACAGCGTAAAAATTCTCTTCCGCATCAATCAGGGACCGCTGCAGACTCTGCCCGCTAAATGGTTCCGAAATGATCCCGCTCGCAAGGCACAATATTTCATGGCCCGTCTGCCCACCCTTCGTGCAGGTGATAGCGTTGAGTACACCGCGGTCTGCCGCTGTGCCGGCCGTCAGGTCCCCTCACCAGAGGAGGCGAAGCGCCTGGAAGGCTCGTTTCTGGTCGTCGCGAAGGCATCTGAACTAACCGAGGAAATAGCACCGAAACCGATTCCGCAGCCAGAAGGCGGCATCGCCCCTGCCGAGCGGCCCGTTTCTGGTTCCTCTGCCAGTGAAACCTTTAAACCGGATGTTCCTCCCCTGCAACCATTGCGAACAACCGTTGATGTACCACCGGAGCGGCTTAATCGAGTGCCTCCGCGAGTCGAGCGTGCGGCTGTGCACCGCGAAACTCCGATGCCGAGGGAGTCGATAGCGCCAAGAAGCATCCCAGAGATACTCGATCCGACCTTGAAGGAACTCAGTAATACAGTTCGGATGGAACGAGGACCGGAGATTTTGCAAGAACTGGGCAAGCATGGCATTCACACCTTGGGAGATGTCCGCAAAGCTGGAGGCATAAGTCGTTTGCCAAATTTGTCCATCCCAACCGACGATCCTGAAATTCAGAAGCTGGAAGCGCACGCCCAGCTCAGTGCCCTATCCCCCGATGTCGAGGTGAATGCCAAGCTCATTGACGCGGGGTTTACAAGCCTTAGTGACATTGCCAACGCACCGGTAATGACGTTCCTTGGCAAAATGGAGAAGGAGGTAGGTCCGCAGGTTGCCCGGAACTTGTATGCGCAGTCGGAGCATAAGTCTCTCGTGCTCGAAAATATTATCCATCACCAACTCATTGACAGTGCCAATGGTTTTCCTGCTGCCGGCGAGGAAGCCCCACCCTCAGCCCAGAAAGTCTGTGAGTGCAGGGACTGCGACGCAGCGGTCAGCCCGCGCGCTTACCTGGCTGACCTGCTGGCTTATGCCCTCAAATACGTGATGCGACCGGGGGATGCAGGCGGGCGGGTCTCCATAAGACTCGACGATCTCGAACAGGCCTTCCACCAGCCTTTTCGCTGGTTGCCTGGCTCGTGTGAGGCGGCCGAGAAAAAGGTGAGGCAAGTGCGCATCTGTATCGAGGTGCTGCGTAGCCATCTCGGGGCAAGAGACAAGGTCGCAGAAGCCGGCTATCGCTTCGCAGCGTATACAACCCTGCTTAAGAAGATCGGGACCTCCTATGAAGAGCTTCGCCGAGCGCACAGCGTCGACCAAGAGGAGCGCAAAGCCCTTGCCGACCGCCTCGGTGTCGAGTCAGATCATCTCGATCACCTACTAATTCAACCAGCGGATCTGACTGAAGAGATCC
>CALZIZ010000316.1 GCA_945787465.1 uncultured Desulfuromonadales bacterium
GCCCGCTCGATCTTTGAGCCCGAGCTGGTCGGCGCGGTTCAGTTCGAAGATAACAGGCAGAAAAACTCCGTCGAGGAGGCGGCCAGCAGGGATTTCACGGCCACGTACTCTGAGCGCGGTTGGGATTATAACGCGGCGGTGCAGGGCCTTTTGCCGACCGGAGCTAAAGTCAATGTCGGTTACAACCTGCGCGAGGAATCCAACACCCTGACCCGTACCCTTACGGACAAGGATAAAGAATACCGGATGTACCTTGGTGCCAGCATAACCCAGCCGTTGCTGAAAAACGCCGGCGTTAAAACGACCAGGGCGGGGATCCACATGGCCGAGGCTGATGCCGATGTGGCGTTTCAGGAATATCGTCAGGAGATGATGCGTACCCTGGGTAATGGGGCGGTCGCCTACTGGAACTATTACCAGGCTCAGGAGATGCTCAAAAAGCGCGAGGATTCGGTCGAAATGGCCGAGCAGATCCTCAGCGACAATCGCGAGCGACTGCGAATCGGCAAAATGGCCGAAACCGAGGTTCTTGAATCGATGGCGGGGGTGGTTTCCCGCAAGGCTCTGCTGAGCGCAGCCCAGCAGCAACATCTCGAGACCATGAACAAGATTCGCTCCCTGTTCTCGGTCGCCGTTGTCCCTGGCACCACGCCTTTCGAAGCCGTGGAGCAACCCGCCGTCGAAAAGGTCGTACCCGACTATCACGATATTTTGCAGAGGGCTTTTGAGTTGCGCCCCGAGTACCTTGCCGCAAAAAAACGGGTGGAACGGGCCGGCATCAAGGTGTTTTACACCAAAAACCAGAGCTGGCCAGAGCTCG
The DNA here is from genome assembly GCA_945787465.1 of uncultured Desulfuromonadales bacterium. Taxonomy (GTDB): domain Bacteria; phylum Desulfobacterota; class Desulfuromonadia; order Desulfuromonadales; family Trichloromonadaceae; genus CALZIZ01. The sequence goes on from CALZIZ010000316.1 coordinate 821, forward strand.
ACCTGAAAGCGAGTTATGGCCTTAACGGGCTCGATTTTTCGAGGGGAGACGCCTGGGACGAGGTCACCGATGGCAAGTTCGATACCTGGTCTGTCGGTCTTGAACTGCGCATGCCCCTGATGGGCAACGGCGAGGGGACCAATGAGCTGCGCAAGGCGGCGCTTGAAAAGAAACGTGCACTGCTTGGCCTTAAGTCGATTGAGGTCGAATTGGCCAATGAGGTCGACACGGAGGCTCAAAAGGTTTACAGCGCCTCGGAGCAGTTTGAGTACGCACGCAGCGTGGTGGATATTCACAAAAAATTGCTCGATGCTGAAATGGCCCGGCTCAAAGCAGGTAAAAGCAACAGCCGGCTGGTCCTTGAAAAAGAAGAGAGCTATCGCAAAGCGCAGGAGATTGCATTGAAGAATATGGTGAATTTACAAATGGCCCTGCATGGCCTCGAGGTGGCGGGGGGCACGATCCTGGTCAAAAATGGCGTAGAAATTATGGAGGTTGACCTTTGAGTTGCATGGATAACATAGGCGTTGGCCGAGGAGCAGTGAGTCGCAGGCTGTTTTCTGTGCTGTTGATGGCGCTGGTCTTTTGCGGCATGTCCGCCCCGACATATACTGATGCCGAACCGTTGGTTATTTCGGGAATCACCGAGCCTTACCAGGATGTACCCCTGGGCATCTCCGTCGTCGGGCGCATTGCAAGGATTCATGCCAAAGAAGGTGCCAGGGTCCGCAAGGGCGAGGGCATCCTCGAACTCGATCAACAGCTCGAGAGGCTTGAAGTTGAGCGGCGTAAACTGATCTGGCAGAGCAAGGTGGAGATGGAGTCCGCGGCGAGGCAGGTCAAGACCCTGGCGGCGCACCTCGCATCGACTCGAGATCTTTTTGACGCCACCGGCTCGGTAAACCGCGAAGAGCTTGAAAACCAGGAGCTTGAACTCGCTCTCGCTCAAGCGGAGCTGGCCCGGCTCAGGGAGGCCGAGAAACGCGAAGAGATCGAACACGCCATTGCCAGGGAGCAGCTCGCCAAACGAAGCCTGCGAGCCCCTTTCACCGGGATCGTCGCCGAACTGCTGGTGGGCCTTGGCGAAAATTGCGAGCTGGACAAGCCGCTGGTCAAGCTGGTCGATATCAGCCGGGTATATTTTGTCGCCAATGTCGAATTGAGTGCGATGCAGAATCTCAACCTCGGTCACAGCGTCGAGTTGCAGCTGCAGACGGGCGGCGAGCCGATCAACCAGCAAGGGAAAATCGTCTTTATCAGCCCGGTCGTCGACCCCGCAAGTGGCCTCAGAAAGCTCAAGGCCCTGTTTGACAACAAGGACGGCAGCGTCGTCCCGGGCGTTACGGGGACCATGGTCCTGCCGACCGAATAACCGGAAATCGATATATTGAGTCTCGAAACAACCCTCAGAGATATCCACCAATTCTCCGGTCATCCGGGCAAGTTCTGGCCTGCTTATCTGGAGTTTGCTTCCAGGCAGGCCGGCGCCGGGGCCAGCATTCTGCTCGTCCGGAAAGAGGGCAGCAGCACATGGAAGCAGCGCTGCGCCTGGACCGAAGAACAGAATACTCTCTCCCTCTCCGGTCAATTTCTCGCTGCCGCCGAAAAAATCGCTGCTGCAGCCTTGCAAAAGGGTAACGCCTGGGCTCATCTGCGAAGCGGCGCAGCCAACCTGACCCTGATCGGGCTTCGACTTCGGGACGAAGACCCGGGCCAGGCAAGCGTCATCGTCTTTCTTGCCGGCAATACTTCTGAAGCGGAGCTGACGCAGATGACCGGCCGCCTGCAACTGCTGGCGGACGCTCCTGCTGTCTACCAGCGAGAGCGGGCGAACCGGCGGGCCCTGAAAGACATGGGCGCCATCGCCGATACCCTCGACCTGATGATTTTGCTCAACGACGAAAAGCACTATCTGGCGGCGGCCATGACTTTGGTCAACGAAACTGCAGCCAGATACAGGTGCGCGCGGGCCAGCCTGGGATGGTTGGAAAAGGGCTATGTGCACCTGCAGGCGATCAGCCACATGGAGCGCTTCGAAAAAAAGATGGACATCGTCTCAAGCCTCGAAGCGGCCATGGAAGAGGCCCTTGACCAGGACGAGGAGATAGTGCTGCCGCCTGCCGAGGAAAATGGCGCGGTGGTTCGCGACCATCAGCGCTTTGCCGGCGAGCAGCAGGTGACATGCATGCTGTCGTTGCCCATTCGCCTGGAGGGCCAGGTGGTGGGGGTGTTGACTTGCGAGCGCGGAGAGTTGCCCTTTGCCGAAGACGAGGTGCGCGGCTTGCGCATTCTGTGCGACCAGGTGGCGCGCAGGCTGGCCGACCTCAAGGCCAATGATCGCTGGTTCGGCGCCAAACTGGGCGACGGGCTGCGCAAAGCGGCTTCTGGCCTGTTGGGGGTCGAACATACCCTGGCCAAGGTCACAGGGCTGCTGACCGGCCTCCTGCTCCTTGCGGCGGTGGTGGTTCAGCTGCCCTACCGGGTGGAGGCGCCCTTTATTCTCAAAAGCGACGACGTCAGGCAGGTGTCGGTGCCCTTTGAAGGCTATATCGACGAGGTTCACGTCAAGATAGGCCAGCAGGTCAAGCTGGGCGAACTGCTGCTGTCCCTCGATTCTGAAGATCTGCTGCTTGAAGAGTCGGCGGCGATCGCCAACCAGATCCGCTACCTCAGAGAAATGGAAAAGGCCCGGGCCAGAGGCTCGCTGGTCGAAATGCAGATTGCCCAGGCCCAGGCCGACCAGGCCAAGGCTCAGCTTGAGCTGGTGCGTTACCGTCTGAAGCAGGCCCGGCTGCGCTCGCCCATCGACGGCATTGTGGTCGAAGGCGACCTCGAGGAGTTGCGCGGCGCGCCGGTCGCCCAGGGGGACATCCTGTTCAAAGTGGCCCGCAACGAAAAACTCTTCGCCGAGCTCAAGGTCAATGAACGGGACATTCATGAACTGGCCGTCGGGCAAGACGGAGAGATCGCCTTTGTCAGTCAGCCTCGGCTCAAATTTCCGGTCAACGTCGAGCGGCTTGATCCCGTGGCCCAGGCGGGGGATGAGGGCAATGTCTTTTTTCTCCGTGGCAATTCATCCGAGCAGTCGCCCCCGTGGTGGCGCCCCGGCATGAGCGGCATCGCCAAGGTCGAGGTGGGCCAGCGGCGGATCATCTGGATTCTCACCCACCGCACCATCGATTTTTTGCGGATGCTGCTTTGGTGGTGAGGGCTGAAGCCGGGAGCCGGAAGCCAGAAGCCATTCGGTAGGATGGGTAGAG
>CALZIZ010000317.1 GCA_945787465.1 uncultured Desulfuromonadales bacterium
GTCTACACCGCCATTTTCGCCGACCGCGGCACAGTCAAGCTGCACTTTAAAAAAACCGAGCTGGACTCCTTTTCACCCGGCTCCACCGACGCCGTGCCCCCAGGCGCCTATTACAGTACGGTCACCAGCCTGGAAATGGAAGGCAATGCCCTGGGGCAGATGCAGGTGCTGTTTCCCTGCGATATTTTCGGCCTGACCCCTCCCCAACCAGCGGACCAGGCGGCAGCCGATGGTGCCGACTCCCCATCCGGACCAGATGCCGAGACCAGATCTGCTGTCGGGGCAGAGGACCTCGAACCCTCCGCAGCCCCCAAAGCCCAGGCCGCTGCGGAAACCCTTGGGGGCGGGCCTGCAGAACCGTTGCAGTCCGTCTCACCGCTTCAGGCCGCTGCCCAGGCGGCTGCGAACAAGCTAAAGGAAACCTCGGAGCCGAAGGCACCGGGCCCTTCATCCGCCTCGGGGTCACAGATGGATGAAGCCGGGAACGCCCCTGCCGAGCTCTCCCCCCTGCAGGCTGCAGCCCAGGCCGCCGCTGCAAAACTTGGTGGAAGTGGCGGCAGCGAAATGCCCGCCCAGGCATCCCGGCCCGGTCAACAAACCCTTATTCTGGTGGTCTCGGAGGACCGGGAAACCGCCCAAGCCTTTGCCGAACCGCTATGTGGCCAGGGCAGCGAAGAGGTGCTGTGTCTTAATTACCAGGACAGCCTGAGAGAGGCGACCGCAGAAAGAAATATTCGAGGGGTCTTTCTGGTCATGAAAGAAGTGGGGGAGCGTGGATTTGCCTCGGTGATCAAGATTCAGTCCGCCCTGAACCCGACACCGCCGCTGGTTGTGGCCGGCCCCCAATGGACCCGCTCAGCGGTACTCAAGGCGGTCAAGTACGGTGCCTGCGACGTGCTGATCACACCGATCGAAGCAAACGAATTGCTCCATAAGCTGCACGACCACATGAGTGCATAAAAAAAGGGCCGACGATTTTCGCCGGCCCTCTTGAAGCAAGAAATAGGTTTGTTCAGGACAGCGTTTTTTTGTTAAAAAAGCTGTCGAGCTGTTTCTTTTTTATCTTTTCTATCAGGGTGGTGCGCTTGAGGTTGAGCAGTTTGGCCGCTTCTTTTTTGTTGCCATCGGTCCTGGACAGGGCCTGCAGAATCAAGCGGTCTTCGAAATCGCTGACCACCGCGTTGAAATCAAAGCCTTCTTCGTCGATGGAAACATCCATGCCCCCCGAATCGCTAACCTCGGGATCAGCATCCTGGATGGCTTCCAGGTCAACATGGGAGAGGTATTTGGCCGGGAGATCCGAGGCCCTGACCATGCCGTCGCCGCCATGCAGGATAACCATGCGCTGCACCAGGTTCTCAAGTTCGCGCACGTTTCCGGGCCAGGGGTAGGCCTGCAGAGCCGTGATGGCGTCAGGGGCAAAGCCTTTGAGGCCAAGTTTCTTGCCCCGGTTGAAGACCATAACGAATTTTTCCATCAGCAGCGTGACATCCCCCTTGCGCTCGCGCAAAGGCGGAATATGCAGGGGCACGACGCTCAGGCGATAATAGAGGTCTTCCCGGAAGGTTCCCTCTTCGACGGCCTTTTCCAGGTCACGGTGGGTCGCCGCAACGATGCGCACATCGACCGAAACGGGCTTCACGCCCCCTACCGGCTCAAACTCCTTCTCCTGGATAATCCTCAGCAGCTTAGCCTGAAGGGCCGGCTTCATGTCGCCGATCTCATCGAGAAACAGGGTGCCGCCGTCGGCGTACTGAACACGCCCCATCTTTGACTGGTTGGCCCCGGTAAAAGCGCCCTTGACATAGCCGAAGAGCTCACTCTCAAGCAAATCATCGGGAATGGCCGCACAGTTCACGGGGACAAAATTCTTGTTGCGGCGCGGACTCAGCGCATGGGTGGCCCGGGCAACGAGTTCTTTGCCGGTTCCGCTTTCGCCCTGAATCAGAACGGTGCTGGTTCCATCGGCGGCAACCCGCTCCAGGAGCTGAAACAGCTTCCGCATCTTGGGCGATTCACCGAGAATGCCATGAAAACCGTCACGTTTGCTGATCTTGGGCGCCCGCTTCTGCTGATAGACCATCAGTTCGTGGTGCTCAAGGCCTCGCGCCGTGGCGATAACGGCTTCTTCGTAATCGTAGGGGGAGTTGATATAGAAAATGGCGCCGAACTTCAGGGACTCGACGATCGATTCCCGCTCGCCGTAGGGAATACTTACGATGGTGGCTACCTGGGGATTGACCTTGGGCACCTTTTTAAGCAGCTCGATACCCTCTCGCTTGGGTAAAAACAGGTCGGTGATGAGCAGCGAGACATCTTGCTTTTCAATGACACCCAGAGCTTCTTCGGGGCTTTTGGCCTCCAGAACCACGCATCCGATATGCTTGCGGAGCATAACGGCCAGGCCTTCACGGGCGGCCCGGTCGGCATCCACCAACAAGATGCTACGCAGGGAATCGGACATTTTAACTACCCTTTTTTTTCAGTTTGTTTCAAACAATGGCAATTTTGACATCTGCAGCATCTTTTCAGCCCCTCTCCCCCCGAAAGAAAAACCTTGGCAGGAAGCAATAGCGAAATAAATCACAGACATCATCTGAAAATTCAGGCACCATAATAACTGAATTGAAAAATAAATCAATGGGTTATTGCTGCCACCAGCGGCACCGTCCAGGTCCGCCCCGGATGACGACGGCAGATTTGGCCTGGAACAGATCCGGACAGTTTTTGACATATTCTGCCAAAATACTGACAAATCAACAATTTACTCTTCTTCCCTGCTGTTTGCTCACCGTCCCCCCGCAAGGCCTTGCCATCCAAGAGTGAATACACTACCATTAGCCACCACACACCATCGTCAGAAATTCAGGGGGATTCACCGTGCGACTCAATCTGATCACCAAGTTCACCATCATCACCGGCGCCATTTTGCTGCTGACCATGGCGCTGTTTACCGCGATCAACGTCAAAGCCCTGAAAACCGTCTTCCTCGAAGAGGCGATCCACGATGTCGATGCCTTGAGCGAAACCCTGATCCGCACAACCCATTACCAGATGCTCGAAGACGACCGCAAGCGCGTCTACCAGATGATCGAGGAGGTGGGCACCCAGCAGGGCATAGAACACATTCGACTGATCAACAAGGATGGCACCATCATTTTCTCCACCGAGCAGGCCGAAATCGGCGGACTGCTCGACAAACAGGCCGAGGCCTGCAGCATGTGCCATGCCGAGGACACCCCGCTCACCCATGCCTCGACCATGAACCGCAGCCGACTGTTCAGGGACCGCAAGGGGCAGCAGGTGCTGGGGATGGCCCGCGGCATCTACAACCAGCCAAGCTGCTACACGGCGGCCTGCCATTTCCATCCCAAAGAGGCCAAGCTTCTCGGCGTGCTCGATGTCATCGTCTCGCTGGAAACCATGCAGCGACAGACCGCCAGCTACCGCAACAGTATCGTGGTTTTTACCGTTATCCTGCTGCTGGCCCTCGTCCTGAGCCTGACATACCTGACTCAGCGGTTCGTCATCGGGCCGGTAAAAAAACTGCTCGATCACACCCAGCGGGTCGCGCGGGGCGAACTTGAACACCGAACGGAAATCCCCCGCGGCGATGAACTCGGTGAACTCTCCGAGGCGTTCAACGAGATGACCCTCAAGCTCAAAGCCACCCGGGGCGAGCTGCAGGAATGGGCCAACACCCTCGAAGCCAAGGTGGAAGACCGCACCCAGGAAATCCAGCAGATTCAGGGTAAGCTGATCCGCTCTGAAAAGCTGGCATCCCTGGGCGAACTGGTGGCCGGCATCGCCCACGAAATCAACAATCCGCTGACCGGAATCCTGATGTTCTCCTCGATGCTCGAGGACGACCCCCGGGTCGATGACTCTCTGAAAGCTGACATGGAAACCATCATTCGCGAAACTCAACGCTGCGCAACTATCGTGCGTGAGTTGCTCGATTTTTCAAAGGAGAGGGTTCCCCAGAAAAAACTCGAATCACTGCACCGGATCATGGACAAAACCCTGGCCCTGGTGCAGCACCAGCCGGCCTTCCACAACATCGAGGTC